>NZ_JBMKGI010000003.1:273191-340082 GCF_049238885.1 Enterobacter cloacae complex sp. BZL2005 | reverse complement strand
TAAACGCCGGGTGGCGCTTCGCTTACCCGGCCTACGGGGCGAAATGTAGGCCCGGTAAGCGAAGCGCCACCGGGCAGGTTTTCAGGCACTGACCCAGCCGCCGCCCAGCGCTCTGTACAAATCAATCTGCGCCAGCAGCAGGTTGTTTTTCACCTGCACGACGCTGGTCTGGACCGAGAACAGCGTGCGCTGCGCGTCCAGCACGTCCAGATAGGAGGAGTAGCCGTTGCGATAGCGATTCTGCGCAATGCGCAGCGTCTCCTGGGCCACATCCTGCTGGGCAAGCAGCTCCGTCAGCTGTTCCTGATAGCGACTTATCGCATCAAGGCTGTTGTTCACTTCGGCAAATGCGTTACGCACGGTTTTTTCATAGGCGTACAGCGCCTGGTTACGCTGGGACTGAGAAATATCCACCTGCGCATTCAGCGCCTGGCGGTTCAGCAGCGGGGCGAGAATACTGCCTCCGACGCTCCAGAGCTGAAGCGGGTTGTCCAGCAGGCCGGAAAGGGTGCGATCCTGAACCGATCCTGTCGCGGTCAGGTTGATCGACGGCAGCAGGCTGGCGCGCGAGGCCGCGAGCGAGGCATCCGCCGCCACCAGCTGGCGTTCGGCCTGGACGATATCCGGCCTGCGGTTCAGCAGCGTAGAAGGCAGCTGCGACGGCAGCGTCAGCGGCGTTAGTGCTGCAAAGCTTTCACTGCGCGCCACGTCGCCCGGGTTGCTTCCCAGCAGCAGGCTGAGGGCATTCTCCTGCTGTGCAATCTGGTGCTGCAGCACGGGCACCTGTGCCCGCGTTGAGCGAAGTTCGGAATCCGACTGCATCAGCTCCAGGCGCGAGCTGTAGCCCGTCTCAAACTGACGCTTCGCAAGGTTAAACGCCTCTTCGCGCGATTTCAGCGTGGACTGGGTCACCCGCAGCTGCTCGTCAAGCGAGAGCAGGGTGACATACCCGGATGCCACAGACGAGGCGACGGTCAAATCCGCGGCCGCGGCGGCGGCTTTTTGCGCCGCCAGCGAGGCTTCGGCAGCGCGAGAGGTGCTGCGGTTGACGCCCCAGATATCCACGTCATAGCTTGCCGTCAGGCTCCCTTTGTACACTGTGCCGTAAACCGGCAGCCCGGTCGCCGCGGATTGTGAACGGGCGCGCGTCCCGGTTACGCCCGCGTCGAGGGAGGGAAACAGGCTGCCGTCGGCCGCATAGACCCGCGCCTGATACTCGTTTATCCGTTCGCGGGCGATCAGCACGTCGCTGTTGTGCTGTAGCGCCTGATCCACATAGCGGTTCAGGTGGTTGTCATGGAAATTACGCCACCAGAGCTGCTCCGCCGGGCTGGCAGGGCCGGAGACGGTGCGCCACTGGGTGGGGATGTGCAGCGTCGGCTGCGCCGGTTTGACGTCAACGGACTGGCATCCGGCCAGCATGACCGCCGCCACCAGCGCGGCTATCGGGCGAAGGATCATTGCTTCGCCTCCCGCGTATCAATGGTTACCTGCACCGACATACCCGGACGCAGCAGCGCGGCGTCCTCTGGCTTACCGAGCACCTCAATACGCACCGGAATACGCTGGGCAATTTTGACAAAGTTCCCGGTGGCGTTATCCGGCGTGATGGCGCTGAACTCCACGCCGGTCGCCGGGGAGATGCTCTCCACGCGGCCCTGATACGCCTTGTTGTTCAGGGCATCAACGGTGAACTTCACCGGCTGGCCGACGCGCAGCTCCGCGAGCTGGGTCTCTTTAATGTTGGCGATGACCCAGTGCTGCGGCGGCACCAGGGTGGTGAGATGGGTTCCGGCGGTCACGTAGGCCCCGAGACGCACGGCGATCTGGCCGAGCTGGCCGTCACCCGGCGCCACAATGCGGGTGTTTTGCAGGTCAATCTGCGCCAGCTCCAGCGCTGCTTTGGCGTTTTCAACATCCGCTTCCAGCGCACCGCGATTGACAATCACCGTCTGCAGATCCTGACGCGACATCTCAAGGGCGGCTTTCGCCTGGTCGATGTCGGCGCTGCCCTGGGCGGCACTGGCCAGCGCGGCGTCGCGCTCGCGAATGGAAAGCGAGCCGTCCGCCGTCAGCTCTTTCACCCGTTTTAAATCCGCCTGGCTTTTCAGGCTCTGGGCGCGGGCATTTTTCAGCGCGGCGTCATTTTTGGCGATCGTTGCTTCGGCGCTTTTACGCTGCTGCAGGTTGTTATTCAGGGCGGCAATTTTCATCGCCAGCTGCGCCTCTGCCTGATGCACCCGCTGACGATAGATACGGTCATCGATCTGCAGCAGCAGGTCGCCTTTTTTCACCTGCACAAAGTCCTGAACCTTCACCTCGGTGATATAGCCGTTCACCTGCGGGCTGATAAACGTCGTCTGGCCGCGCACGTAGGCGTTATCGGTAAACTGCGCGTGACGGGTGAACGGCGGCAGTTGCCACGCATAAAGGATCACCAGCACGCCGACAATACCGATGGCGGCGGCGGTGAAAACGGAAACAATGCGCACATTTTTGCGGGTGTTGGCCTGCTCTTTGGCGGCATCCTGCTGACTCATAAACTCTCCAGAACTCTTTCAATTATTTGTTGCCGGTGGCGTTCTTCAGCGCCAGACGGGCAGTGATGCGCAGGCGCAGCAAGCGCCATAAAATCCAGACCAGCGTGGCGGCAGCGATGCTCGCCGTCAGCAGATAAGTATCGTTATAAGCCAGAATATTCGCCTCCAGCGCGGTGACCGTTTGCAGCTGCGTTATCGCCTGGGTTCCCAGCAGCGCGCTGTCGCCAATCAGGCTTTTGTACATTTGGGTATAAAGCTGAATTCGCTCGTTGACCAGCGGGTTGAGCGTGGTGAGCTGGTCCGCCAGCAGGCTGGAGTGGTATTTCTCGCGCCAGGTCTGGAAGGTGCCGAGGATCGCGGAGCCCAGCAGGCCGCCCAGGTTCTGGCTCATGCCAAACATCACCGAGAAGCTGACCAGGTTACGCGGGTCGGCGATCACCCCGCCAATGGCGGCCAGCATAGCGGGCGCCAGGAAGAAGGCGCTGCCGAAGCCCAGCAGGAACTGGCTTACCATCAGCTGATCCGGACGGGTCAGGTTGTTGGACTGGCTGTCCAGCAGCGAGGCAACAATCATCAGCGCCAGAGACGTGATGATTGGCCACGCCAGTTTCGTCGGCTTGATGGTGCGACAGCTGGTGACAATCCCGCAGACGATCCCGGCGAAAATGGACCACGCAAGGTGCGTCATCTGCTCGTTCTGTAAGCCCACGTACTGCAGCCAGCCGATGACGCCGGTGTTCTGCTCTGCCAGCACGATACGGATCAGCAGCATAATCAGCCCCAGGCGGACGATGCTGCCGCTCGACAGCCAGCGGGTGTTCAGCAGCGGGTTGCTGCGGTTATGTTCAAAGACGATGGCTGCGACAATCAGCACCAGCGATAGCGCCAGCGACCAGCCGATCCACGGCGCTTCGAACCACCAGTCAAGGCGGCCCAGAGAGAGGACGGCACAGAGCAGGGCCATCCCGGGGGCCAGTAAAAAGAAGGTGATAAAGTCCTTCTTCTCAAAGACCTTGCGCCGGTCACCCGGCGGCAGTTTTAAGGCGATGACGCAGGCCAGGGAGATCAGCGCCAGTCCCAGCTCGAAGAAATAAAGCCCGCGCCACTCGTCCAGCTGCAGCAGCTCGGTTGAAAACAGGCGCGCCAGCGGGATGGCGAGTGATGAACCGGTGATGCCGATGGTCAGCGCCTTCAGGCGGTGCTTCGCAGGCCAGGCCTGGATCTGATAGTAAATCCCCAGCGAGCTGAGCGCGGCGGCCACCATGCCGTGCGCGGCGCGCACCATCAGCGCCGAGCTGAGATCGTTAACGAACAGGTGGAAAAAGGTGACCAGCACGTACAGCACCAGAAAACCTTCCGTAAAGGCGCGCAGGCCATACTGCTGGCGAAATTTAACCAGCAGCAGGTTGATGGAGATGTTGGTCATCACATAAACCGCGGGCAGCCAGGCGATTTCGGTTGACCAGGCGCCGAAGGTCCCCTGCAAATTTTGCAGGTTGGCGGTCACCACCGCATTGCCCAGCGCACCCGTCAGGCAGACCAGCAGGCCCACGACGCCATAGGCAATGCGTTTTGGCGTGCTGTGTTCGGGCGTGGAGGGCGAACCCAGCAGGGCGGGTTTCTCATGTGGCTGCCACTCGCGAGGAGCATAAGGGTCGCGTTCGGGCAGGCGCATAACGTCGTTTACCTTAGAAATGATTGAATAATTAGCGGGATAGCGATTCTACGACTCCCGCAAATGATAATTCAAGTGAATATGATTTACGCATGTTAATCAAATGGTGAAGGGAAATTTAAGGAAAAAGAGCGGCCCGCAGGACGGGCCGGGAAGGGTCAGAGACGTTCGGGCTGCGCCTGGATGAGAGTGGCGCGCTTAACGCGGCTGGCGCAGAAAATCGCGATTAAAGAAATGGTCACCGTGACGGCAAGATACCAGGCCACCGGCACCCAGTCGCCGTCGTATTTTGCCAGCAGGCCGGTGGCAATCAGCGGCGCGGTACCGCCAGCCAGCGCGGCACCCAGCTGATAGCCGAGCGTAATGCCGGTGTAGCGCACGTTTGCGCTAAAGATTTCAGAGCACAGCGTGCCGAGTACCGCCGTGACAGGGGCCCACAACACGCCAAAGGCGATGACCGTCGCGAGCACGATACCCCACGTGGTGCCGGTATTGAGCAGCATAAACCACGGTACGATAAACAGGCCCAGCACGAAGACGCTGATTGCGTACATGCGCTGACGGCCTACCTTATCGGAGAGCAGCCCCATTAGCGGGATCATAATGGTCGCCACCAGGGCTCCCAGCGTCACGGCTTCCAGCGCCTGCGATTTCTGATACGTCAGCGTGCTGGTGGCATAGCTCACCACGAAGGTCGAGAAGATGTAGAACGGCGCGGTTTCAACCACCTTCAAACCGGCGGCAATCAACACTTCACGCCAGTGATGTTTCAGCGTATCGCGCAGGGGAGCCTTAGCCACCTGACCGGACGCTTTGACTCGCTGAAAATCGGGCGTTTCGTCAATATCTTTGCGGATCCACAGGCCGAGCAACACCAGCACCGAGCTCAGCAGGAACGGGATGCGCCAGCCCCAGGAGAGAAAATCCTCCTCGCTAAACAGGGTCATCAGCGACACGATAAAGGTTGCCATCAGCATGCCGATGGTGACGCCCGCCTGTGGAATACTGCCGAAGAAGCCTTTACGTTTTTCTGGCGCGTATTCATAGGCCAGCAGCAGCGCGCCGCCCCATTCACCGCCGATGCCCATCCCCTGAATGATGCGCATCAGGATCAGCAGCGCAGGCGCCCAGAGGCCAATCATCTCATACGTGGGCAGCAGGCCAATCATAACGGTTGCACCTCCCATCAAAGAGAGGGTCAGCACGAGGGTTTTTTTACGTCCGATGCGGTCGCCGATGTGGGCGAAAAGTACCCCGCCGATGGGGCGAATAAAGAAGGTTAATGAGAAAGAGAGATAAGAGAGGATGAGTCCGATCACCGGATCGACCATCGGGAAAAAGATCTTATTGAAGACCAGCGCGGCCGCCGTACCGTAGAGAAAATAGTCAAACCATTCAATGGCGCTCCCGGTAAGGCTGGCGATTAACACCTTTTTATTTTTACGTAACACCGTCGTCGTACTTTCATGTTCTGTCATGACCTGAAACCCCGCCACGTTGATGATGAGAGAGGTGTCACCTGGCGCGCTTCAGGTGCAACCTGTGATGATAAAAAAGGTTGTGAAATTGTTAAGCAACTTAGGGTTGGATGTTGTCTTTGGCAAGCGCAGGGGGGATAAAACTGGTCAGATCACGGCGAAATAAGCAGCGTTGGGTGCTTTTTCATGACGCCTGCACAATACAATGTTTTGTAGAGCTGGAAATCAAAAGCATAATAGGCAGGTGCAACCCGATGATTTTTGGATGTTTCTGGTTATTTCAGAAAAATGATAAATTCGGCGCTTCAACAACGTGAGGAGATCACCATGGTTCAGCCCCATTTTCCCGTTCTGGCGGATGCCACGCTGGCGGCTTTCAATACTGTCGCCGCATGGCTGGCGCAGGACGAGCTGAGGGTGACGGGTCACGCTCCGGAGATTGATGCGGTGATTCTGGCTGGAAACGCGGTGATCCCCACCATTGATGCGGCCTGTCGTATTGCCGCCCAGAGAGATGTACCGCTTCTGATCAGCGGCGGCATCGGCCATTCGACCCCCTTTTTATATACCGCCATTGGCAATCATCCGCGTTACCACACCGTACCGGTCACCGGGCGGGCCGAAGCGAGCATTCTTGCCGACATTGCGCGGGCGTTCTGGCAGATCCCCGAGGCGCGTCTGTGGGTTGAGGATCGCTCCACAAACTGCGGCGAAAACGCGCGCTTTAGCTGGAACATGCTGAAACAGCATCATCGAACGACCGGGCGGGTGCTGGTGGTGCAGGATCCGACGATGCAGCGCCGCACGATGGCGACGTTTGCCCGCGTGTGTCGTGATGAGCCCATTTCGCCGCAGTGGGTCAGCCATCCGGGGTTTACGCCGACGCTGCAAAACGGTAACGAGGGCGTGGAATTCAGCGAGGGCCACACCGGCCTGTGGCCCGTTGACCGTCATCTTTCACTGGTTATGGGGGAGCTGCCGCGCCTGTATGACGACGCTAACGGCTATGGCCCGGCCGGGCGGGATTATATTGCTCACGTTGAATTCCCTGAGGCCGTCACCGCCGCGTGGAAACAGCTACAGCAGGATCCTGTCCTGAAGGGCGCACGTAAAATAATTTAGGCTCGGAACAATCCCCTCGCCCCATTGGGGAGAGGGTGAGGGGGGAAATCACAGCGCCGCAAACTTATCCAGCGTCCGCACCAGCTGCGTCACAAACCCATACTCGTTGTCATACCAGGCAACGGCTTTCACCAGCTGAAGGTCTCCCGCTTCTGACACCTCCGTCTGCGTGGCGTCAAACACCGAACCATAATGCGAGCCAATCACATCTGACGACACAATCTCTTCATCGGTATACCCGAACGATTTATTGCCCTGAGTGGCCTTTTTCAGCGCGGCGTTGATCTCCTCAACGGTCACTTTCTTGCCCAGAATGGCCACCAGTTCGGTAACGGAGCCCGTTTTAACCGGCACGCGCTGGGCGTGGCCTTTCAGTTTGCCGCTGAGCGCAGGGATCACCAGACCGATGGCCTTTGCGGCGCCGGTGGTGTGCGGAATGATATTCTCTGCCGCCGCCCGGGAGGCGCGAAGATCTTTCCCGCGCGGGCCATCCACCAGCGCCTGGGTACCGGTATAGGCATGAATGGTGGTCATGGTGCCCACCTTAATTTCAAACGCGTCGTTCAGGGCTTTTGCCAGCGGGGCGAGGCAGTTGGTGGTGCAGGAGGCGACGGAAATAATGGTATCACTGGCGTCAATGGTCTCGTCGTTCACGCTGTAGACGATGGTTTTCATGTCCCCCGCGGGCGCAGAGATCAGCACCTTCTTCGCGCCCGCGTCCAGGTGCGCCCGTGATTTCTCTTCAGACGTATAAAAGCCGGTGCACTCCACGACGATATCCACGCCCGCGGCTTTCCACGGAATGTGCTTTGCCTCTTTTTCGGCATACACTGCGATGGTTTTACCGTCAACGATCAGCGCATCCTCGGTGAAATCCACGCTCCACGGGAAGCCACCGTAGTTGGAGTCGTGCCTGAGCAGGTAGGCCAGCACTTTTGGAGAGGTGAGGTCGTTGATGGCGACGACGGTATTACTGTCCTGGGTTTCAAGAAGGCGGCGCAGAACAAGACGTCCGATGCGTCCAAATCCGTTAATGCCAATTTTACTCATGGTGTTCTCCTGTAAACGTGTCGATGTGACAGTTTGAACTCATCCAGGCTTAGACCATCACGGGCAGGGCGGCAATTGAAGATGCTTCATGCGGGAGGATGTATTTGAAAAACCATACAGAAAAGTTAATGAATTTTTAAGGAAAGGAGATTATGTTGGCGCGGTAACTGTTTTTAATCGAGAAATCACATGCGCACTAAATATACAAGCCTGCAAATCGGCATCCACTGGCTGGTGTTTCTGTTAATCATCGTCGCCTACTGCGCCATGGAGTTCAGAGGTTTCTTCCCGCGCACCGCGCGCCCGACGATCAACATGATCCACGTCTCATGCGGGATCAGTATCCTGGTGCTGATGGTGACGCGTCTGCTGGTTCGCCTGAAATTCCGTGCACCGCCGATTCAACCGAAGCCAAAAGCGATGGTGACGGGGATGTCTCATCTGGGGCATCTGGTGGTGTATCTGCTGTTTATTGCGCTGCCGCTGATTGGCATTGTGATGATGTATAACCGGGGCAGCGACTGGTTTGCTTTTGGCCTGGCGATGCCGCATGCGGCGGAGTCCAATTTTGACCTGGTAGATATGCTGAAAGAGTGGCACGAGACGCTGGCAAATCTGGGCTATTTTGTGATTGGCCTGCACGCCGCGGCGGCGCTGATGCACCACTATTTCTGGAAAGATAATACCCTTCTGCGCATGATGCCGAAAAAGCGTTCGTAGTCTTTAACGCTTGCCGGGTGGCGGCTATGCCTTACCCGGCCTACGATGCAATTCCAGAATCGTAGGCCGGGAGCGCTACGCGTCACCCGGCTTGTTTTTTAACCCAACAGAGCACGCTCTTCAGCCGTTAACGCCAGCGTCTGCGTTGACCCCGTTTCCGACGACGTCACTGCCGCTTCCAGCACGGCCATCACCGCCAATGCCTCAACAGGGTGGACAGGATTGGCGATTTCCCCGCGTAGCGCATTACGCACGTTGATGTAGTACTGACGCTGATCGCCTTTCGGGGCAGGGATCGTCTGCGATGCGCCGTCAGCGCCAAAGAACACCATGCTGTCGCTGTCTTCGCCCCAGGCCTCACTGCCGGGGATCACCCCGGAGAGCAGCTGTGCTTCCTGCTGATCGATTCTGGCCTTCACCACGCTGCCCTTGTCCCCGTGGACGGCAAAGCGCGCCGTACCGCCCGCCACCAGCATGCTGGCGTGCAGAATCACCTTATGCTCCGGGTAGTTTAAGACCACGTGCGCCCAGTCGTTGATTTCTGCACCGTCGCGCAGCGTCGCGATATTCCCCTGAACCGACTGCGGCAGGCCAAAGAGCTGCAGCGTCTGGTCGATAAGATGAGGACCCAGGTCAAACCATAAGCCACTTCCGGGGACGTTCTGCTCGCGCCAGCGCACGCGCACTTCCGGGCGGAAGCGGTCGATATGCGACTCCAGGTGTTTGACCTTGCCGAGCGTGCCCTGCTCAATAACCTGCTTAATGCCGAGGAAATCGCTGTCCCAGCGGCGGTTGTGGAAGACGGAGAGCAGACGCTGCTTTTCCTCCGCCAGCGCAATCAGGTCGCGGGCTTCCTGCATGTCGAGGGTGAAAGGCTTATCCACCACGACATGCTTGCCGGCGTTCAGAGCCAGCGTCGCCAGCGGGGCGTGCGTGGCGTTGGGGGAGGCAATCACCACCAGATCAACATCCGGATGCTGAATAGCCTCTTCAGGGGTGGCGACCACCTCTACGTCCGGCAGATCGCGTTTAACCTTCTCTTCATCACGAGAAGAGACCACGGCCAGCTTAAGCCCATCCACAGACTGGATTAACGGGGCATGGAAGGTTTTGCCCACAAATCCATACCCGATCAGCGCAATGTTAATTGTTCGAACTGTACTCATGAACTTCTCCACGTTAATTCGCGCACACCGTGACCTGCAATGCGCCAGGGTCCCCAAGCTCAGGCCAGGGACGATCTAAAAAGAGTTGTTGAATGTTGGATAACCCGGAAACCAGATACGGCTCGCAGCGGTTGACTTTCAGGTGGTCGGCAACAATCCAGTGCGCATGGCTTGCGTCAAGCATCGCGCGCTTAACCTCGGCATCCGCTTCTTTACCGGCGCTCAAACCGAGTTCGGCATGAATGGCGCACGCCCCGAGGATGGCGATATCTGCCCGATAACGGGACAGCAACGACAACGTGGCGCTTCCGGCAAACAGGCGCTGCTGGTGGTCCCATTTCCCCCCGAGCAGGATCAGTTCAACGTCTTCCCGGTCGCTAAAATGCTGGGCGATATCCAGCGACGTGGTTATGACGGTGAGCGGCCCGCGAAGAAAGGAGGCGACAGCCATCAGCGTGCTGCCCGCATCCAGAAACAGGGTAGAACCCGCAGGGACCTGCAGGGCGACCTGTTTTCCGAGGCGCTGTTTGGTTTCCGGCAGCAGCGTATTGCGGCCATGACGGTTCATGGCGGAGAGATTCAGCGCGATGGCTCCGCCGTGGTTCTTCTGCGCCAGGCCCTGGTTCTCCAGGTCGGTCAGATCCCGACGGATGGTATCGGCTGAAACCTGCAGCTTTTCTGCCAGTTCGGTGATGCTGGCCTGGCCTTGCTCGCTCAGGATATCCAGAACGTGGCGCTGTCGTGCAGTTTTGTGCATCGGTTACATTCCTGCAAAATATCGCAATAGTTTGCATAATACAGCATTTTAACGCAGAGAGAAGGGCAACGTGGTTTTGATGTCGGGGAGTGAGGTGATGATTCAGATGCGTGATTATTAAAATTTTATTAAACAGGTATAAGCAAGCCGTTTTGAATGTTAATCATAATGTTATTGTTATGTTTTATTTAACGGTTTGGATTATGTAACCAGTGCAACACCATTGTCTGGAGTTAAGTTTCGACAAAATAGATATTTATAGATATTAATTGCTTTAATTAGTTTTTTAATAGCGATAAATCCCAATTCATCCTGTTTGGCTACTTAAATTGACACTTCTTTGAAAATCTTTGTGTCTGACCCGCGCGGAAATTAACGCAAAAATGTGCAGGGAGCAAATTAAGAATTTTCCTTAAATAACAGACGGTTTATATGTTTCATCTGAAAGGTCATTTTAAGACTTTTGTCCAGAAACCCCATCTTTTTTCTTAATTGTAACACCGCATTAACATTGTGGGTGTAGTGGCCTATAACACATTTTGTTATGCTGCTAACCACTTTAGGAAATAAGTAAATTCTTAATTAAATAAGACGCAGGCAGATCTCATCTCCAGGGGGAAATGGGTATGGGGAGTTTTACCTAAAATTCGGCAAGGATGCTAAAAAAGATATTTGTCTAATTATCTATACCTCTTTTTGGGTAATTGCTTCAGTGTCACTCAGAGTCAGGGAGATAAAATGACGATATTACGAAAGCCAATGTTACGCCGATTTACAGCAGCGCTGGCATTCATTTCATTAGCCATAAATACGGCGTACGCCAATAGTAATCAGGTGGGTATTGCCCCGGTTGCCAGGACCACCTTAAAAGAAAGTATTCTTTTTGCTATCGATCGCGATCCGTCTATTAGTCAGCAGGCCGCGCAGCTCGGTATTGGTCAGGCACAAATAGATGAAGCGCGCAGCGGCTGGATGCCGCAAATATCGCTGAACGGGAGCACGGGCCATAGCCAGACCACCGATTCCAGCGGGTCGCTGAAGAATTCAGCCGCCTGGGGACTGAGCCTGACGCAGCTGATCTATGATTTTGGCAAGACCAATAACAGCATCAGCCAGTCTTCCGCCCAGCGCGATAGCTATCGCTACCAGCTGATGAGCACGCTCTCTGACGTGGCGGAAAAAACGGCGCTGAGCTATGTCGAGGTCAAACGCTATGCCGATCTGCTGCAGGCAGCAAAGGAGAACGTTCAGGCCCTGAAAAATGTTGAGCAGCTGGCAAAGCTGCGCGCCGACGCGGGCGTGAGCTCGACCTCCGATGAGCTCCAGACCCGCACGCGTATTGCCGGTATGCAGGCAACGGTCGCGCAGTATCAGGCCGCCTTAAACAGCGCCCGCGCAAGGCTTGCGGTATTAACCGGCATGCAGGCAGAAAACTATTCGCCTGTACCCGCAAACCTCGCGGTTGAACCTGATTCGCTCAACCGCATTGATTATTCGCTGATACCGGCGGTCATGGCCGCGCAAAACATGGAGCGCTCTGCCCAGTATGGCGTGGAGACGGCGAAGTCCCAGCACTGGCCGACCCTAAGCCTGAAGGGCGGACGTACCCGTTACGAGTCGGACAACCGTTCGTACTGGGACGACCAGATCCAACTCAACATTGACGCACCGCTTTATCAGGGCGGCGCGGTCTCTGCACGCGTGCGGCAGGCTGAAGGCGCGCGGGCGATGGCCTCCTCTCAGGTCGATCAGGCGCGTTTCGACGTCCTGCAAAAAGCCTCCGTCGCGCAGGCGGACTGGACCGGCGCGCGGGGAAGAATGGAGGCCGGGAAACAGCAGCTGGAAAATGCGCTGCGCGCCCGTGATGTTTATAAAAATGAGTACACCCTGAGCAAGCGGAGCATTAACGATCTGCTCAGCGTTGAGCAGGATGTCTGGCAGGCCACCTCGGCGAAAATAATCGCTGAGTATGATGGCTGGAGTTCAGCAATTAATTATGCTTCCGCGGTTGATAATTTAATGCCGCTTATTGGAATAGAGAAAAACGCTGCCGCAAAACTACCCGATTTGAGTTAAAAAAAGACGCGTATTGTCGCGCAAAATAAGTCTGAAAATAATGGGTGTTTTTTCCCAGGGATAGCTACATCCGTCTGGTGGACATATCCACAGGAATCCGCACACCTGCAAGGAGAGAAATATGAGTAACATAAAGGTTGTTGATGTCATCATTCGCAAAACGGCGGAGAAAACGAAATTAACCGGCGAAGGAAATTTGTCGGTCTCTATTTCCTCCCCGAGCGTGATTGAAATCCAGGGTTCTGCTCAGGATGTGGTGCGATATGTCCGCCAGGGTAAAGACCTCCTCATTTATATGAAAGATGGCAGCGTGATTCGCTGCAATAACTATTTTGTTGAAGATCCTGATACGCACAACCAGTCAGAGCTGGTGTTCAACGATCGTCAGGAACTGACGCATATTTCTTTTGCCGATACCGGGGAAGCGTCAGGCGTGGCGGTGACCGAGCTAACCGCGCAGGCCACACCGATTAGCAGCATTCAACCTTTCCTCGAGCAGGGTAGCGTCTTAAGCGACGCCCCGTGGGGCTGGATTGCGGGAGCTGCATTAGGCGGCGGTGCCATCGGGGCGCTGCTGGCAAACGGCGGCGACGGCGAGACTAAAACAAAAGTTATTGATAATACGAAAGAGGTGGAAAGCGCCACGCCAACCTTCCTGCTGTCGGATAAAGCGGGCGACAAGCAGGGCGTGCTGACAGCAAACGCGATCACGGACGACAACACGCCAACCTTTAGCGGCACCGGCCAGCCGGGCGCGACCATCCAGATCAAAGACAGCAGCGGCAGCACCATCGCCAGCGCCATGGTCGGTAAAGAGGGCACCTGGACGGTAAAATTACCGACCCAGACGGACGGGGAACACACCTGGTCGGTGGTGCAGATCGACGGCAGTAAAACCACCGATGCGGGCAACATTACCGTAACGGTCTCGACCGCCGAGGCTGCCATTACGCTGGCCACCACAGCGGGCGACAACGTGCTTAACGCCAGCGAGCAATCCGCGGGCTTTACGCTCTCCGGTGCCAGCAAGAATCTGGCGCAGGGTACCGCACTCACCGTGACGCTGAACGGTAAAACCTATACGACGGAAGTGGGGGCTGACGGGACGTGGAGTGTTAACGTGCCCGCGGCTGACGCGCAGGCGTCGGGCGATGGCACCTGGACGGTCAACGTCAGCGGCAAAGACGCGGCGGGTAACACCGTGAGCGGCAGCCAGACAATCGGCGTGGATAGCGTCGCGCCAACCCTCTCTGTCGATACCCTCGCGCAGGACAACATCATTAATGCCGCCGAGCACAGCCAGCCGCTGACGCTGACCGGCAAAACGACTGCGGAAGCCGGTCAGATCGTCACGGTCACGCTGAACGGTAAAAACTACAACGCCACGGTGGGCAGCGACGGTACCTGGTCCGTCACGCTTGCTGCGGACGACGTGCAGGCGCTCAACGAGGGTAATCACACCCTGACGGTGAACGTCAGCGACAAAGCGGGCAACGGTTCGTCTGTCACCGCAGATTTCACGGTGGATACCACCGCGCCGGTGGTCACCATCGATACCGTGGCGGGCGACGACATACTGAACACCAGCGAACAGGGCCAGGCGCAGATTATTTCCGGGCAGACGAGCGGCGCGTCGGCAGGCGATGTGGTCACCGTGACCGTTGGCGGCCAGTCCTTCACCGGCGTGGTGCTGGCGGACGGCAGCTGGAGCGTGGGCGTTCCGGCATCCGTGCTGGGCGCGCTGGGTGAAGGCAACCACACGATTTCAGTATCCGTGACCGACGCGGCGGGCAACACCGGCAGCGCCACGCACGGCATTACGCTGAGCGGCAACCCGCCAGAATTTACGATTGACGCCATTAGCCAGGACAACGTGCTGAATGCCCAGGAGGCGATGCAGCCGCTGAGCCTGACCGGTACCAGCAACCTGCCTGACGGCAGCGCCATTACCGTGACGCTGAACAACGTCAGCTATCAGGCCACCGTTGAAAACGGCATCTGGGCGGTCCAGGTGCCGGTTTCCGACGTGCTGAATCTGGCGAACACCCTCTACACCGTCAGCGTCAGCGGCACTGACAGCGTGGGTAACAGCGGCTCTGCCGGGGCGACGCTGCTGGTGGATACCGTGCTGCCGCAGGTGGTCATCAACACCTTTGCGGGCGACAACCTGGTCAATAACGCCGAAGCGGGTGTCGATCAAACCCTCAGCGGTCGCGTTACCGGCGCGGCGGCGGGCGATACCGTTTCTGTCACCGTGGGCGGCAAGAGCTACACCGCCACGGTGGGCAGCGATCTGACCTGGAGCGTGAAAATCCCGTCAGCGGATCTTAAGGCGTTCGGCGACGGCGATTTAACCTTCACCGCGTCGGTGACCAATTCGCACGGCAATACCGGTACCGGCGAGCGCGATATCAACATCAACGCACAGCTGCCGGGCCTGCGTGTGAACACCATTTCCGGCGACGACGTGGTCAACGCCATCGAACAGCAGCAGGATCTGACCGTCACCGGCGCCAGCACCCACCTGGCCGCGGGCACGCCGATCGTCGTCACCATCAACAACGTCGAATATAACGCCGTGGTTACCGCCAGCGGCGGCTGGAGCATTGGCGTTCCTGCTGCGGACCTGCAGGCCTGGACCGCGGGAGAGGTGACGGTTAGCGTCAGCGCAAAAGATGCCTGGGGCAATACCGTTGCGGCTGAACACCCGATTGAACTCGATCTCAACGCCGTGGCGGTCACCATTGATACCGTCTCCGGCGATGACCTGCTGAATGCGGCAGAAAAAGGTGCCGATTTAACTCTCTCCGGAAAGACGCAGGGCGTGGAGGCGGGGCAGACCGTGGTGGTGAAATTCGCCGACCAGACCTTTACCGCCCAGGTGCAGCAGGATGGCTCCTGGAGCCTGACCGTGCCCGCCAGCGCCATGGAAACCCTGATCGACGGGCGGGCGCAGGTGAGCGTCAGCGTCACGAACGTCAACGGTAACAGTGCCGACGCGTCGCGCGTGGTCACGGTGGATACGCTGCCGCCGGCGATTACCCTCGATAACCTCACCAGCGATAACATCATCAATGCGGCAGAGGCGCAGCAGGATTTAGCCTTAAGCGGCACCAGTACTGCGGAGCCGGGCCAGACGGTCACCGTGACGCTGAACGGCAAAACGTATCAGACCACGGTCCAGACGGACGGAACCTGGCAGCTGATCGTACCGGCGGCTGACGTCGGTGCCCTCAACGATGGCATCGTGACCGTGACGGCCACCGTAAGCGACGTGGCGGGCAACAGCAGCAGCGCCGACCGCGTTGGGCTGGTGGACGCGACTGTGCCGCAGGTGACCATCAACCACTTCGTCACCGACACCAATACCGTTAACCAGCTCGCCCATGCACAGGCGCAGATCCTGAGCGGCTCCGTCACCGGGGCGGCAGCGGGCGATCGGGTGACTATCACTATTAACAGCGTCGATTACACCACCGTGGTGGATGCGGCGGGGAACTGGAGCCTTGGCCTGCCCGCGTCTGTCGTGCAGGGGCTGACGGACGGCACCTGGACCATCGACGTCTCCGTGACCGACCGATCCGGCAATACCGGAAGCAGTTCACTGGATGTGGTGGTGAATACCGTGACGCCTGTCATCGGTGTCAACACGCTGGCGGCGGACGACGTGATCAACGCGGCAGAGAAAGGCGAAGATCTGCAGATTTCCGGCACCAGCAACCAGCCGGAAGGCACGACCATTACGGTGACCCTGAACGGCATTCACTACACGGCTACCGCTGACGCGAGCGGAAACTGGAGCGTAACCGTTCCGGCGGCAAACGTCTCGGCGCTGGGCGAAGCGAATTACACCGTGACGGCGAACGTCACCGATAGCGTCGGCAACAGCGCTTCAACCTCGCACGACGTGCTGGTGGACAGCTCGCTGCCGGTAGTAACGATCGACACGCTGGCGGGCGACAATATCGTTAACGCGGCGGAAGTGGCGGCAGGGCAAACCCTGACCGGTAAGGTGACAAATGCGGCGCCAGGTGACACTGTCACGATTACCCTGGGCGGCCAGACCTTTACTGCCACCGTACAGGACGATCTCACCTGGAGCCTGCCGTTAACCCAGAGCCAGTTGACCGCGCTGGGCAACGGCGATCTCACCGTATCGGCCAGCGTCACCAACGCACACGGCAATACCGGTTCTACTTCGCTCGACTTCACCATCAACGCCCAGCTTCCGGGGCTGCGTATTGATACGGTCGCGGGCGACGACGTGATCAACGTGATTGAGCACGCTCAGAACCTGATAGTGTCCGGCACCAGCACCGATCTGGCGGCGGGCAGCGCCGTCACCGTGACCATCAACGGAAAAGCGTATTCCGCAACGGTGCTGGCGGACGGCACCTGGCAGGCGGCGGTACCGGCGGCGGACGTGTCCCAGTGGGCAGATGGCTCGCTGGATATCAAGGCAAGCGCGCAGGATGCCTCCGGCAACCCGGTGGCTATCGGGACCGTCGTGGACGTCGATCTCGCGCCGGTTGCCATCACCATCAGCAGCGTGACCGACGACAACGTCCTTAACGCGGCGGAAAAAGGCCAGGATCTGGTGCTGTCCGGCACGTCATCTAACGTTGAAGCGGGCCAGACCGTCACCATTACCTTCGCAGGAAAAACGTACACCGCGACGGTGGATGCCAACGGCGACTGGACCTGGACCGTTCCGGCTGCCGATCTGAGCGGCCTGAAAGACGGCGACGCCAGCGTGCAGGTCAGCGTCACCAACGTGAACGGCAACGCCGCGTCTTCGGCGCAGGCATTCAGCGTCGACACCACCGCGCCGACGGTGACCATCAACACCATCAGCGGCGATAACATGCTGAATGCGGCAGAGGCAGCGCAGGATCTGACCCTGAGCGGGACCTCTACTGCCGAAGCGGGCCAGACGGTCACCGTGACCTTTAACGGCAATCAGTACACTGCGCAGGTGCAGGCGGACGGCAGCTGGACGCTCGACGTGCCTGCGGCGGATCTGGCAGGCATCACCGACGGCAACGCGGCGGTCACGGCGACCGTGTCCGATAAAGCAGGTAACCCGGCCAGCGCGGGCTCCTCGGTGCTGGTGGACACCACCGTACCGCAGATTAGCTTCAACATCGTCGCGGGCGACGACATCGTGAATATTGCCGAGCACGGCCAGGCGCTGATCGTCTCCGGTAAGGTGACGGGCGCGCAGGCGGGCGACGTGATTACCGTGACCCTGAACGGTAAAGATTACACCGCCATGCTGGACGCGTCCGGCAGCTGGAGCGTGGGCGTTCCGGCGGCGGACGTGGGCGCGCTGGTCAACGGCGACCAGACGATCTCCGCGACCCTCACCGACAAAGCCGGTAACAGCGCCACTGCGACGCACGAATTTGACGTCTCCCTGACCGCGCCGGTGGTCGCCATCAATACCCTGGCGGCTGACGACGTGATCAATGCGGCCGAGAAAGGTCAGGATCTGCAGGTGTCCGGCACCAGCAACCAGCCGGAAGGAACCGCCATTACGGTGACCCTGAACGGGATTAACTATACGGCCACCACCGACGCGAGCGGGAACTGGAGCGTGACCGTTCCGGCGGCACACGTCTCGGCGCTGGGCGAAGCGAGCTACGCCGTGACGGCGAGCGTAACTGACGCCGCGGGCAACAGCGCGAGCACCGGCCACAGCGTGCTGGTTGACAGCGCGCTGCCGCAGGTCACCATCAATCCGGTCGCGACGGACGACGTGATTAACGCGGCGGAAGTGGCTGCCGGACAGACCCTGAGCGGGAAAGTGAGCGGTGCGGCGAGCGGTGACACTGTCACTATTACCCTCGGCGGCAATACGTATACCGCGACGGTTCAGGACGATCTGAGCTGGTCGGTCAACGTGCCGTCCTCGGTCTTAACCGCCATCGGTAACGGCGATCTGACGGTGTCAGCCAGCGTCACTAACGGCCACGGCAACACCGGCACCGGCGAGCGCGACATCACCATTGATGCCAACCTGCCGGGCCTGCGCGTCGATACCGTGGCGGGCGACGATGTGATCAATAGCATTGAACACGCTCAAAATCTGATTATCACCGGTTCCAGCGACGGTCTGGCAACGGGCGCGGCGCTGACCGTCACCGTCAACGGCAAAACCTACGCGGCCACCGTACTGGCGGACGGCACCTGGACGGCGGCCATTCCGGCGGCCGACGTCAGCGCGCTCGGCGCGGGCACGGTTACCGTGAAGGTTGAAGGTCATAGCGCGGCGGGCAACCCGGTTTCCATCAGCCATGACGTGAAGGTGGATCTGGCGACAGTCGCCATCAGCATTAACCCGATTGCCTCTGACGACGTGATTAACGCGGCGGAGAAAGGCGCGGACCTGGTGCTGTCCGGCTCCACCACCAACGTGGAAGAAAACCAGACCGTCACCATCACCTTCGGCGGCAAGTCGTACACCGCGACCGTGGATGCCAGCGGCAACTGGACGGCGACCGTACCGTCTGCCGATTTGGGCAGCCTGAAGGACGGCGATGCCAGCGTGCAGGTGAGCGTCACCAACGTGAACGGCAACAGCGCGTCGGCGGGCCGCGAGTACAGCGTGGACGCGACCGCGCCGACGGTGTCTATTGAAATCATCAGCGACAACAACATCATCAATGCGGCCGAAGCGCAGCAGGATCTGGTCGTTAATGGTGTAACCAACGCCGAAGCGGGCCAGACCGTCACCGTGACCCTGAACGGCGTGGACTACACCACCACCGTGCAGGCAAACGGCAGCTGGAGCGTGACCGTGCCTTCCGTGGATCTGAACGGTATTACCGACGGGAACTACACCGTTAGTGCCGCCGTATCGGACAAGGCGGGCAACCCGGCCTCCGCGGATCGCGACGTGGTGGTCGATACCACCGTCCCGCAGCTGACCATTCACACCGTGTCCGACGACAACGTGATCAACAGCGCCGAGCACGTGCAGGCATTGATTGTCACGGGCTCCGTGACCGGCGCGGCGGCGGGCGACGTGGTCACCGTCACCCTCAACGGCAAATCGTACACCGCCACCCTGGATGCCTCCGGCAACTGGAGCGTGGGCGTGCCTGCGGCAGACGTTACCGCGCTGGCCGCCGGGGATTACACTATTACCGCGGCGCTGACCGATAAAGCGGGCAACAGCAACAGCGCCACGCACGGTGTGGCGGTGAACCTGACCGCGCCGGGGCTGACCATTGACACCGTTTCCGGTGACGATGTGATCAACAGCACCGAGAAAACCCAGGATCTGACGATCTCCGGTACGGCGTCCGGCCTGGCGGCAGGCGCGGTAGTGACCGTGATGTTGAACGGCAAAGCGTACAGCGCGATGGTCGACAGCAACGGGAAATGGACCACCACCGTTCCGGCGGATCAGGTCGGCGCGTTGGGTGAAGCGTTGTACACCGTTACCGCATCGGCAACGGACAGCGTCGGCAACAGCACCAGCACGTCGCACACCGTGAACGTGGAATCCGTTCTGCCGGGCGTGATTATCAACACCATTGCAGGTGACGACGTCATTAACGCGGCGGAGCTGGCAGCCGGCCAGACCATCAGCGGTAAGGTGGTGAATGCCGAAGCGGGCAACACCGTGACCGTGACCATTGGCGGCAACCGCTACACCGCAACGGTGCAGAACGATCTCACCTGGTCCGTCGATGTGCCTGAATCTGTGCTGACGGCGCTGGGCAACGGCGATTTGACGGTGACCGCCAGCGTGACCAACGGCGTCGGCAACAGCGGATCCGCTGAGCGCGATATCACGATCGACGCTAACCTGCCGGGCCTGCGCGTGGATACCATGGCGGGCGACGACGTGATCAACAGCATCGAGCACGGGCAGAATCTGATTGTGACCGGATCCAGCGATGGCCTGACCGCAGGTACCACCTTGACCGTCACCGTAAACGGCAAAACCTACCCGGCCACCGTGCTGGCCGACGGCACCTGGCGTGCGGCCATCCCGGCTGCGGATGTGGGTGCCCTGGCAGCAGGTACGGTCACCGTGACCGTTGCAGGCCAGAGCAGCGCCGGTAACTCGGTTTCCATCAGCCACGATGTGACGGTAGATCTGGCGACCGTTGCCATCAGCATCGATGCGATTGCTTCAGACGACGTGATTAACGCCGCCGAGAAGGGCGCGGATCTGGTGCTCTCCGGGGCGACCTCGAACGTTGAGGAAAACCAGACCGTTACCATCACCTTCGGCGGCAAGAGCTACACCGCGACCGTCGGCGCCGACGGCAAATGGACGGCCACGGTGCCAGCCGCCGACCTGGCGGGTCTGAAAGACGGCGACGCCAGCGTGCAGGTGAGCGTCACCAACGTGAACGGCAACAGCGCCTCGGCGGGACGTGAGTACAGCGTGGATGCCACCGCGCCGACCGTCACGATTAACACCCTGGCGACGGATGATATTCTGAACGCCGCCGAAGCGAAGAGCGATCTGACGGTTTCCGGTACCAGCACCGCCGAAGCGGGCCAGACGGTCACCGTGTCGCTGAACGGCAAAGACTACACCACCACCGTCAGCGCAGACGGCAGCTGGACGCTGAACGTTCCGGCGGCCGATCTGGCAGGATTAACCGACGGCAGCGTCACCGTGACCGCATCGGTCAGCGACAAGGCGGGTAACCCGGCCTCCGTGGACCACAACCTGACGGTGGATGTGACCGTTCCTGCGGTCACTATCAACACCATCGCGGGTGACGATGTGATTAACGTGGCTGAACACAGCCAGGCACACGTTATCAGCGGCACCGCTACCGGCGCGGCCGCGGGCGATAAGGTGACCGTCACCATCGGCGGTCAGACCTACACCACCGTGCTGGACGCGGCGGGGAACTGGAGCGTGGGCGTCCCGGCGAGCGTGATTTCCGGCCTCAGCGACGGTACCGTGACCGTCACGGCGTCCGTCACCGACGCGGCGGGCAACACCGGCACCGGCAGCCATAACGTGACCGTCGATACCGGTCTGCCATCGGTCAGCTTCAACGCCATCAGCGACGATAACGTGCTGAACGCGGTGGAAAAAGGTCAGGATCTGAGCGTGAGCGGCACCAGCGCCAACCTGGCGGAAGGCACCGTGGTGACCGTGACCCTGAACGGCAAAAACTACACGGCGACGACGGCGGCAGACGGTACCTGGAGCCTGACGGTTCCGGCGGCGGATCTGGCCGGTCTGGGTCAGGCCAACTACACCCTGAACGCGACCGCCACCAACGGCGTGGGCAACGGCGTCAGCAACACCGCGAACCTGCTGGTGGACACCGCGCTGCCGACCGTCACCATCAACACCGTGGCGGGCGATAACGTCATTAATGCGGCGGAAGTGGCCGCAGGCCAGACCCTGAGCGGCACCGTGGCGAATGCCGAAGCGGGCAACACCGTGACCGTGACCATTGGCGGCAACCGCTACACCGCAACGGTGCAGAACGATCTGACCTGGTCCGTCAACGTGCCGTCTGACGTGCTGACGGCGCTGGGTAACGGCAGCCTGAGCGTGACGGCGACCGTTACCAACGGCCACGGTAACACCGGGACCGGCGAGCGCGAGATCGCTATCGACGCTAACCTGCCGGGTCTGCGCGTCGATACCGTGGCGGGCGACAACGTGGTCAACAGCATCGAACATACTCAAAACCTGATCGTCAGCGGATCCAGCGACGGGCTGGCACCAGGTACGGCCCTGACCGTCACCATCAACGGTAAAGACTATGCGGCCACGGTGCTGGCGGACGGCAGCTGGAGCGCGGCTGTTCCATCAGCGGAAGTGAGCGCGTGGCCGGAAGGTACCGTCAAAATCAGCGTTACCGGCGACAGCTCAGCGGGTAACCCGATTACCATCAGCCACGATGTGACGGTAGATCTGGCGACCGTTGCCATCAGCATCAATCCGATTGCGACCGACGACGTGATTAACGCGGCGGAGAAAGGGGCGGATCTGGTGCTGTCAGGCGCGACCACCAACGTGGAAGCCGGGCAGACCGTGACCATCAGCCTGAACGGCAAAATCTATAGTGCGACAGTAGACGACAGCGGCAACTGGACCTGGACCGTACCGTCTGCGGATCTGGCTGGCCTGAAGGACGGCGATGCCAGCGTGCAGGTGAGCGTCACCAACGTGAACGGCAACAGCGCCTCGGCGGGCCGCGAGTACAGCGTGGATGCGACCGCGCCGAGCGTGACCATCAACACTCTGGCGACGGACGACATTCTGAATGCCGCTGAAGCGAAGAGCGAACTGACCGTGTCCGGCACCAGCACCGCCGAAGCGGGCCAGACGGTCACCGTGTCGCTGAACGGCAAAGACTACACCACCACCGTCAGCGCGGACGGCAGCTGGACGCTGAACGTTCCGGCGTCCGATGTTGCGGCCCTGACGGACGGCAGCGTGACCGTGACCGCATCGGTCAGCGACAAGGCGGGTAACCCGGCGTCGGTTGATCACACTCTGACGGTGGATGTGACCGTTCCGGCGGTGACCATCAACACCGTGGCGGGCGACGATGTCATTAACCTCGCAGAACACAGCCAGGCGCATATCATCAGCGGCACCGCCACCGGCGCGGCCGCGGGCGATAAGGTGACCGTCACCATCGGCGGTCAGACGTACACCACCGTGCTGGACGCGGCGGGCAACTGGAGCGTGGGCGTCCCGGCGAGCGTGATTTCCGGCCTCAGCGACGGCAGCGTGACCGTCAGGGCATCGGTTACCGACGCGGCGGGCAATACCGGCACCGGCACGCATAACGTGACCGTCGATACCGGTCTGCCTTCGGTCAGCTTCAACGCCATCAGCGATGACAACGTGCTGAACGCGGTAGAGAAGGGTCAGGATCTGCGCGTCAGCGGCACCAGCGCCAACCTGGCAGAAGGCACCGTGGTGGCCGTGACCCTCAACGGCAAAAACTACACGGCCACGACGGCGGCAGACGGTACCTGGAGCCTGACCGTTCCGGCGGCGGATCTGGCGGGTCTGGGCGAAGCGAATTACACCCTGAGCGCGACCGCCACCAACGGCGTGGGCAACAGCGTGAGCAACACCGCGAACCTGCTGGTGGATACCGCGCTGCCAACCGTCACCATCAACACCGTGGCGGGCGATAACGTCATCAACGCGGCGGAAGTGGCTGCGGGCCAGACCCTCAGCGGCAAGGTCGCGAACGCGGAGGCGGGCAATACCGTCACTGTGACCATTGGCGGCAACACCTACACCGCAACAGTGCAGAGCGATCTGACCTGGTCCGTGAACGTGCCGGAATCCGTCCTGACGGCGCTGGGCAACGGCGACCTGACGGTGTCTGCGACTGTGACCAACGGCCACGGCAACACGGGAACGGGCGAGCGCGAAATCGTTATAGACGCCAGCCTGCCGGGCCTGCGCGTCGATACGGTAGCGGGCGACGATGTGATCAACAGCATCGAACATACTCAAAACCTGATCGTCTCCGGCACCAGCGACGGGCTGGCGGCAGGCACAACGCTCACCGTGACCGTCAATGGCAAAACCTATGCGGCCTCCGTGCTGGCAGACGGTTCCTGGAGCGCGGCGATCCCGGCGGCAGACGTCGCGGCCTTCGCAGCAGGTACGGTCACCGTGACCGTTGCAGGCCAGAGCGCGGCGGGCAACCCGGTGACCATCAGCCATGACGTGACCGTCGATCTGGCGGCGGTGGCTATCAGCATCGATGCGATTGCCACCGACGACGTGATTAACGCGGCGGAGAAAGGCGCGGATCTGGTGCTCTCCGGCAGCACCTCGAACGTGGAGGAAAACCAGACCGTTACCGTTACCTTCGGCGGCAAGACGTACACCGCGAAGGTGGATGCTGACGGTCACTGGACGGCCACCGTGCCTTCCGCCGATCTCGCGGGCCTGAAGGACGGTGACGCCAGCGTGCAGGTGAGCGTCACCAACGCGCACGGCAACAGCGCCACGGCGGGCCGCGAGTACAGCGTGGACGCGACTGCGCCAACCGTGACCATTGATACGGTTGCAGGCGATAACGTGATTAACGGCAGCGAAGCGGCTGCGGGCGTGGCTATCTCCGGCACCACCACGGCGGAAGCCGGGCAGACGGTCACCGTGACGCTGGGCGGGAAGAGCTATACCGCGCAGGTGCAGCAGGGCGGCGTCTGGAGCGTGAACGTGCCGGGCAGCGATCTGACCGCACTGGCGGATAACGGCTACACCGTGCAGGTGAGCGTGAGCGACGCCGCGGGTAACCCGGGCAGCGCGGGCAAGACGATTGCGCTTGACACCACGCCGCCGACCGTCAGCTTTAACGTGGTGGCGGGCGATGACGTGATTAACAGCGTGGAGCACGGCCAGGCGCAGATCGTCAGCGGGTCGGCAACCGGCGCGAACGTCGGTGATAAAGTGGTTATCACCCTCGGTTCGCACCAGTACACCACCACCGTTGACGCCAGCGGCAACTGGAGCGTGGGCGTTCCGGCCAGCGTGATTTCCGCGCTGACCGACGGCACCGTGACCCTCAGCGCGACCATTACCGACAGCGCGGGTAACAGCAGCACCCAGACCCATGACGTGGTGGTCAACACCGCCTCCGTGGCGCTGACGGTGAACACCGTTAGCGGTGACGACGTCATCAACGCGGCTGAAGCCGGTTCGTCACTGGTGATTAACGGTTCCAGCGCGCAGTTCGCCAGCGGGACCCAGGTCACCGTGACCCTGAACGGCAAGACCTATACGGCTACGATCCAGAGCGACGGCACCTGGACGACCACCGTACCGGCCGCCGACGTGGGTGCTCTGGCCGATGGCGCACGCTATCAGGTATCGGTGTCGGCACAGGACAGCGCGGGCAACAGCGCGTCGGCAACGCACGGCATCAGCGTGGATACCACTGCGCCGGTGGTGAGCATCGGGACGCTGTCGGTTGACGACATGCTGAACGCCTCGGAAGCGCAGCAGCCGCTGACCGTGCACGGATCTTCCAGCGCGGAGGCGGGGCAGACCGTTACCGTGACGCTGGGAGGAAAAACCTACACTGCGCTTGTCGGCAGTGACGGCACCTGGACGCTCGACGTGCCGGCAGCCGACCTGGCCGCCCTGAGCCAGGGCGCGCTGACGGTCACCGCCTCGGTCAACGACAAAGCCGGTAACAGCGGCCAGACCGCGCACACCTTAACGGTGGATACCGTTGCGCCAACCGTGACCATCAGCACCGTGGCCGATGACGATATCGTCAACAACGCGGAGCAGCTGGCGGGCCAGACCATCCGCGGCACCACCACGGCGGAACAGGGCCAGACGGTGACCGTCTCCTTCAACGGGCATAGCTATCAGGCGACCGTCGGGGCGGACGGATCGTGGTCGGTCTTCGTACCGGGCCGTGATTTCCTCGGCCTGAGCGACGGGGAGTACACCATCACCGCGTCGGTAAGCGACAGGGCGGGCAACCCGGGCAGCGCAACGCACGACGTGACGCTGAACGGCGATGTCCCAACCATCACCATTAACACCTTTGCGCAGGACGACATCGTCAACGCCGCCGAGCACGGCACGCCGCTGGTCGTCAGCGGTACCACCGACGCCCCGGCGGGCCAGACGGTGACCCTCACGCTGAACGGCAAAACCTATGCGGCTACCGTTCAGAATGACGGCACCTGGAGCTACACGGTCAGCAGCGCTGACGTGGCCGCGCTGGCAGACGGCGGTTCTTACGTCATTAACGCGCAGGTGAGCAACACCATCGGCAACAGCGCCAGCGATAACCATACCGTCACGGTGGATCTCACCGCGCCGTCGATGGGGATCAGCATTGATTCGCTGCAAAACGACACCGGCCTGAGCGCAACGGATTTCATCACTAACGACAGCCAGGTCGTCGTCAACGGCTCGCTGACCGCGCAGCTCGGCAATAACGAGAAGGCGCAGATCAGCCTCGACGGCGGCGTCACCTGGATCGATCTGACCGTGACCGGCACCGCCTGGCGCTACGCCGATGGCCGCACCCTGACGGACGGGACGTATCAGTACCAGGTCCGCGTGATTGATAACGCGGGCAACGTGGGGGCCACGGACAGCCAGGACGTGGTGATTGATCTGACGAAGCCTGCGGCAACCACCATTACCGTGGATTCCATTACGCAGGATACCGGCCTGTCCGGCAGCGACTTTATCACCAGCGACAACCAGATCAGCCTCAAAGGCACGCTCGGCGCGGCGCTGGGCAGCGGCGACCACGCGCAGATCAGCCTGGACGGCGGCGTCACCTGGATCGACGTCAGCGTCAGCGGCCTGAGCTGGACGTACGTCGATGGGCGCAAGCTGGCCGACGGGGATTACAACTACCAGCTGCGCGTGATTGACGATGCGGGCAACATCAGCGCCACCGCCTCTCAGGTGGTGACCATTGATACGGTTGCACCGGACGCCAGCAAAACGATCGCCATCGACAGCATCAGCGACGATACCGGCCTGAGCAGCAGCGACTTTATCACTCGCGACACGTCCCTGACGCTGCACGGCTCGCTCGGCGCGACGCTGGCCGACGGCGAATACGCCCAGATCAGCATCGACGGCGGCGTCACCTGGCAGAACGTGATCGTCACCGGCAACAGCTGGTACTACGTCGATAGCCGCACGCTGGGTAACCAGACCTATGACTACTACGTTCGCGTGGTGGATGCCGCCGGTAACGTGGGAGCCAGCGCCCATCAGCAGGTGACCGTCGATACGATTGCTCCGGATGCGGCGATCACGGTGTCGGTGGATAACATCACCGTGGATACCGGCTTCGACAATAACGACTTCCTGACCAGTTCGACCTCGTACACCCTGCACGGAACGCTCGGCGCTGAACTCGGCGTGGGCGACTACGTGCAGGTGAGCATGGACGGCGGCACGACCTGGGTGTACGCCACCGTCAGCGGCACCCAGTGGAGCTACAGCGATACGCGTACCCTGACCGACGGCAGCCATAACTATCAGGTGCGGGTGGTTGACCAGGCGGGGAACGTCGGGGCCACCACCTCGCAGGCGGTGACGGTGGACACGCAGGCGCCGCAGTACGGCGTTACCATCGACAGCATCAGCGACGATACCGGCCAGTCCGGGAGTGATTTCATCACCATGGACACCACGCTGACCATCAACGGTTCGCTGGGCAGCGCGCTGGCAAACGACGAGCGCGTACAGATCAGCCTGGACGGTGGGAATACCTGGCTCGATACCACGGTCACCAACCAGCGCTGGAGCTACACCGATACCCGCGATCTGCCTGATGGAGACTACACCTACCAGGTGCGGATTATCGACCAGGCGGGCAACGTGGGTTCCACCGCGTCTCAGGTCGTCACGGTAGACACCACGCCGCCGACCACGGTTGGCACGGTCGTGAGCTACACCGACGGCGAAGGCGAGCGTCAGGGCACCTTTGGCAGCGCGGTGGCAACGGACGATAACTCGCCGCTGATCAACGGGACGCTTAACCGTGCCCCGGACGACGGCGAGATCGTGCAGCTTTACCGTGACGGGGTTCTGCTCGGCCAGGTGACCATGAACGGCAGCGCAAGCTGGTCCTTCCAGGACAACGGCCTGAGCGACGGGAATCACACCTACATCGTGCGCGTCACCGACAGGGCCGGAAACTACACGGAATCGGACGGCTTTGTGCTGAACGTCGATACCAGCATTCCGACCACAACGGCGGCGATTACCGCGCAGACCACGTCGGATACCACGCCGATCGTCAGCGGTACCGTCTCCGCTGACCTGGTGAACGGTGAATACCTGGTGGTGACGGTGAACGGCAAAACCTACACCTCCCAGACGGGCGGTGCGGTGGTGGTCGACCCGGATCACAACACCTGGTATCTGCAGATCCCGGACGGCGATGCGCTGAGCGTGGCGAGCTACAGCGTGACCGCGCAGGTGAAGAGCAGCGCGGGTAACGGCAATACCACCGGTACGGCGACCGGCAGCCTGGTGATTGATACCACCTCGGTGAACACCGACTGGGCAACCACGGCGGGGAACAGCAACAACTCCACCATGACCCTCGGCATGAACAGCAGCGGTCTGTGGAATATCATCGCTAACGGCCAGTCTTACTCCAGCAGCGATAGCTCGACCTATGCCGGCAATACGCTGACCAACACCCGTAACTACTACGTGGTGAGCCAGACTGCCGCCGACTTTGACCGTAACGGCACGCAGGATGTTTTCGCCACGGAGACCACCTACTCAGGATCCACGCAGGTGATGTGGACCTACGATGGCAGCACCTATAACGCCAGCCAGCTGGCAATGGGCACCACCATCTGGTTCGGCGGCGTGATTGCCTACGATAAAACCGGGGATGGGTATCTGGATCTGGCGTACGGTGACTCCGGCGCGGACTCCATTACCTATCTGATCAACAACAACGGGGTACTCTCGCCTGACGGCACCTACGGCGGCGCGGGATTCTGGGGACAGTTCACCACCATGCGTGAAATCTCCGGCGTCGATATTAACAATGACGGCACCGTGGATGTGGTTCAGCACACCAACCGCAGCGGCGCGTACTCGTTAACCGTGATCAACAACAACGGCAACGGCACGCTCTCCATCGGTCAGAACCTGACGAACGTGTTTGTGCCCAACGCCTCGAATACCACCACGGCGGCGTCCATGACGTGGGCGGACTTCAACGGCGATGGCTACATGGATCTGTACCTGGGCAGCAGCTACAACAACAACGGCGGGGTGATCTACTACAACGACGGTACCGGGAAGCTCTCGGCCACCAAGAGCGCGGTGGAGGCCTCTAACGCAGCGGCGGGCTATCTGTCGGTGGCGGTGGACTGGAACGGCGACGGGCAGATGGACATCGTCAAGCTCAGCACCTACGGCGGCTCGCAGACGGCGACGCTGTTCACCAACAACGGCTACGGCTCCACCTGGACCGCCAGCCAGCTGGCGTCCGGCATTGCTTACGCCACCGGCGTGGCGGCAGTGGACTACAACTGGGACGGTGCGCAGGACCTGCTGGTCTCTCAGCAGAACGGCAAGGTGGTGCTGGTACAAAACAGCAAAACCATTGCTGACGGCACCGCGATGCATCTGCACATTGTTGACAGCGAGGGCATTAACGCCTACTACGGCAATACGGTCAATCTGTACAACGCCGCGGGCGTGCTGGTGGCCTCGCAGATCATCAACGCCCAGTCCGGTATCGGGTCGAACGATACGTCCGCGCTGGTGAGCTTCTACGGGCTGGATCCGAATGAAACCTATTCGGCCGAGATCCTGAAGATCACCAACGGCGTGTCGGATAACGTCACCTGGAGCGGTCTGGAGGCGGGCAACGGCAAAGAGGGCTACGTCCTGACGGCCGAAGCGGCCACCGGCGGCCACAGCGGAACCATTACCGGAACCGGGTATAACGACACCTTTATCGCCGAAAATGGCACGTATACCTACAACGGTTCCGGCGGCTGGACTACCCATTCCGACCATGACACCTGGAGCAACACCGGCGGGATGGACGTGGTGGATTACCGCAATGCGACCTCTGGCGTGACCGTTGACCTGCGCCTCTCAACCGCGCAGGACACCGGCTTCGGCACCACGCGTCTGCTGAACATTGAAGGGATTAACGGCTCGGATTACGACGACGTCATCACCGGCAACAGCGGTGATAACCGGTTCGAAGGTCGCGGCGGAAACGACACCTTCAACATCGGCAGCGGCGGCCACGATACGCTGCTCTGCAATCTGATCAACGCTTCGGATGCCACGGGCGGTAACGGTCACGACGTGGTGAACGGCTTTACGGTCGGCACCTGGGAAGGGACGGCGGACACGGATCGTATTGACCTGCGCGATCTGCTTTCCGGCAGCGGCTATACCGGCACGGGCTCGGCGAGCTACGTGAACGGCGTGGCCACGCTGGACAGCGGCGCGGGGAATATCAGCGATTACATCCGCGTGGTGCAGAACGGCAGCAATACCGAGATCCAGGTTGACCTGGACGGTACCGGCGGTCAGTTCTCGCCAACCACCCTGGTGACGCTGAACGGCGTGCAGACGGATCTGGCGACGCTGCTGGCGAACCATCAACTGTTAATTGCGTAAAACAACGCCGCGGGGAGCGATCCCCGCGGCCTTTTGGCGTTTCTTTAGACGAATTGCGTTACCCCGGAGATTATGAAGACACATCCACAGTACGAACCCTGGCTGCAGGGCATGCTCATCATCGCGAAGCACTACCGGCTGGACTTTTCGGTGGAGCACGTTCGGGTCACGATTAACCATGAAAGCCAGTCGCCGCGCCAGCTGGTGCTGGAGGAGATGGCGCGCCAGCTTGGGCTGGGGATGCGCGTGGTGGCGGCAGAAGCGGCATCCCTCGATCCGTGGCGCCTGCCGCTGCTGGCGGAATTCACCGGCGGGCAGATTGCGGTGATCAACCGCATGGACAACGAAGGCAACGTCAGCCTGCAGTTCAGCGGCGACGGCGGCCTGGAGACGACGCTGACGCGCGAGGCGCTCGGGTCGCGATTAAAGGGCCTGATGGTGCTGCGCCCGCTCGAGTCCACGCCGGATGCCCGCGTGGATGACTACATCAAACCGTATGAGAAAAACTGGTTCTGGCAGCTGGCGCTGAAGGACTGGCGACGCTACGGCGACATTATGCTGGTGGCGCTGGTCGCCAACGTGCTGGCGCTTTCCGGCATGGTCTTCTCCATGCAGGTCTACGACAGGGTGGTACCGTCGCAGTCAGAAGCCACGCTGTGGGTGCTGTTTGGCGGCGTGATGATTGCCATCGTGTTCGAATTCATCATGCGCATGCTGCGCGTGCACATTTCCGACGTGGTGGGGAAGCGCGCCGATCTGCGCATCTCTGAACGCGTCTTTGCCCACGCGCTGCGGATTAAAAACGGCGCACGCTCAAAATCAACCGGATCGTTTATCGCGCAGATCCGCGAGCTGGAGTCGGTGCGCGAGCTGATCACCTCGACGACCATTGCGGCCCTCTCCGATCTGCCATTCTTCCTGCTGTTCGTCTTCATTCTGTGGATCATTGGCGGTCCGCTGGTGCTGGTGGTCCTGCTCGCCGTGCCGCTGTTGCTTATTCCGGGCCTGCTGGTGCAGCGCCCGCTGGGGAAACTCTCCAGCGAAGGGATGCGTGAATCCGCCATTCGTAACGCCACGCTGGTGGAAGCGGTGCAGGGCATTGAAGACATCAAGCTGATGCGCGCCGAGCAGCGTTTCCAGAACCAGTGGAATAACACCAACGACGTCGCCGCCAGCGTCGGCATGAAGCAGCGCTGGCTGACGGGCCTGCTGCTCACCTGGACGCAGGAGGTGCAGTCGATTGTTTACGCGGTGGTGCTGCTGGTCGGCTGTTACCTGGTCATCAGCGGCGACATGACCACCGGTGCGCTGGTGGGCACCTCGATTCTGGCGTCGCGGACCATTGCGCCGCTGTCGCAGATCTCAGGCGTGCTCTCGCGCTGGCAGTCGGCAAAAGTGGCCCGCAAGGGGCTGGACGACCTGATGCAGCGGCCGATTGACGATCCGCAGCACGGCAAGAAGGTGCACAAAGCCCACCTGCGCGGCGACTATGCGCTTGAGGACGTCGGGTTTTATTACGACGAGGAAGAGAAACTCACCGTGCTCAACATCAGCAAGCTGCAGATCCGCGCCGGAGAACGCGTGGCGGTGCTCGGGCGCAATGGCTCCGGCAAAAGCACGCTCCTACAGCTTCTGGCGGGCATGCAGGAGCCGCAGCAGGGCAGCATTCTGCTGGACGATATTGCCCTTAACCATCTCGACCCGGCCGACGTGCGTCGCGACATGCAGCTGCTGAGCCAGCAGGCCCGTCTGTTCTTTGGCTCCGTGCGGGACAACATCCTGATGGGCAACCCGCTGGCGACCGACGATGAGATTCACCAGGCGCTGGTCAACAGCGGCGCGCTGGAGTTTGTGCGCAAACAGAAAATGGGGTTGAACACTATCATCAACGAGGGCGGAACGGGCCTCTCCGGCGGTCAGCGTCAGGCGCTTTTGCTGGCGCGCGCCCTGATCACCTCGCCGACTATCCTGCTGCTGGACGAGCCTACCGCGTGGCTGGACGAAATGAGCGAGAAGCAGTTTATTCAGCATCTTCACACATGGCTGGGTAAACGCCGGACGCTGGTGGTGGCCACGCATCGCCTGCCGATTCTGGATCTGGTCGACCGCATCATCGTGCTGGAAAACGGCAAGGTGGTGATGGACGGCCCGCGCGACGCCATCCTGCACCAGCACGGCATGGTGCCGCAAAAGACAGCACAGCGCACCGTGACCATGAAACCGGCGGCGGTTGCAGAGGAGGGCGCGGCATGAATGATTTCTCCCGTTTTAATAGCCGACTGAAAGAGCCGCGCCTTCCGCGCGCCACGCTGGTGGCATGGTCGCTGTTCGCCCTGCTGGCGGCGTTTATCGCCTGGGCGAGCCTGTTCCATCTTGATGAGGTGACGACCGGCAGCGGTAAGGTGATACCGTCTTCTCATGAGCAGGTCATCCAGTCCCTGGAAGGCGGCATTATCCACAGCCTGATGGTGCGCGAAGGCGACATCGTCGAGCGCGGCCAGCAGCTCGCGCAGCTTGATCGGACAAAAACCGAGTCGAGCGTGCTGGAGAGCGAGTCGCGTCTGAATGCGGCGCTGGCCACGGCGGCACGCCTGAAGGCCGAAGTTAACGACACGGAGCTGACTTTTCCCGAGGAGCTGGATGACGACGTTGAGCTGGTTAAGCAGGAAACGGCGCTCTATCAGTCCCGTCGCGAGAGCCTTGAAAAGGGGCTGGCTGGTTTACGTCAGGGTGCCGAGCTGGTGCAACGCGAGCTGTCGTTGACCCGTCCGCTGGTGACCCAGGGGGCGGCCAGCAAGGTGGAGGTGCTGCGTCTTGAGCGTCAAAAAAATGAGCTTGAGAATAAAATCACCGAGATGAAAAACCAGTATTACGTCCGCGCTCGCGAAGAGCTGGCGAAAGCCAATGCGGAGATTGAAGCCCAGCGTTCGGTGATGAAGGGTCGGGAAGACTCCCTGACCCGACTGACCTTCAATGCGCCGGTTCGCGGGATCGTGAAGGATATTGACGTCACGACCGTGGGCGGCGTCATCCCGCCGAACGGCAAGCTGATGAGTCTGGTTCCGCTTGACGATCAGATGGTGATTGAGGCGAAAATTTCGCCGCGCGATGTGGCGTTTATCCATCCTGGCCAGAAGGCGCTGGTGAAAGTGACGGCCTATGACTACTCCATTTACGGCGGGCTGGAAGGGGAAGTGACCATGATTTCGCCGGACACCCTGCAGGATGAGGTGAAAAGAGATGTTTATTACTATCGCGTCTATATTCGTACCGACAGTAACCATCTGACCAATAAGCAGGGTCAGGAATTCCCGGTCTTTCCGGGCATGATTGCCACTGTTGATATTAAAACCGGCAGCAAAACCATTCTGGATTATCTGTTGAAACCGCTGAATAAGGCAAAAGAGGCGCTGCGGGAACGATAGGTGAAGGGCGTTCGGAACACCGAACGCCTGGTGAATTATACGGTTGACGTCACGTTGTGAGCGTGGCGTCGCTCTTTAGGAACCACGTTGATGTAATGCGTGACATACGCAAAATATAATCCGGCATAATTTTCGACGAGTTCGATAAACGCCGGATAGACCGATAGCCGACCATCACCCCGATCTTTCAGATAGCCCGCCTCCTGAGCTGATTTGATAATCCGGTTGACGTGGATGCGCGATACAAAAAATTCTTTTGCGAGCGTGCTGGCTGAATAGTCAATAACGGCACCATGGGCGGATTTGTTTTTCATAGCCTGCAGGTAAAGATAAAGCATAATCATACGGCCACCATCTTTATCAATAAATAATCCTACTTCAGGCAAAACCTTTCTGAACGTTAATCCCCGAAAAAGATATTCTGCCGCGCGGCGGAAGAAGTTACTTCTCAAAATATCATTGTCCAGCAGGTTTACATTAATATTAAATGTCGGATAAAGAATGCTGACGGGCAAAAAAGCGCCGGACATATAACGCTTTAGTTCATTCAGGCCTTTTTCGGTTGGCGCGATTCTCGTCTTTCGTCTGTCTTCCGTACAGCGCCAGGTTCTGATGCGCCCGGTGGTTCTGAGTATCGTAATGATCGCAATAACGCTGTTGGGGCTGGCTATCTTATAGCGAGAACATAACTCTTTAATTTCAGAAACTGACTCGGCTTGATTGCCAAAAATAAAACAACACATGGAGAGGATAATGTTGAACCGTGATTCCTGTAGCATTGTCTTGTAGAACAAAGGTTGTTTTTTGTAGATGGTGTCATTAATTGTGTAGTGCTCTAATATTGCCTCACCGAATCGTGGATTGCTCTTTATGACATCCCTTCGATGTAGCAAGGCCCTGGATGAGATATGATTATCCATAGCATTTTTCTCGTATTTGAATGAGCCGATAGATGAAGTGTCCAGTCTTCTTTTTCGGAATTTTCATTATACCCTGAGAATAAAACATTTGCCGTGGTTATTTGAAAAGAAAAGTATAGTTAAACGTTTGTGATTAACGCAAAGATGTTCCGGTGAATTAGGCTGATAACAGTTTCTTAACCCTGGGTGCTACTGTAAAATTATAGTTAGCAACACATGCAATAAATTTTATGCATACTCAAACAGAAATGGCGCTTTGGTGCCCAGGAGCAGGTTATGACCCAAAAAATGTCTCTCAAAAATGGGGTTTGCGATAAACATAAATTTGTCATCTCAGCCTGCGGCTTCACATTTCAGGGGTATTGTTCGATCCTCAATAAGTACGGGATCCACGCTTCCCAAATTCACTTTAACGGAGATGAGGCATCCCAACAGGATGTTGAAAATATCCTTAAAAATCAGGATGCCCATATCGTGGTGTTCCTCGGGAAAGGTGTCGTCAATCTCCTGGAAAGCCTGAAGCGACTGGCCTCGGTACTCAATGCACTCCCCGTTATTCGGCATGTCACCCTGTATGGTGATATTCCTGACGGCTGGCTGTACCGTACGCTGGGCAGTCTTTTAAATAACAGTTATCAATTATCATTGATTCGCGTTGCCAGCGTTTCGGATGTAGTAGGCTGTTTTAATACCCATTACAAAAGCTTTAAGGATCGTTCACGTGTATTACGCGAACGCTACATGGATATTGGCTCTGAAGAAAATCTAAAGTGGTTAACAAGAAGAGAGATTGACGTTTTATTAAATTTCTATCGTGGTATGTCCGTAAAGGAAATGTGCGATAGAATGGGATTGTCGAATAAAACGGTTTATACCCACCGAAAGGAAGGAGTGCTTAAATTACGTTTAATTAAGCGCTGGTTACACGATCCGCACAATTTTAAAGCAGAGAAACCAGATAAACACCCGCGTCAAAAAGTGGGGTTCACGGAAAAAGAAGCCGAAATTTTTAATGCGTTACGTAATCGGGAAATATTCCCGGCATATCAGATTATTACCGATCGAGATAAAAAAGGGGTTGGGTTTGAAATCCTGATTCGCTGGAATAAAAACGGTAAAATTGTCAAGCCTGCCAGTTTTTTAACGGATGTTTCCAATCATGAAATCTGGCTGAAAATTACGGCGTTGGTCATCCATGCCGCCGTTTCAGGTATTAATAAATATAACGGGAAATATTATTTTTCAGTGAATATTCCGCCTCGACTGGCGTCCGGGAATGCTTTGCCTGATATGGCACGGAAAGCCATCGGCATGCTGCTCAAACCGCAGTGGGCTGAAAAGCTGGTTTTTGAATTTGCAGAAGATATTGACGTGACGAAGGACAAAAGGATCCCTGAAACCATGCGGCATTTACGCAATACGGGGTGTCGATTGTTCCTGGATGACTGCTTCTCTAACCATCAAACCATGTTCCCGGTGCGCCAGGTGCATTTCGATGGGCTTAAGCTGGATCGGGACATCGTTGAGCATTTTGTGGCAAACGACAATGACTATAATTTGATTAAAGCGATACAGGTTTACAGCGACATGACCGGAACGGACTGTATTGCAGAGGGGGTTGATAGTGAAGAAAAGTTTGAGAAATTAGTCGAGCTGGGCATCAAGAACTTTCAGGGATATTATTTATCGCGCGCCGTGAAAGAGGAGGAGTTAGACCGCATGGTCAGATTGTTTAGTTAAGAAAAAATAAAGCCCCGAAGGGCCCTGGGTTATTTCCGGCCCAGCAACAAGCCGAGAACTATACCGATTGCACCCGCGGCAACGAGGCCGGTGAGGGGATTATTTCTGACGGCTTCAGTGACATCGGAAACGGCATCGCTGGCCTGAGCGGCATATTTTTTAGCAGCACCTTTAACCTGATGTTTTGGTGAATCAACGAATTCACCAAACTGCTGCTGCGCTGAACCTGCAAGTTCATCAAATTTATTTTTTGCTTTGTCTTCAGCAAACTGGGTGTTTTTATCAGTACCGAAATCAGACATTTTTGCCTCCTTTTGTTGATAGTTAAAGGATAGCCGCTCTTTGTGGATACGGCAGGCGAAAGGCTAAATTCGGCACCTGAAAGGGCGGTTTTCGGATATATCTCTATACCCGGAACCCGTTATTTCTCATTGTCATCCTGACCGTAAAACAGTTTCCCAATGCGGATTAGCGGGCGGCCCTGTGACTTACGGTGCAGGTTACTGTCCCTGAGCGAATAAACGCAGCCGCAGTATTCCTGCTGGTAAAACTGTTCTCGCTTGCTGATCTCAATCATGCGCGAGGAGCCGCCCTGTTTACGCCAGTTATAGTCCCAGTACACCATACCCGGATAGCGCGCCGCCGCACGCTGGCCGCAGTCATTTATCTGCTGCATGTTCTTCCAGCGGGAGATCCCCAGCGAGCTGCTGATGACGCTGAATCCATTTTCTGCCGCATAGAGCGCCGTACGCTCGAAACGCATATCGAAGCACATGGTGCAGCGGACGCCGCGCTCGGGTTCCCATTCCATACCTTTTGCGCGCTCAAACCAGTTATCGGTGTCGTAATCGGCATCAACAAACGGCACGCCGTGCTTTTCCGCAAAGCGAATATTTTCCTCCTTACGAATGAGGTATTCCTTTTGCGGATGGATATTGGGGTTATAGAAGAAAATGGTGTACTCAATGCCCGACGCCTGGATAGCCTCCATCACTTCACCGGAGCAGGGGGCGCAGCAGGAGTGCAGCAGCAGTTTGTCAGCGCCGTTTGGCAGGGTGAGTTGAGGGCGGATAAAAGGGGCTGTCGTCATGGCGTTCTGCACTATGTTTATGAAATTTATGGAAGGGTAGCATAAATTCATAATCTGTTGAGACGGGATCGACGCAGGAAAGCGCGATCCCGCGGGGCGGGATCTTCTCGGGGATGACGTGCCGCTATTCGGCAAATTTGAGCAACGCTTCTCCGTCAAGACGGTAGCGCACCCATTCGGACTGCGGCAGCGCGCCAATGCTCAGATAAAAATCGATGGCGGGCTGGTTCCAGTCCAGCACGCTCCATTCAAGGCGACCGCACTGCCGTTGTACGGCGAGCTGGGCGATATGTTTCAGCAGTGCTTTTCCCGCCCCTAGGCCGCGATAAGCTGGGGAAACATACAGATCTTCCATATAAATCCCGTTGCGGCCAAGCCAGGTTGAATAGCTGGTGAAGAACACGGCATAGCCAGCGATCTTGCCTTCACACTCCGCGATCAGCGCTTCGGTTTTAGTACCTGCGCCAAAGAGCGTTTCCCGGATCTCCTCCGGTGTGGTAACCACTTCTTCCGGGGCTTTTTCATACACCGCCAGCTCATAAATCATGGCGTAAATGGCTGCCGCATCTTCGGGGCGTGCCTGACGAAGGGTGATGCTCATTGTTTTTCCTGCTTTTTAGCGTGCGTCTTGATTGATGGCGTTAAGCATACGGCGTATTGTCTGAAGAATTAAGTGCAATGAAATCAACAAATGATGAATACTATGCATCCGGCCCTGAGACGTCTTGATTTAAACCTGCTGCCCGTTTTCGACGCGATTTACCGCCACCGCTCCGTTCGCCTGGCCGCTGACGAGCTGGCGATGAGCACATCCGCGCTCAGCCATGCGCTGTCGCGTCTGCGTGCCACCCTGAATGACCCGCTGTTTTTCCGCGAAGGGCACCGCATGTCCCCCAGCGTGTATGCCTCTCAGCTTGCGCCTTCCATTGCTTCCGCACTGTCGTTCCTGAATCATGAGCTGACTCCGCAGCCGGAGTTTGATGCAGCCAGCAGTTCGGAGTGCTTACAAATTGCGATAACGGACTTTACCGCGCTGTGCATTTTCCCGGCGCTAATGCACAGGCTGCAGCTTGCGGCCCCGGGTTTGCGTTTCGAATTGCGCTATCTGCCGCACAGCCCGGCGCTGACGGAACTGCTGGCGGGTGAAGTGGATCTCGCGCTGGGGTTCAGCACTCAGGATGATATCCGGCACCCGGAGCTGGAAGAGATCGACTGGTTTGAAGATGAGTATGTGGTCATCAGCAACGCGCGCCGGACGCGTCTCACGCTGGAGGAGTATCTCGCGGCCCGACACCTGGTGGTGACGCCATGGAATGAGAAGCAGGGCGTTCTTGACGTACGGCTTGAGCAGCTGGGCTATACCCGACAAATCGCGATCAAAACGCCGTCAATGCTCAGCGCACCGTTTATCGTAGCGGAAAGCGACCTGCTGATGGCCATCCCTCGATACGCCGCTGAGAAGCTGGTTGCGGCAGCAGGCCTGAGGATTTTTCCTTTACCGTTCTCGATACGCACGTTTGAAGTGAAAATTTACTCGCATAAACGCAGCGGCCAGCGGGGCGCAACGCGCTGGCTGAAGGAGGAACTGCAAACGCTGGCGCAGGCTGCCAGGGGACGGTAGGCCGGGTAAGCGCAGTGCCGCCCGGCAGAAAGGACGGTCAGTAACGGATCGTCAATTTAACGGCAGGCTATTTGTTAGCGGACAGCCCAACCCGCGCTTTCATGTAGAGCAGAGTGAGTCTGTCCATAGAAGCTTAGGTCCGGAAGATTTTATTCATCCAGTAACGGTTTTCGATTATCTTTCGCTGGCTCTGGCTTGAGTTTTTCAACGGGAATACTGCACATGCTTTCCGCTATTATCCCAAAAAGAGAGTCTTTCGGATAACTTTCCCATTGTCCCACATCCTGTGTCACATGTACGACATCGCCTTCCGCGAACGGTTTCGAAAAATAGGTTCGCGCCATAACGGCACGCTGGTTTTTGTCGCAGTTAATCACGTCGATTGCCCGTGAGCTCGCTATGTAGACGGGAGGATTTTTTATAATGAGTGTCTGCTCGGCGTAGTTATTGATGAAATAAAAGCGGCGTAAGTGGTCGTTACCCTGATAAGTTGAAATCACCCGAAAATCGATATACGAAGCAATTTTCTTATCTTCAAGGATTTTTATGACGCCTGCCGGTGGCTTGGGGGTAGACTGCGGCTGGGGTTTACTTGTCCCGGTACAACCTGTCAGCATAAGTAATACCAGCCATGTTAGCTTTTTCATTTCGCATCCCCTGCGGATAAATCAGGTCGTAATGTCGTCAGCATGTCAGGCGTTACATTTCCCTGAACGGTACAGAGCAATAATGTCCCGTCTTTGCTTTTGCTGAGCATTAACAGCTTTTCGGTACTTTCTTTTGCCGGAGCAATACCTGACACCGCCTGCGCGTTGTCTTCCCAGTCACTGTTTGGGTTGATTTTAATCATCGTCTGAGAAACATAATCATCTCCCGCCTTTTTCCAGGACAAATGATCAAGTCTGGACATCACTTCTTCTTGTGACTCTTTGAAAATGAGTCCCCAGTAATAGTACTTACCGTAATTGATTTCATCGAGATTGCTGGTTTGCAGGTAATATCCCGATACCGTCAGATTTAATTCATGCAGCGGTTGAGCAAACCAGATGGTGCGATTGCCGTCTTCAGGGGCTTTGAACCAGGCCTGCGAATGCTTGTTGAGCGTTAAGGGGGCTACGCGGCTGAGTTTGGCTCGCTGATGATAAATCTCGTTGAAAAAGGTTGAGTCGCAGCGGGTCAACGTTTGTGTCAACGTGCTGGCGTGAACCGCGGGTGTGGCTACAGCCATACCTGCTATGAGCCCAATGGAGGAGATGAGTTTACGCATGTAATATCCCTATATTAAAAAAAGACCCTGTTTTTATCGGCTTATCAGAATGAGACTTTACGCTTTTTATTTTGCTTTGTTATCTGGCGTATTCAATGCCTCCCCCGAGTTTTGTACAAAACCTCAACCCTCTCATCTTTAGGTTTACACAGCGGTAACAAAATAGGTACCATACCCCCCTATAGTATCAGGAGGGCGTATGCCGCATTCACCCGAAGATAAAAAACGTATTCTTACCCGCGTCCGCCGCATTCGGGGCCAGGTTGATGCCCTGGAACGCGCGCTGGAGTCGGGCGACCCCTGTCTGGCCATCCTGCAGCAAATTGCCGCCGTGCGCGGGGCTGCCAATGGCCTGATGGGCGAAATGGTTGAAATTCACCTCAAAGATGAGCTGGTAGCGGGGGACACCACGCCGGATCAGCGTGCCGTTCGCATGGCGGAAGTCGGCCATTTACTGCGCTCTTATCTAAAATAAATCCACATACCTGACAAGAAGGGAAGACATATGAAATCTCGCGCTGCAGTTGCATTTGGCCCCGGCCAGCCGCTCAAAATCGTTGAAATTGACGTGGCACCGCCGAAAAAAGGCGAAGTGCTGATCAAAATCACCCATACCGGCGTATGTCATACCGATGCGTTTACCCTCTCGGGCGACGACCCGGAAGGTGTCTTCCCGGCGGTGCTCGGCCATGAAGGCGGCGGGATTGTGGTAGAAGTGGGCGAGGGCGTGACCAGCCTGAAGCCGGGCGATCACGTGATCCCGCTGTACACTGCGGAATGTGGCGAGTGTAAGTTCTGTAAATCCGGCAAAACTAACCTCTGCCAGGCCGTTCGCGCCACCCAGGGGAAAGGGCTGATGCCCGACGGGACGACCCGTTTCTCCTACAACGGCGAGCCGGTTTATCACTACATGGGCACCAGCACCTTCAGCGAATACACCGTTTGCGCGGAGATCTCGCTGGCGAAGGTGAACCCTCAGGCGCCGCTGGATAAAGTCTGCCTGCTGGGCTGCGGCGTGACCACCGGTATTGGCGCGGTGCATAACACCGCAAAAGTCAAAGAGGGCGATACCGTGGCGGTGTTCGGTCTCGGCGGCATTGGTCTGGCGGTGATTCAGGGCGCGGTGCAGGCGAAGGCCGGTCGTATCATTGCGGTCGATACCAACCCGGAGAAATTCAGGCTGGCGGGTGAAATGGGCGCGACCGATTTTGTGAACCCGAAAGATCACGAGAAGCCGATTCAGGACGTCATCGTCGAGATGACCGACGGCGGCGTGGACTTCAGCTTCGAGTGTATCGGCAACGTCAACGTGATGCGTTCCGCGCTGGAGTGCTGCCACAAAGGCTGGGGCGAGAGCATCATCATTGGCGTGGCCGGTGCGGGTCAGGAGATTAAAACCCGTCCATTCCAGCTGGTCACCGGGCGCGTATGGCGCGGTTCCGCGTTTGGCGGCGTGAAGGGCCGTACCCAGCTTCCGGGTATTGTTGAAGATGCGATGGTCGGCAAGATTCAGCTCGATCCGTTCATTACCCACCGCTTACCGCTGGAGCAGATCAACGAGGCGTTTGATCTGATGCACGAAGGAAAATCCATCCGTACCGTTATCCATTTCGGCGACAAGTAACTCTTCTGCCAGCGGTTTTTCGCCGCTGGCATTTCTTTAATAATCTTCTCTAAAGTGTGACCAGTGCGGCGTTTTTAGCCGTAATCTAAATCTCTGCCGTGCCGATGACTATTTAACAGGCGTGTTTTTACGCATCTTACCTACAAGAGAGTCGACGGTCATGGACAACACTACTTCGATGCTGGCGCAGCGCAGGCTGGGCTTCTTGCATCACATCAGGCTGGTTCCGCTGTTTTCCTCCATTCTCGGTGGCATTATTCTTCTGTTTGCCTTGAGCTCGGGTCTGGCAGGGTATTTCCTGCTGCAGGCCGATAACGATCAGCAGGATGTCACAGCTGAAATTCAGGTGCGTATGGGGCTGTCGAACAGCTCAAACCATCTGCGAACCGCGCGTATCAATCTGATCCACGCCGGTGCGGCAAGCCGTATCGCAGAGATGGATGCGATGAAGCAGAACATCAGCGAGGCGGAAACGCGCATTAAGCAGTCTCAGGAGAGCTTTACCGCCTACATGAATCGCGCCGTGCGTACCGCCGAGGGCGCAGCGCTGGATGCGGAGCTTAAGACCCGGTATGACGCCTATATCGCGGGCATGCAGCCGATGGTCAAATTCGCCAATAACGGCATGTTCGAGGCGATCATCAACCACGAAAACGAAACGGCGCGTCCGCTGGACGACGCTTACAACGCCGTACTGCTGAAGGCGATTAAGATCCGTACCGACCGTGCCAATGCGCTAACGGCGCAGGCGCACAGCCGCACGCAGCTGGGCCTGATGTTTATGGTGGGCGCGTTTGCGCTGGCGCTGGTGCTGACGGCGATGACCTTTGTCGTGCTGCGCCGCACGGTAATCAATCCGCTGCAGCGGGCAGCGAAACGTATCGAGAATATCGCTAAGGGCGACCTGACGATGCCGGACGACGTGGCCGGGCGCAGCGAAATTGGCCGCCTGACGCGGGATCTGCAAACCATGCAGCACTCGCTTGAAAAAACGGTCGGCACCGTGCGTCAGGGGGCGGAGGAGATTTACCGCGGCACCAGCGAGATCTCTGCCGGTAACACCGATCTCTCTTCCCGCACCGAGCAGCAGGCTGCCGCCATCGAGCAGACCGCCGCCAGCATGGAACAGCTTACTGCGACGGTGAAACAGAACGCCGATAACGCCCATCATGCCAGCAAGCTGGCGGAAGATGCCTCCGGGAAAGCCACCCGCGGCGGCCAGATGGTCTCCGGCGTGGTGAAAACCATGGGCAATATCTCCAGCAGCTCGAAGAAGATCTCTGAAATCACCGCCGTGATTAACAGCATTGCCTTCCAGACCAATATCCTGGCGCTTAACGCGGCGGTAGAAGCGGCGCGGGCGGGTGAACAGGGGCGCGGATTTGCCGTGGTGGCCAGTGAAGTGCGCACCCTGGCAAGCCGCAGTGCGAATGCCGCAAAAGAGATCGAAAGCCTGATCAACGAATCGGTTTCGCTGATCGACCAGGGGTCCGGTGAAGTTGTTGCCGCCGGTAACACCATGAATGAGATCGTCGACGCGGTGAAGCGCGTCACCGACATCATGCTGGAGATCGCCGCGGCGTCCGATGAGCAGAGTCGCGGTATCGTCCAGGTGAGCCAGGCGATTTCGGAGATGGATAAAGTGACCCAGCAGAACGCCTCGCTGGTGGAAGAAGCCTCCGCGGCGGCGGCGTCTCTGGAAGAACAGGGCGCGCGTCTGACCGAGGCGGTTGGGGCGTTTCGTCTGAGCGGTGCGAAGCCGAACCGCGCGGTGGCGTCAGCGCCAGTGGCGACGAGCGCGCCGTTGCGCCCGGCGGCGACAGTTTCGGGGGATAACTGGGAGACGTTCTGAGTCGCGTGTTTTGTCGGGTGGCGGCTTCGCCTTACCCGACCTACTTGTATTTGTAGGCCCGCGTAAGCGAAGCGCCACCGGGCAAAAAAAAGGGACCAAAAGGTCCCTTTGTTCATCGGTTATTTCTTATCAGGTAACGCGTACGCGATAACGTAATCACCGCGATCCGGCGACTGGCGGGCACCACCGGCGTTAATGATGATGTACTGCTTACCGGTTTTCGGCGACACGTAGGTCATCGGCCCGGACTGGCTGCCGACCGGCAGGCGGTCTTTCCAGATCTCTTTCCCGGTGGCGGTATCAAACGCGCGCAGGTAGAAATCCTGGGTGCCGGCAAAGAACAGCAGGCCGGACTGGGTCGAGAGCGATGCCCCAAGCGTCGGCATGCCGATTGGGATTGGCATGTGCATGCGAATGCCCAGCGGGCCGGTATCTTCCACCGTACCAACAGGAACCTGCCACACCAGCTTGCCGGTTTTCAGGTCAACGGCCGACATGGTGCCAAACGGCGGCTTCTGGCACGGAATGCCCAGCGGCGACAGGAAGCGTTCACGCATCGCACCGAAGGGCGTGCCGTCCATCGGGACAATCCCCATCTCGATGCCGCTGGCATTTTTCGCCACGTTCGCGCGCGGCACCATATAGTTTGCCAGACCCAGGCGCATATCGTTGACGAACATCAGGCTGTTGTTCGGGTCAACGGAGACGCTGCCCCAGTTCATCCCGCCGAGTGAGCCCGGGAACTGCAGGGAACGATCGAGACCAGGCGGGGTAAAGACGCCCTGATGACGCATCTCTTTAAACTGAATGCGGCACAGCAGCAGGTCGACTGGCGTCGCGCCCCACATGTCGGACTCGGTCAGCGTCTGGTTGCCAATCATCGGCATGCCTACGGAGTACGGCTGGGTTGGGGAGTAGCGTTCACCTTCAACGTTACCCGCCGGGACAGGGCGTTCCTCGACCTTCGCCACCGGCTTGCCGGTTTCACGGTTAAGCATGAAGATCATGCCCTGCTTGCTGGTCTGCACCAGCACAGGCGTGGTGCCGCCCTTGCCGTCAGGCAGGTCGTACAGCAGCGGCTGGGAAGGCAGGTCAAAGTCCCACAGGTCATGGTGGGTGGTCTGGAAATGCCAGCGGACCTGGCCGGTGGCCGCGTCGACGGCGACGATGGAGGAACTGTACTTATCGTCCAGCGCGGTACGCTCGCCCGCCCAGAAGTCTGGCGTGGCGTTGCCGGTTGGCAGGTAGATCAGGTTCAGTTTGGCGTCGTAGGACATCGCAGACCAGACGTTCGGCGTACCGCGGGTGTAGGTCTGGCCTTCCGGCGGCAGGCCGGTCAGGTTCGGATTACCCGGATCCCACGCCCAGGCCAGCTTACCGGTGTGAACGTCGTAGGCGCGGACCACGCCCGGCGGCTCGCCGGTCGAGTAGTTATCCGCGACGCGACCGCCGACGACAACAACGTTTCCGGCCACCAGCGGCGTGGAGGTCTGCTGATAATATCCGGGCTTAATCTCACCCATGCCGACGCTCAGATCCACGGTGCCATGGTCGCCAAAGTCGTCGCAGACCTTGCCGTTATCCGCGTTAATGGCAATCAGACGGGCGTCGGTGGTGGGCAGGAACAGGCGGCGAGGGCATGCCGCAGGCTGTGTTTCTGCCTGTGACGTTGTCACGGTGGAGTGGTCTTCAAAATAGCCCAGACCGCGACAGCGCTGCCAGTTAGGGGCCGTGGCTTTGGAATCGTAGCGCCATTTTTCTTTACCGGAATCCACGTCCAGCGCCAGCACTTTACTGTACGGCGTACAGACATACAGCGTGTCGCCAACCTGCAGCGGCGTGTTCTGATCTTCCGCACCCGAGCCGTTGCTCTGCGGAATATCGCCGGTGTGCGCAACCCACGCGACTTTCAGCGAGCTGACGTTTTGCTTGTTAATCTGGTCCAGCGCGGCGAAGCGGTCGCCGTGGGTGGTGTTGCCCCAGTGCTCCCAGTTCTTTTGCTGCTCGCCGGGTGCGACGGGTTTCACCGGCACGGGCTCGTTCGCTGCCACAAGGGTTTGCGGCTTAAACATCCAGCCGAGGCTGACCAGCATGGCCACCGCGAGCAGCGCCGCGACGCCAAAAGCGGGAGCTTTGTTCGGTGCAGTGTGGTTTGCCGCACGCAGGAAGGGCCAGACGATGGCGCACAGGAACGCCAGCACGGCAAAGGTAAACAGGCGGGAGAAGAGCGGCCAGAAATCCCAGCCCGCATCGCTTACCGCCCAGAACAGCGAGGCAATAAACGCGATGCCGTAAAGCAGGATCCCGCTGGTGCGGTTGAGGAAAATCAGGATCGCGGCAATCACCATTGCCACGCCCATTATCAGGAAGTAACTACTCCCGCCTACGGTGGCGAGCTTAAAGCCCAACCCGCCGACCGCCAGACCGATGAGCATCATCAGTCCGGCAAGAAGCCACTGCAGAATACGCGGTATTCCACGTGGCGCGCTGCCAAATGCCATTTCTCTCTCCTTTAGATCCCGCCGCCGTGTCGGGTATGTACCAGTTGGGTAATAAATGCGGTGGGATTGATGATTAGTACGGGTGAATTCGTTTATATCAAACTGCTTGTGAACCATTTGGTGAATTCACGGCTATGATAAAACTGTTAAATTGTTTTACGCAATTGTTAATGAATGATTTCGCATTATTTGATTAACGCGCAGGTCTGTTCCCTCGCCCCTTTAGGGGAGAGGGTTAGGGTGAGGGGTATTAAACCGGCATCGATTTACGGATGGCGCTCAGCAGCGTCTGCGCGCCCGAGGAAAGCGGGGTATCTACCCGGGTCAAAATGCCGATAGGTTCACCGGCGCCGGGGGCCGTTACGGGGAGAGCGGTCAGCGTGCCCTGGCGCAAATCATCTTTTACCGCGCCGGAGGGAACGAACCAGACGTAGTCATAGTCGAGGGTGAGCTGGCGTGAAAGCGAGGCTGACAGCGTTTCGATACACCCTGAGGGCAGCGTACACCCCTGCATTTGCAGCAAGGTTTCGGCGGTCTGACGTGGGACGGTCCCTTTCGGGCACACCACCACCGGCCACTCCATGACGCGGCTTAACGTCACCGTGTCCTGCAGCAGCGGATGATCAGGACGAACCACCAGCTTCAGGGATTCCAGGAACAGCAGCTCGTAATTGAGACCGCCCATCAGTTCAGGGTCGGACATGCGGCCAATCCCGATATCCAGCTCGCCCGATTTCAGCCCTGCAAGCAGCATGGTGTTATTCATGGTGGCAACCTGGATCGTGGTATGCCGTTGCTGCTTGTGGAACTGGCCAATCACCGGCGGAAGAATGCCCAGCGCGGCGGTGGGCAGGGCCCCAACGCGGACGACCTCGCTGGTGTGTTCTTCTTTTCGATGCAGCGACTGGCCTGCGGTATTGAGCGCATCCAGCACCTTAACGGCATGCGTAAGGAACTGTTCGCCCACGATGGTAAGCTGCGCCCCCAGCCGACCCCGGTCAAAAAGACGGGCGCCGGTCAGCTGTTCGAGCTCGTTGAGGGTTTTCGAGAGCGCAGGCTGGCTCAGGTTAAGAGTTTCAGCCGCACGCCCCAGCGTTCCCTGTTGAGCGACGGCCACAAATGTATGCAAATGGCGCAAGCGTATGCGCTGACTGAACAGACCATTTTTTTCCATAGGCGATGTTAAAAACAGAGCGATGCGGGTGACAAGCTAAGTTGTTTAATTTTGATAACTTGATAGCAAAATATTTTTAACATTTGATCTGTTTGAGTTACAACATGTTTTTCGGCAGGGAAAGAAATGTGAACGTCCTTGTTCATTTATTGCTCATTGCAGAGAGGGAGGGTTAAGGGGTTAGATCACGCCGTCACCGCCGTCAGAACACCATACCTGGCCGGAGGTAAATGAACATTCATCCGAGGCCAGCGTGACGTACAGCGGGGCAATCTCGACGGGCTGACCCGGACGTCCCAGCGGGGTATCGCCGCCAAACTCCTTCACTTTTTCCATCGGCTGGCCACCGCTGGATTGCAGCACCGTCCAGTAAGGGCCAGGGGCGACCGCGTTGACGCGAATGCCTTTCGGACCCAGCTGCTTGGCTAAGGATTTGGTAAATACCGCCAGGCAGGCTTTGGTCTGGGCGTAGTCGAGCAGCACCGGGCTCGGCTTCACGGCCTGAACGGAGGAGGTATTAATGATAACGGACGAGGCTTTAAGGTGGCGCAGCGCCGCCTTCGTGATCCAGAAGGGGGCATAGACGTTGGTTTTAAACGTCGCGTCAAAATCTTCGGTGGTCAGCTCTTCAAGGGATTCATGGAACTGCTGACGACCGGCGTTATTGACCAGAATATCCAGCCCGCCCAGCTTCGAGACGGCTTCTTCGACCAGATTCTGGCAGAAGGTTTCGTCCCGAACGTCCCCCGGCAGCGCGACGGCGTTCCGGCCTTCGGCTTTGATCAGGTCGATGACCTCCGCGGCGTCTTTTTCCTCTTCAGGCAGGTAGTTAATGGCCACGTCTGCACCTTCACGGGCATAGGCGATGGCCACTGCGCGACCGATACCCGAGTCACCGCCGGTGATCAGCGCTTTTTTACCGGCCAGGCGGCCATGCCCTTTGTAGCTAGTTTCCCCGTGGTCGGGTACAGGTTGCATTTCGGATGCCAGTCCCGGTGGCGTTTGCGGCTGTTCCGGGAACGGGGGCTGCGGGTAAGCGTTCGTACGTTGTTGGGTATCACTCATAGCTGACTCCTTAAGCCAAGGGGTGAGATTTGATGGATAACTGCAGCGTTAACGCTTCGCTGAATTATTTCTGCAAACGATCGACACGGACGACGGCAGGAGATGATTTTTTATCAAGCGAACCGTTGATGCTGATCATCTGGTCGGGTTTTACCGTTCTGCCGTCGAAGACTGCCTGGGGAATAATAACGTCGATTTTTCCGGTTTTATCCTGAAATACAAACTTATCGCCGCTACCGTCAATAAGATTACCGCGTAATGAAATGGTCGCACCGTCGTGCAGTTGTTTTGCCTGATCGATGGTCATAATACGCGCGTCATCGGTTCCGCGATATCCGCTATCCAGGGCGTGGGGCGGCGGCGGGGCTTCACCTTTTTGTAACCCGCCGTTATTATCTGCCCATGCGGCCGGAACCAGAAATATCAAAAAAGCGGAAATAAGCGATAATTTCATCGGATATCCTTCATTTTGGGTGTCTTGACTTATTAAGTATTGTTGCTATTCCTTTATGTGGCAAATGTGATAAGTCCTAAAAACAATCGCGTTAGAAATCAAAATTATCGGATAATAAGCGAAACGGTGACTATGGCCATGAAGCGTGAAAATGAAAAGTTACCCGGGATTGAGGAAAGATATCGCTTGCTGACGTTTGAATACGCGTTTCGTCAGGTGGGGTTTATTGTTCTGTTAGGTATTATCGTTGCCGCCATTGCCGGTCTGTTTTCAAGCGGAATAGTCAGCGATACGGTAAAAACAAATTCCGCTAAGTCGCTGACCATAAACTATGAGCGCTTTGGGCGGCGTGAGACGGAGACACGGATTCAGCTTGCGTTTCCGGTGAAAACGGAGGGGGCCTATACCCTCAGCGTCACCAGCGAGAGTAGCGATGCGTATGATCCTGGCAGCGTCTGGCCCCAGCCGGACGCCATGTTCAGCCATGGAAACAGCCTCTATTTTGTTTATCACAACCTGAAAAAGACGGACAACTTTTCGGTATTACTCTTTACCACACCGTCCCGGGCCGGTAAATGGAACTCGGTCATCCGCGTAAACAACGAGCCGGAGCTCACCCTCTGGCAATTTATTTACCCCTAGGAGGCTGATATGGATATGGTCTTTCGTGCGCTGGCTATTTATCTGTTCCTCGTGGTGGTATTTAAAGTGGCCGGGCGACGCGCGCTGCTGCAGATGACCAGCTTTGATCTCATTCTTCTCCTGATAATTAGTGAAGCCACGCAGCAGGCACTTCTGGGGCAGGATTTTTCCGTCACCGGCGCGATGATTACGATTACCACCCTGGTGGTAGTGGATATTATTTTTGGCCTTATGAAAAAGTATTTTTCCCCGGTAGAGAATATTCTGGACGGCACTCCTGTGATTCTGGTGGAAAACGGCATTCCCCTGGCGGATAAACTCAAAAAGGTTGATGTCTCTTGCGATGATATTCTGGTTTCCGCGCGTCAGAATAATGGAATTACCGAAATAAGCCAAATTAAATATGCCATACTTGAGCGCAATGGACATATTTCAATCATTCCTTTCGAGAAATAAGAGGCGGCAAGATGAGCAATCTTTTGCACGATAACCATTACACCGTCGGTGAACTGACAAAAAAACTGGCGAGCAAGTTAATCGATGCCGGTCTGCGCTTAACCACGGCGGAATCCTGCACCGGGGGAAAGCTCTCGGTGGCGCTCTGCGCTGAAGAGAACACGGCCGATTTTTATGATGTCGGGCTGGTGGTGTTCAGCGATGCCGCGAAAGCGCGGATCCTCGGCGTGCGTCCTGAAACGCTGGCGCGCTATACCGCCGTCAGCGAACAGACGGTGACCGAGATGGCCGCCAGCATCCGCGACATTGCCCAGGCGGATATCAGCATCGCCATCAGCGGATACGCTGGTCCGGAAGGGGGCGACGACGGCACGGCGGCGGGGACGGTCTGTTTTGCGTGGAACATAGGTGGCGAGACGAAAACCCGTACCGTGCTTTTCTCCGGAGACTGTCAGGACGTGGTGGAAAAAGCGGTGCATTTTTCGCTGGCAGAGCTGGTGACAGCATTGTCGGACGGGCATAACGGTTGAAGTTCACGTGGAGGTTCTATGGCTGTCATAGTGATTACCGGTGGGACGGCGGGCGTGGGAAAAGCCACGGCGCTGCGCTTTGCAAAAGCAGGTTACGATGTGGGCCTCATCGCCCGTGATGAAGCCAGCCTGCACTCCACCCAGGAAGAGCTGCGCCGCTTCGGCGTAAATGCGCACGCCGTGCAGGCGGACGTCGCCGACAGTCAGGCGGTGGTGGATGCGGCTAACGAGATTGAGTATCGTCTCGGTGCGATTGATGTCTGGGTCAACAACGCCATGGGGGCCGTGCTGGCACCGTTTCGTACCCTTACGCCGGACGAGTTTCGGCGCGTGACCGAGGTGACATACCTCGGCTACGTGAACGGCACCCGCGCGGCGCTTGAGCTTATGGTTCCGCGCGACAGGGGCGTGATTATTCAGGTAGGGTCCGCGCTGGCCTACCGTTCCATTCCCCTGCAGTCCGCCTACTGCGGGGCCAAAGCGGCGATCCGCGGGTTTACCGATGCGGTGCGCACCGAGCTGATGCATGAGAACAGCCGGGTTCAGCTTTCGATGGTGCAGATGCCGGGGCTCAATACGCCGCAGTTCGAATGGGCAAGGAACAAGTTCGCGTGGGCGATGCGGCCGGTACCGCCGGTGTTCGAGCCTGAAGTCGCCGCCAGCGCCATCTTCAGGGTGGCGCAAAAGTCGGTGCGCGAGCTGTGGGTAGGCAGCAGCACCATTCAGTCGATTGTCGGGCAGTTCCTCTTCCCGGGTTTTCTGGACAGGCTGATGGTGAAGAAAGCCTGGGAAGGTCAGATGACCGACGATCTGAACGCGCCGGACCGCCGGGATTATCTCGAACAGCCGGTTAACGACCTGCACAAAATCCATGGCCGTTTCACTGACGAAGCGAAAACCCGCGCGACGTCCGTCACCTCCGGTATGCCGGGCAAAGTGGCGTTAGGGGCCCTTGCGGTGGCGGGTATTGTGTTGACGCGTTTGATAACCCGCCGGAAACCGTAATCAGCGCAGCGCGCTGCGGTGCGTCCAGAACCAGCGATAGCCATAGCCGCCAAGGCTAAGCTCAACGGTTTTACCGCAAACCAGCGCGTCATCGTAGCGTTTGTCCGCAAGACAGGCGGTCCAGGTGGCGTTGCGGATCCCCTTCACGGTGAACCGTACCGGCTGGTCGCTGAAGTTAACAAAGGTCAGGATGCTGCGTTCTTCGGTCTCGTAATAGATCCCCAGCACCGCGTCACTATCGATCGTGAGGAGCCGAAAGGGCGCAACGGCGATTTCGGGGAACTCCGAGCGGGTATTGGCGATATCAATGATCCGGTGCAGAAGCGAGTTGCGGTGGAGCAGCGAATCGGCGACGTTGATTTTCTGATAGCGATAAGGGCCGCGGTCGATAATCGGCGCGATAAATTTTTCCGGGTCGGCTGCCGAAAAACCGCCGCCTTGCGATCCCGCCCACTGCATGGGGGTGCGCACAGCGTAGCGCTCCTCCAGATCGAGGTCATCCCCCATGCCGATCTCATCGCCATAGCGCATCACCGGAACGCCGGGCAGGGAAAACAGTACCGCGTGGCAGAACGCCAGCCGCTTCAGATCGCCGTTGAGCATCGGCGCCAGGCGGCGGCGGATCCCGCGCTGGTAGACGTTCATCTCCTCATCAGGGGCGAAGGTATCGAGGACAAACTGTTTGTCTTTCTGGCTGATGCCCTCCAGATCCAGCTCGTCGTGATTGCGCAGCCAGTTGGCAAAACAGCATGAATCGGGCGGGACGATCATCTTCTTCACCGCGTTGCGCAGCGGACGGGCGCTTTTGCGGGCCAGGCTAACGTAAAAATATTTGTTGAGCCAGAAATTGAGCACCAGATTCAGGCGGTCATTATTGCCAAAGTAGTCCTGATAGGCCTCCACCTCGACGTCCACTTCACCCAGCAGGATCGCGTCCGGATTATGTTCCTCAATCAGACGGCGCATGTGTTCGAGGATCCACAGGCCCTTTTTTTCATCACCGTTTCCCGCCTGCGTGGTCAGGTGGGAGGCGGCATCCAGGCGGAACCCCGACACGCCCAGCTTGAGCCAGAAGAGGATGATGTTCTCGATCTCTTTCAGCACCGCGGGCGAGGTCAGGTTCAGGTCCGGTTCGTGGCGATAGAACATGTGCCGGTAGTATTGTCCCGCTTCGTCATCCCAGGTCCAGATGCTCTCCTCCACGCCGGGAAACATGGGGGGCGTATCGTCGTCGTCACTATCTGACCAGAGGTAGTAATCCCGATAGGGTGACGCCGGGTTACGGCGGGCCTGCTGGAACCAGGGATGCGCGTCAGAGGTGTGCTGGATCAGCAGTTCAATAATGACCTGCATGCCCAGCTCGCGGGCCTGTTCAATAAAGGCGATGATATCGGCCAGCTTTCCGAAGCGGGGATCCACCTGGAGATGGTCGCTGACGTCATAGCCTTCATCGAGAAAGGGCGTGAGGTAAAACGGGGTGATCCAGATAACCGTCGCCCCCATGCGGCGAATGTACCGCAGCTTGGCCGCTATCCCGGCGATGTCCCCGCAGCCATCGCCGTTCAAATCATAAAAGAGTGCGGTATCAATCTGGTAAATAATGGCCCGTGTATGCCAGTCCGTCATAGCGTGCCTCAGTGATAGCCTTCAGTATCCGAAACCTTGCCCCGGAACACGTAGTAGCTCCAGGCGGTGTACACCAGGATCACCGGAATAATCAGTAACGTCCCGACCAGCATAAACAGCTGGCTGGCAGGCGGGGCCGCGGCCTCCCACAGAGTGATACGCGGCGGAATAATGTTCGGCCAGAGGCTGATACCCAGACCGCTGAACCCGAGGAAGATCAGCCCCAGCGTCAGCAGGAAAGGGCGCGCGTGGCTGGCCGGGTTGCGCGTCAGGCGCCAGATCAGCACGCTGAAGATCCCGACCAGCAGCGGAACCGGCAGGAACCAGAAGAAGTTGGGCAGGGTAAACCAGCGGTCGGCGACGTACTGCCAGCCGAGCGGCGTCCAGACGCTGACCACCGCGATAACCACCATCAGCGCCAGCAGCACGTGGCGGGTCAGTTCGCGCATGCGTTGTTGCAGCGCGCCTTCGCTTTTCATGATGAGCCAGGTGGTGCCCAGCAGCGTGTAGGCAACGACCAGACCGATGCCGCAGAAGAGGTTGAAAGGCGTGAGCCAGTCCAGCGAAGAGCCGACAAAACGTCGGCCCTCCACGTCAAAGCCGTTGATCACGGCGCCCACCACCACGCCCTGGCTGAAGGTGGCGAGCAGGGAGCCGCCGGCAAAGGAGTAGTCCCAGAATTTGCGGTGTGAAGGGGTGGCTTTGAAGCGGAACTCAAAGGCAACGCCGCGAAAGATGAGGCCGATCAGCATCGCGGTGAGGGGGATGGTCAGCGCATCAATGATCACCGCATAGGCCAGCGGAAACGCGCCGAACAGCCCCGCGCCGCCGAGCACCAGCCAGGTCTCGTTGCCGTCCCAGACGGGCGCCACGCTATTGACCATCACATCGCGCTCTTTGGCATCGCCCACGAAGTTAAACAGCAGGCCAATCCCCAGATCGAAGCCGTCCATAATGATATACATCAGCGTGGCAAACACGATGATGGCAAACCAAATCACTGAGATATCGACGCCCATCAGATTCTCTCCTCTTCCGGAACAGACTCCGCGGCTGACAGCGGACGGGCAGGCGTGCCCGAGGTGTTTGACGTCAGCGTATCAACGGGCTGAGGACCTTTCTTAATCAGCCGGATGAGATAAACATAGCCCACGCCAAATACGGATGAGTAGACGACGAAGAACGCCAGCAGGCTAATGCTCATCTGCAGGGTGCTGTGCAGCGATACCGCGTCGATGGTGCGCAGGTAGCCATAGACAACCCACGGCTGACGGCCTACTTCGGTGGTCACCCAGCCGGCAAGCAGCGCGACCAGCCCCGCAGGCCCCATGCAGAGGGCAAACCACTGGAACGGACGCGAGTGGTAAAGTCGATGGCGATAGCGTAGCCAGAGGCTGAGCAGACCGAGGGTAATCATCAGCAGACCCATCCCCACCATAATGCGGAACGACCAGAAAACGATGGTCGAGTTGGGTCGATCCTCTTTCGGGAAGTCTTTCAGGGCCGGGACCTGTTTATCCAGGCTGTGCGTCAGAATCAGGCTGCCGAGCGCGGGGATCTCCAGGCCGTATTTGGTGCGCTCTTCCTTCATATCCGGCAGACCAAACAGCAGCAGCGGGGTGGCCTCGCCGGGCGGATTTTCCCAGTGACCCTCAATAGCGGCGATTTTGGCTGGCTGATGCTCAAGCGTGTTCAGGCCGTGCATATCGCCCACCACCGCCTGGATAGGGGCGACCAGCAGCGCCATCCACATCGCCATCGAAAACATGGTGCGAACGGCAGGCGTATCGTTACCGCGCAGCAGATGCCAGGCGGCCGACGCGCCGACAAACAGCGCGCTGCTCAGGAACGCGGCGATAGCCATATGAATAAGACGGTACGGGAAGGAGGGGTTAAAGACGATTGCCAGCCAGTCCTGCGGGATAACCTGCCCGTTTTCGATAGTGAAACCCTGCGGCGTATGCATCCAGCTGTTGGAGGCGAGGATCCAGAAGGTCGACATCAGCGTGCCGAGCGCCACCATGCAGGTCGAAAAGAAGTGCAGCCCCGGGCCGACCTTGTTCCAGCCGAACATCATGACGCCGAGGAATCCGGCCTCCAGGAAGAAGGCGGTTAATACCTCGTAGGTCAAAAGCGGGCCGGTAATGCTGCCCGCGAACTGGGAGAACCCGCTCCAGTTGGTGCCAAACTGGTACGCCATCACCAGCCCGGAAACGACGCCCATGCCGAAGTTAACGGCAAATATCTTTAGCCAGAAGTGGTACAACGATCGCCAGACGTCGTTTTTGGTGCGCAGCCACATGCCCTCCAGCACCACCAGGTAGCTGGCGAGACCGATGGTGATCGCAGGAAACAGGATGTGGAACGAGACGGTAAAAGCGAACTGAATTCTGGCCAGATGAAACGCATCGAGTTCGAACATGGTCCGTACCTCTGAGACGATGGGGCACGCGAATTGCCGGGCAGGTCAGGCCTGCCCGGCAAACCGATTACGGTTTAGTCTTACCGGCACCCAGCTCGGCACCGGTCAGCGGGTCGGAATGTGGATCGGACTTCGTGCGGGCAGACATCGCCTTAACCAGGGTTGCCTGCTCGGTTGTGAGCGTCACGCTGGCACTGCCATCGCCGCCATCCACCGCAGGCTGGGGGGACTCAACGTAATCGAAATGTTTATCGCTGTTCCAGCTTCCGCGAACCTCTCCACCTTCAGACATATTGTAGTACTTGTTGGTGAATTCCTCGATTGGCGGCAGTTTTCCCGGCGGGAAATTATTACGGATGGACTGCAGCGCCTTCTCAAAGGAGAGCTGATGCGCCGCCTCACGCGTCATCAGAAACGCCAGGGCATCTTTAACGCCGGGATCGTCAGTCACGTTGATCAGCCGTTCATAGATGATTTTGGCTCTGGCCTCGGCCGCCACGTTCGAACGCAGATCCGCCGTCGGCTCGCCAATGGTGTCGACGTAGGCCGCCGTCCAGGGTACGCCCGCTGAGTTAGTTAGCGGGGTTCCGCCGCCGTAGAGCAGGGAGGTGATGTGGCTGTCATTCCCGTTTTCGGTCATGGAGCGATACAGCTCGGCCTCATTTTCCACCCCTTCCGCCAGCGCGCCCTTGGCACCTTTATTCAGCATACCGACCAGGGTACCGATGATTTCGAGGTGGCTTAACTCCTCGGTCGCGATATCCATCAGCATGTCTTTACGGCCCGGATCGTCATCGCTCAACCCTTGCGTAAAGTAGCGGCAGGCGGCGGCCAGTTCACCCTGCGGTCCGCCAAATTGTTCCAGTAAAAGGTTGGCCAGGCCGGGATTCGGTTCGGCGACGCGAACCGTGTATTGCAGCTGTTTGACGTGTCGAAACATGCTCACTCTCCTGTGGGTTATTTTTTCGCTTCGACACCCGACGCGTCTGAACGCAGCAGGAACTGTTCCGTCGTTTGCGGGATATGACGAATCAGCCAGTCGGCCATTTCGCGCTCTTCGGCGAGGATCGTCTCAATAGCGGGTATCGAGGCGGTGTCACCCGCTTTTTTGGCCGCCGCCAGCAGGGAGGTATAGCAGGCGATTTCAAACTGTTCGAAAACATAGCCGCTGATCGAGCCCTTCACGATTTCGTCAGAAGGGAACATGCCGCCGATGGATTGTCCCAGCGCCGCCATTTTGCTCATCGAGTCTTTTAAGACCGAACGAGAAATATCATTACGGTCGAGGATTTCCTCCAGCAATGTGATTTGCCGTTTTGTCTCATTAATATGTTGCTCAATTCTGGCGCGAACATCAGGATAATTATCGATACGGCTGGCCATGGATTCCAGCATAGATTCGGCTTGCTTTTCCATTGCATGGGCATCGCGTAGCCAGTCATGGTAGTGTTCTACGTGATTCATCATTGTATCCTCATTAGGGGTTCGCTTATTTGGTCTCACTTTCAGCAGCCTGATCGGCACGTGCGGCACTGTAGCCAGATAAATGGCCGACAATATTGGCATAAATACTGATGATAATGACCCATAGCACGCTGTTCTTCCACCAGATGACGGAAGGGATAGCGAGAATGAACCATATTATCGCTGCCGCTAAATGGCACCGTTTAATTGTCCTGGGACTGATGCTCATTTTATTTAACCTGTATTATCGCGTCATTTCTGCGCTTTTTGGTTAATATTGCCAACGGCCAGGTCGGTGAGTTTAAGGTCGGTCTCTTTCTCTTCTTCCAGCGTTTCGGCAAGAAGCTTAACGGCTTTTTTATAGCCGAGTTGTTCTGCCAGAGTGGCAAGGGTACCGTAGCTGGCTATTTCGTAATGCTCTACTTTTTGCGCAGCGGCAATTAATGCGGCATCACGGACTTCATTTTTTTCCGTGCTTTCGATGACTTCATTAGCTTCTTCAATTAAGCCTTCCATTGCGACGCATTTCATGCGCTTGAGCTTGATGCCGTCTTCCTGTTCCACGATCTGGTCGATACGTTCGATCTGACCTTGCGTCTCTTCAAGGTGTGCGGTAAAGGCGGCGCTCAGCTTCTCGCTGGAGGCGGCGCGGGCAAGTTTGCTTAACGCTCGGGTAAGCTGCTTTTCTGCGCTGTAGGTATCCGACAGAAGATGAATAAATACATCCTCTACACTTTTCATATTCATAATTATTACGCTCCGGTAAAATAAAGAAAGGGTACTGCGAGCTTTTCAGCCCGCAGCATGCTCTCTGGTTTTATTAAAAGAGTACTAAATAAGATCAGGAGTTATCAGATTTACGGCCTCCGCCGTGACTGTTCTGTCCCCCTTTCTTACCCGCTTCAGATGCGCGTTGCGGATCGTTTTTAAAATTACCACCGCTGTGCTGGCCACCTTTACGTCCAGCTTCTGATGCTTTTTCACGGTCTTCAGCGAAATTACCGGAACCACCACGATGCTCTGCCATATTAAACCTCATAGTCATATATTGGTTATGTCAGTACGATACGAAAATATTCCGTATCACTCGTCGTTCGAGTAATAACTCTAGTCGCTGTGTGCGATCCGTCAAATGCGTTTTGCTATTTGCGGTTGCGTTATTTTTAAATATTTGTAAATTTGCGCTTCGCTTGCGTTGGAAATATGGATAGACAGGAAGGACTTGTAAACAACTGTTCAGATTATTCCTAGCTTTGAGCTAAAAATTTGAAAGCTGAGGATAAAAATAATGACGCCCTCAAAATGGTTAATTTGCAGTCAGGGGAAAATAAAAAATACTCCTTTATGGCTAGAAAGCGAAACCATAAATAATTATAAGGAAAATCCTGGATAAAAAGCGACAGGCGCGAAAGGGCGGTTTCGTTAAGGCTTGTTCAGAGGCCAGTCGCACACGGTTTGACCACTGTCGTCTTAAGATCACAAATCAGAAATCTTTCCCCCCGGAAGGAACGGGTTTCTCTACACTCCAGGTAATATTCACTGGAGGCATGACATCATGGCGAACACCATCACGGCTGATGACATTCGGGAACACTTTTCGCAGGCTATGTCGGCGATGTACCAGCAGGAAGTTCCGCAGTACGGCACCTTGCTTGAACTGGTAGCGGACGTAAACCTGGCGGTGCTGGAAAATGATCCACTATTACATGAACAACTGGCAAACGCCGATGAGCTTGCGCGTCTGAACGTCGAGCGTCACGGGGCCATCCGCGTCGGCAGTGCGCAGGAACTTTCAACCCTGCGCCGTATGTTTGCCATTATGGGGATGTACCCGGTCAGCTATTACGATCTCTCCCAGGCGGGGGTGCCGGTCCACTCAACGGCATTTCGGCCGATTGATGATGCGGCGCTGTGCCGTAATCCGTTCCGCATTTTTACTTCGCTGCTGCGCCTTGAGCTGATTGAAAACGTCGCGCTGCGCGAACGTGCGGCGGAAATTCTGTCTCACCGAAACATCTTCACCCCGCGCTGTCTGGCGCTTCTCGATCTGTATGAATCGGAAGGGCAGTTTACCGTCGAGCAGGCGCAGGAGTTTGTGCAGGAAGCGCTGGAAACCTTCCGCTGGCACCGTCATGCGACGGTCGATCAGGAAACCTATCAGGCGCTGCATAACGAGCACCGGCTGATCGCCGATGTGGTCTGCTTCCCGGGCTGCCATATCAACCACCTCACGCCTCGGACGCTGGATATTGACCGGGTGCAGGAGCTGATGCCGAAGTACGGTATCGAGCCGAAAATTTTGATTGAAGGGCCGCCGCGTCGCGAGGTGCCCGTCCTGCTGCGTCAAACCAGTTTCAAGGCGCTGGAAGAGCCGGTGCTGTTTGCCGGTGAACACAAAGGCACCCACACCGCGCGCTTCGGTGAGATTGAGCAGCGCGGCGTGGCGCTGACCCCGAAAGGCCGGGAACTGTACGATAGCCTCCTTGCCCAGGCCGGTACCGGCAAAGATAACCTGACGCACCAGCTGCATCTGCAGGAGATCTTTAGCGCCTTCCCTGACAGCGAACTGTTAATGCGCCGTCAGGAGCTGGCGTATTTCCGCTACCGTCTGACGCCAGCGGGTGAAGCGCATCGCCATGCGTTCCGGCCGGGCGACGATCCGCAGCCGCTGATCGAGCGCGGATGGGTCGTCGCACAGCCGATCACCTACGAAGATTTCCTCCCGGTCAGCGCCGCGGGGATTTTCCAGTCCAATCTCGGGAATGAAACCCAGGCCCGCAGCCACGGTAACGCCAGCCGCGATGCGTTTGAAGCGGCCCTCGGCTGCCCGGTGTATGACGAATTTACCCTCTATGAGGAGGCTGAAACGCGCAGCAAACAGCGTTGCGGTTTGCTCTGAAAGCGTTACTCTGCTGGGGTGTGATGGAAAAAATAAGGTCGTTATGCAAAATCCTTCCGCCCCTGTGGTTGAAACGCGCCAGGGCGCACTGTCTGGTTTAACCGATGAAAATGTCCACGTCTGGTGCGGTATTCCTTATGCCGCACCGCCCGTTGGCGAGTGGCGCTGGCGCTCCCCGCGGCATCCTGAGCCGTGGGATGGCGTTCGCGAGGCTACCGCTTTTTCGGCCTCAAGCTGGCAAAGCAGCGAATATTGCCAGGAGCTGGGCGGGGGCGATCCCGGTCAGTTCTCGGAAGACTGCCTCTATCTGAACGTCTGGTCTCCCACAGAGCGCGCCGGGCCGCTTCCGGTTATGGTCTGGCTGCACGGCGGCGGCTTTACCATCGGTGCGGGTGGCTTACCGCCCTATAACGGCAAAGCGCTGGCCACGCGCGGCGTGGTTGTGGTGACGATCAACTACCGTCTCGGTCATCTTGGTTTTTTTGCCCATCCCGCGCTGGAAGGCGAAGAAGATCGCGTGGTGCATAATTTTGCCCTGCTGGATCAGATCGCCGCCCTCGAATGGGTAAGGGACAATATCGCCGCATTTGGTGGCGACCCCGCTAACGTGACCCTGTTTGGCGAATCCGCGGGCGCGCGTGCTCTCTCTGCTGGCCTCTCCGCTTGCAGAAGGATTGTTCCATAAGGCGATTGTGCAAAGCGGGTACACCTTGCCGGACACGCCGCGAGAGCAGGCGTTGCAAAAAGGGGAGGCGCTGGCCGCCCATTTTGGCCTGGAAAAGGCGACAGCCGAACAACTGCGCGCCATTCCGCCGGAGGCGTTCTGGCCGCTCACCGCGCCGCTGAACATTGCTCCGGCCCCCATCGTCGGGGATTGCGTTCTGCCTGAAGCGATGCTGGACGTCTTTTTCGCCGCTCGCCAGCACCCCGTGCCGGTAATGATCGGCTCGAACAGAGATGAGGCCAGCGTGATGGCGGTGTTTGGCATCGATCTCGCCGGGCAAATCCAGAAGCTTCGCCGGGAGCGACGCTTCGGGCTGGGGCTGATTAAGCTGCTCTATCCGGGCGTCAAAGGCGATGAGGAGCTGGGCAGGCAGGTGTGCCGCGACATGGCGTTCACTACGATGGGCTACGTCGTGATGCAGGCGCAGCAGCGCGTCGGCGGATTGTGCTGGCGTTACTGGTTTGACTATGTTGCGGAAGCGGAACATGCCACCTATATCAACGGCGCGTGGCACGGCAATGAAGTGCCTTACGTCTTTGATACCCTCGGCCAGGTGGAGCCTTCACGCCAGTATGTCAACGAACGGGATGTGCAGTTTGCTGCTCAGGTGGCCGATTACTGGGTGAGCTTTGCGCGAGACGCAGGACCTCACGAGATCCTGCCCGGGCCGACGCACTGGCCCGCATGCCGAAAAGGGCGGGACGTTTTGTTACGCATTGGCGTGAATAAACATGCAGGTTTCAGGCTTGAAAACCGCTTTATGCGCGCCCGGATGAGCCTCTTCAAACGGGTGATGAAGCACCACGTCAGCCTCGATTAAGCAAACAGGCGCGAAACGCCGCCAGCCCATTTTCCTCCCCTGGCGTTTCGCGCAGCACCAGCCGGTAGCTCGCGCCGGTTTTTATGCTGGTTTCATAAGGCCGTATCAGTCTTCCCGCGCGGACATCTTCGGCCACCAGCGTTTCGTCGGCAATGGCGACGCCCAGCCCCTGAATGGCGGCCGTGATGGCGAGATCCATCGTGTCGAAGTGTTGATTTTTGTGCATGGCAAAGCCCGGACCTTCCTGTTTCGTCAGCCACAGCGACCAGTCTGTTTTATCCCTTGTCGGGTGCAGGAACGTCAGCGATCCCAGCGCTGCACCCGCCCGCACCGGGCTTATCACCGGGGTGAGCGCCTCTTCGAACAGCAGGTCGCCTGCGCTCATGTGCGTGCCGAACACGATGGCCGCGTCGTAAGATTCGGTTTTGAAATTGACGTTATGATCGGTGGTGGTGGTCAGGGCGATCTGCAGATCCGGCTGCTCACGCTCCACCTCCAGCAGGCGCGGCACCAGCCAGCGCATGGCGCAGGTGGGCGCCTTGAGCCGTATCACGGTTTGCTGGCTGCGGGCCTGGTCGGCCACGGTCAGCAAGTGTTCGAACGCAGACTGCAGTTCCGGGAGCAGGGCGCAGCCCTGTGAAGAGAGGCGCAGGCCGCGCGCGTGGCGTTCAAAAAGCGGAAAGCCAAACCAGGCCTCGAGGGAGGCTATCTTGCGGCTCACGGCCCCCTGCGTCAGACAAAGCTCTGCGGCAGCATGGGTGAGATTCAGGTGACGCGCGGTGACTAAAAATGCGTCGATGGCATTGAGCGGGAGCGAACGGCGCGACATGAAAACACCTCAGCTATGCATTTTTCTCATGGCTATTATGACAACAATTCGATTGTCCCGACAACAGAGATGTTGTTTGAATAGTTATGCAATGTCCATGAGAAGGGAAAGAGGATGACTTTACAAACGCCTGTGCAAACGCGCTCCAAACTGCCCGATGTGGGCACCACGATCTTTACCGTTATCGGCCAGCTCTCGGCGCAGCATAACGCGATAAACCTTTCTCAGGGCGCACCGAATTTTTCCTGCGACCCGAAGCTTGTTGCGGGCGTCACCCGCGCGATGGAGGCAGGGCATAACCAGTACGCGTCGATGACCGGCCTGCAGACGCTCAAAGAGCGCATTGCCGATAAAATTGCCACGCTTTACGGCACGCAGTATGACCCGGGCCGCGAGGTGCTGGTGACCGCCAGCGCCAGCGAAGGGCTCTACTCGGCAATCAGCGGGCTGGTGCACCCGGGCGATGAGGTGATCTATTTTGAGCCGTCCTTTGACAGCTACGCGCCGATTGTCCGCCTGCAGGGGGCAACGCCGGTTGCCATCAAGCTCACCGTGCCGGATTTTGCCGTCAACTGGGACGAGGTTCGCGCCGCGATCACCCCGCGCACGCGCATGATCATCATCAATACGCCGCACAACCCGAGCGGTCAGGTCTTCTCCGCCGACGATCTGCAGCAGCTGGCGGCGCTGACCCGCAATACTGACATCATTATTTTGTCTGACGAAGTGTACGAACACGTGGTGTTTGACGGTGAGCCGCACCACGGGATGGCTACGCACCCGCAGCTGGCGGAGCGAAGCGTGATTATTTCTTCTTTCGGAAAAACGTATCACGTCACCGGCTGGCGCGTGGGTTACTGTGTTGCACCGGCGGTACTGATGGACGAGATTTGTAAAGTCCATCAATTTTTAATGTTCTCTGCCGATACGCCAATGCAGCACGCGTTTGCTGAACATATGGTCGACCCGCAAACCTGGCTGTCGCTGTCGGCGTTTTACCAGCGCAAGCGCGATTTGCTGCACAGTCTGCTGGCCGATTCGCCGTTTACGCTGCTGCCAAGCGCCGGCTCGTTCTTCATGCTGGCGGACTACAGCCAGTTCAGCGACGAGCGCGACAGCGAGCTGGTGAAACGGCTGATCGTTGAGTGCGGTGTTGCCACCATTCCGCTGTCGGCGTTTTATGCGGACGGTACGGATAATAAATTGATTCGTCTCTCTTTTGCGAAAGATGAGGCGACGTTACGGGCAGGTGCCCAGGCCCTGTGTCGGGTTAAACCACGCTAAGGAGTTTGAGATGAAATTACGCGCGCTAGTTGTCGGCATGGGATTGCTGTGTACCTTTTCCTCCTTCGCAGCGTCCGAGCTGCGTTACGGTCTGGAAGCCGAATATCCGCCGTTTGAAAGCCGCAATGCGGCAGGCGAACTGGAAGGATTTGACGTTGAGCTGGGGAATGCCATCTGCAAAGCGGCAGCGCTGAAGTGCAGCTGGGTGGAAACCTCGTTTGATGCGCTGATCCCGGGGCTGGTGGCGAAGAAGTTTGACGCCATCAACTCGGCGATGAATATCACCGAGCAGCGCCGCAAGAGCATTGATTTTACCCAGCCGATCTACCGTATTCCGTCGCAGCTGGTCGGCAAGGCCGGGACGGCGGTCGAGGCGACGCCTGAAGGGCTGAAGGGGAAAACCATCGGCGTGCTGCAGGGCTCCATTCAGGAAACCTATGCCAAAGAGCACTGGGAAAAGCAGGGTGTCACCGTGGTGTCGTATAAAGATCAGAATATGGCCTGGGGCGATCTGCTGAATGGCCGTATCGACGCCTCGCTGGTCATGTCCGCGGCCGGGCAGGCAGGTTTCCTCAGCAAGCCGCAGGGAAAAGGGTTTGGCTTCATCGGCAAACCGGTGTCTGACGACACCATCCTCGGCAGTGGGATCGGTTTTGGGTTGCGCAAAGGTGACGAGGCCACCAAAAAGCAGCTTGATGCCGCAATTGATAAGGTACGTGCCGACGGCACGATCGCCAAACTCGCTGATAAGTACTTCCCGGGTATCGATGTCAGCGTAAAATAACCGCCTCATTGGCCCCGTCAGCTGATGTCCTGACGGGGCATTTTTATACACATTTTCCAGGCTTTCTTTACACCACTTTCGGGCCGTTCTGGTCGACAGAAAATATTTCTCACTTTGTTCATATAATCACCGGCCAACAATTGGATTCTTAACCATTTTTGTTTAGGCTGTGCGTTCTTTCTTGCCGTCATTTCGCCGAGCGCGGAACACATTCACACGACCATAAGGACGTTTTTCCAGGCATGAATCGCAGACGTTTTCTAAAAGGCTCGCTGGCAGTGGCAGCCCTGAGCGGCACATCCGGCCTTGCTTCCCTGTTTTCCAAAGCGGCATACGCTGCCGACTCTGACATTGCTGACGGCCAGAGCCGTCGTTTTGACTTCTCCGTACTGCAATCCATGGCGCATGACCTGGCGAAAACCCCGTGGGGTGGCGCGCCGCGTCCGCTGCCGGAGACGCTGGCAACCATGACGCCGCAGGCGTACAACGCCATTCGCTACGACGAAAAGCAGTCTCTGTGGAACAACATTGAAGGACGTCAGCTGGACGTGCAGTTCTTCCACATGGGAATGGGGTTCCGCCGCCGCGTGCGGATGTTCTCGCTGGACCAGTCGACCTCTATGGCGCGCGAGATCCACTTCCGTCCTGAGCTGTTCAGCTACGGTGAAACGGGCGTGGATACCAAACAGCTGGAAGGGCAAAGCGATCTCGGCTTTGCGGGCTTCCGCGCGTTTAAGGCGCCGGAGCTGGCGCGTCGCGATATCGTCTCTTTCCTGGGGGCCAGCTATTTCCGCGCGGTGGACGACACCTACCAGTACGGCCTTTCCGCCCGCGGTCTGGCGGTAGACACCTTTACCGACACGCCGGAAGAGTTCCCGGACTTTACCGCCTTCTGGTTTGAAACCGTCAAGCCCGGCGACACCACCTTTACCGTCTATACGCTGCTGGATAGCCCGAGCATCACCGGCGCCTATAAGTTCGTGATCCACTGCGAGAAGAGCCAGGTGATCATGGAGGTGGAAAACTACCTCTATGCGCGTAAGGACATCAAGCAGCTCGGCATTGCGCCGATGACCAGCATGTTCAGCTGCGGCAATAACGAACGCCGCATGTGCGACACCATTCACCCGCAAATACACGACTCCGACCGCCTGGCGATGTGGCGCGGCAACGGTGAGTGGATTTGTCGTCCGCTGAACAACCCGCAGAAGCTGCAGTTCAATGCCTATATGGATAAAAACCCGAAAGGGTTCGGGCTGCTGCAGCTCGATCGCGATTTCTCGCACTATCAGGACGTGATGGGATGGTACAACAAGCGCCCAAGCCTGTGGGTGGAACCGCGTAACGACTGGGGTAAAGGCGCGGTTGGCCTGATGGAGATCCCGACCACCGGTGAAACGCTGGATAACGTGGTCTGCTTCTGGCAGCCGGAAAAAGCCGTCAAAGCGGGCGACGAGCTGGACTTTAAATATCGCCTCTACTGGAGCGCGATGCCGCCGGTGCGCTCCCCGCTGGCGAACGTTTATGCGACCCGCACCGGCATGGGCGGCTTCCCGGAAGGCTGGGCTCCAGGGGAAAACTACCCGAAAGTGTGGGCCCGTCGCTTTGCAATTGACTTCGTCGGTGGCGACCTGAAGGCCGCTGCGCCAAAAGGCATCGAGCCGGTGATTACGCTCTCCAGCGGTGAAGCGAAGCAGGTAGAGATCCTCTACGTTGAGCCGTTTGACGGCTATCGCATTCTGTTTGACTGGTACCCGACGTCGGATTCGACGGAGCCGGTGGATATGCGCCTGTTCCTGCGCTGCCAGGGCGACGCCATCAGTGAAACCTGGCTGTACCAGTATTTCCCACCGGCGCCGGATAAACGTCAGTACGTTGACGACAGGGTAATGCGTTAACCCTTGTGGGATTGTGCCGGGTGGCGGCTTCGCCTTACCCGGCCTACAGTTTCGAAACGTAGGC
>NZ_JBMKGI010000003.1:0-273181 GCF_049238885.1 Enterobacter cloacae complex sp. BZL2005 | reverse complement strand
TGACTTTGTAGGCCGGGTAAGGCGAAGCCGCCACCCGGCAATTGAGAGGCACCATGTCTTCAGAAATCATCCCCGTCACCCAGGATATCGAACTTCGCGCCGTCGAAGAGCGCTACACCGCCGACCTGCACAATCTCGTTGTTAAAAACAGAGTCTTTCTGCAAACCGCCTTTGACTGGGCGCAGCACGCGATCAGCGAAGAGGACACCCGCCGCAACGTGCAGAGTAACCAGATGCTTCACCAGCGCGGCTACGCCAAAATGTTTCTGATCTTCAAGGATGATGCGCTGGTTGGCGTCCTGTCGTTCAACACGATTGAACCGACCAACAAAGCCGGCTACATCGGCTACTGGCTGGATGAAGCCCACCAGGGTCAGGGCATTCTCTCTCAGTCACTGCAGGCGTTTATGCGCTACTACGCTGAACGCGGTGAGATCCGTCGTTTTGTGATCAAGTGTCGGGTGGCGAATCAGCACAGCAACAGCGTTGCCGTGCGCAACGGTTTTACGCTGGAAGGGTGCCTGCGGGAAGCGGAATACCTGAATGGCCGCTTTGACGACGTGAATATCTACGGCAGGATTTATACCCTATAACGCACCCAGCAGCGGCGTGCGGGTGATGCGCTGGTCGCCGTTTATCACTTTTTCGCCGCGCAGATGAATGCTCTCGCCAGCAAACGCTTCTATGACCGCATCGTCGGTGATTTCAACCCGATGCTCGATAAGCACATCCCCGCTGATTCGCGCGCGCCCCTGGATCACCACTTTATCATCCAGCATGATCGGCCCGCCGCGCAGCCATGCCTGACCGCCAATCAGGACGTGATGCTTGATGACGCAGTTGCCTTCAACCACGGCATTCTCCGCAATCTGCGAGCTGTAGCGCACCGTCGGGATGGCATCGTCGTCGAAACCGGCTATCACGCGGGCGTTGCCGTAGACTTTCGCGCAGTCGCACACCCAGACGTTGTTGAGTTCGTTACCCTCCAGGATCGCGTTGTCGAAGACTTCGGCCCGGTGTTCAACGAAGGCAAAATTAACCATCGCCTCGCCGTAGATTTGCGCCTGGTGCACAATGCGCGACTGGCTCACCATCGCCTTATCGTAGATTTGGAGGATCTGTTCATGATCCGGCGTCAGCCCTTTGGCGGCAATGACCACACTGTGATGCAGCACGCGCGCGTCGCCGTAGATATGGCACTCGCCCCGTACGCAGGATTGCTGAATAGTGACGTTGTCACTTATTCGCGCCCCGTGGCTGACCTCCGCGCCGTCCACCCAGCAGCTGTCGCTGATATGTGCGTCATGGCTAATGATGCATGGAAGGGTAAGACGCGCGTTGCCGGATACGGTTGCCCCGGCGAACACCACGCTGTTTTCATCGTAGATCCAGCAGTCGCCGTCCTGTGCGAGGGCGCGCTCATCGTCAATCCAGCCGCCTCTCGTGCCGACCGTCACGTCGTTAAAGTCCGCCGTGGCGATGATCTGCCGCAGCGTGGTGGCGTGGGTAGTTTCGCCGTTTTTCCATTGCCAGTGGCGGGTTTCATCGCTGAGCCGGTACTTTTTCATCGTTTGATCTCTGGTAAGCATCTCAACTAAACGTAGCAAATTTTCGGCTTTTCGTTTTGCTGGCATCCGCTGCAGAAACCGCTTAAAATGGCATTTAAAATACATTTTAAAAATTAAAATTAATGAATAAATTTAACAAACCCAAACAGGTACTTAACTTGCCCGCAGGGTATTTTGGCATGGTGCTTGGCATCATCGGGATGGGTTTCGCCTGGCGATACGCCAGCACCCTCTGGCCAGTGACGCGTTGGCCGGGTGAGGGCCTCGTAGCCCTTGCGGTGATATGCTGGTTTCTTTTAACGGTCGCGTTTGTGACGCGCGCGATCCGTTTCCCCCGCAGCGTGCTGGCAGAGATGCGACACCCGGTGATGAGCAGTTTTGTCAGCCTTTTCCCGGCCACCACGATGCTGGTCGCCATCGGCTTTGTCCCCTGGTGTCGCGCGGTGTCACTGGCATTGTTTGGCATTGGCGTGGTGGTGCAGCTTGCATACTCCGCCTGGCAAAGCGCCGGGTTATGGCGCGGGAAACATCCGCAAGAGGCGACCACGCCTGGATTATATCTGCCTACGGTGGCGAATAATTTTATCAGCGCGATGGCATGCGGTGCCCTGGGCTTCAACGATGCAGGGTTAGTCTTCCTTGGCGCGGGCGTCTTTTCCTGGCTCAGCCTGGAACCGGTTATTCTTCAGCGTCTTCGTAGTGCAGGAGAACTGCCCTCCGCAATGCGTACTTCATTGGGTATTCAACTGGCGCCCGCGCTGGTGGCATGTAGCGCCTGGTTCAGCGTAAATGGCGGTCAGGCGGATACGTTTGCGAAAATGCTGTTCGGCTATGGCCTGCTGCAGCTGCTATTTATGCTCCGCCTGATGCCATGGTATTTGTCCCAGCCGTTCAATGCCTCATTCTGGAGTTTTTCCTTTGGCGTATCGGCCCTGGCAACCACGGGTCTGCATCTGGGACAAAGCAGTCCGACGGGCTTTTTTCACGCCATTGCCGTGCCGCTGTTTATCTTCACCAACGCGATTATTGGGTGGCTGTTGGTGCGTACATTGATTCTGCTGCTTCAGGGCAAACTTCTGGTTCGTGCTGATAAAGCGCAGCTTATGCAATCCGAGGAACAATAATGACCGTCGATGAGAATTACTTCACTGAGAAATATGGCTTAACGCGTACCCATTCAGAAGTGCTGTACAGCGCGGAGATCGTGAGGCCCGGTAAAACGCTGGATCTGGGCTGCGGCAACGGCCGTAACAGCCTTTATCTTGCAGCCAACGGCTACGATGTCACCGCGTGGGACAAGAACCCGATGAGCATCGACAATATCGAGCGCATCAAGGCGGAAGAAGGGATCGCTAATCTGCATACCGCGATTAAGGATCTGAACAACCTGAGCTTTGACGGCCAGTACGATTTTATTCTCTCTACCGTGGTGCTGATGTTCCTGGAGGCAAAAACCATCCCGGGCCTTATCGCCAATATGCAGCGCTGCACGACGCCGGGCGGTTACAATCTGATCGTTGCCGCCATGGATACGGCAGACTACCCCTGCACGGTCGGCTTCCCGTTTGCGTTCAGGAGCGGTGAGCTGAGCAACTACTATGAAGGCTGGCAGTTGCTCAAATACAACGAAGACGTTGGCGAACTGCACCGCACCGATGAACACGGCAACCGCATTAAGCTGCGCTTTGCCACGATGCTGGCACGAAAGCCCGCTTAACGGGCGGCCAGCAGGCAGATCTGCAGGGCTGTCTTATAAGACGCCTCAAACGACGACAGCGGCAGGAATTCAAACTTCGAGTGGAAGTTATGCGCCCCGGTGAAGAAGTTCGGGGTGAGTAGCCCTTTAGCCGAGAGCGCCGCGCCGTCGGTGCCGCCGCGCATCGGCGTCGGTTTCGGCGTGATGCCGAGCGATTCCATCGCCTCGAACATCAGATCGATGGCGCGTCGGTCTTCGCCAATCGCATTGCTGATATTGCTGTAGGTATCTTCAATGCGATAGTCCACTTTGGCCGTCGGATATTGGGCGGCAATCAGCGCGGCCACGTCGGCAATCTGCTGCTTGCGCGCGGCAAAGCGCTCCTTGTCAAAGTCGCGGATATTGGCCTTAAGAACGGCCTCGTTCTGTCCGGCCTGAATGCCGTTAAACCAGATATAGCCTTCACGTCCCTCGGTGCACTCGGGCGTTTGCTGGCGGTCAAAATGGCTGATGTAATCAGTCGCCATCAGCAGGGGATTCACCAGCACGCCTTTGGCGGACATCGGGTGCGCCGTCACGCCGGTAAAACGGATTTCCGCGGCTGCCGCATTAAAGTTCTCGTAAACAATCTCACCCAGCTCGCAGCAGTCAATGGTCCAGGCAAAGTCGACGTCGAAGCGCTTAAGATCCAGCGCCTTGGCACCGTTCAGGCCGAGCTCTTCGTCAGGCACAAACGCCACGACGATATCGCCATGCTGGTGTTCCGCCGTCAGGTTTTCCAGCACCGTCATGACCACCGTGACCGCCGATTTATTATCGGCGCCCAATACGCTGGTTCCGTCGCTGAAAATAATCTCCTCGTTCGGATAAGCCAGAATTTCAGGGTGCTCCTCTACCCGTAGCCAGATGTCTTTCTCTTTATTCAGACAGAGATCTTCACCGGTAAACGTTAATATTTGTGGATGAATATCCGGTGAAAGTCCCACGTCGACGGTATCAATATGGGTAATAAAGCCGATGCGCGGCGCACCGGGCACGTTGCCTTTTTTTACCGCCGTTACCGTGGCAAATTCATCAATCACAATATCGTCTAACCCCAGCTGTGCCAGCTCCTGCGCCAGCTCGCGCGCCATGTCGTGCTGGCCCGGCGTTGAGGGCAAAGTTTTGACTCTGGGATCGCTCTGGCTGGTGATCGCGAGATAGCGGAAAAAACGGTGCGTTAATTGTCTGGAAAGCGGCGAGCCCATAGTGATTTGTTCCTTATTTATTTTTCGGGTGTTTGCCACTTCACTTTAATGTTATTTATGAAATGGCAAAAGAATTAATTAGCCGTCGAATTAAAAAGACAGGAATAAATGATGACAAGCAAACTCACAACTATTGCGCTGGCGCTTGCGGCGCTCACGGTCAGTTCCGCCGTCGCCGCGAAAACGCTGGTGTATTGTTCCGAAGGATCGCCGGAAAACTTTAATCCTCAGCTTTACACCTCGGGAACCAGCGTCGACGCCAGCGCCGTGCCGGTCTATAACCGTCTGGTCGATTTCAAACCCGGCACCACGGAGCTGGTGCCGAGCCTGGCGGAGCGCTGGGAGGTGAGCGACGACGGCAAGGTTTACACCTTCCATCTGCGTCAGGGCGTGAAGTTCCAGAGCAATAAATCCTTCACGCCAACCCGCGACTTTAACGCCGACGACGTGATTTTCTCGTTTATGCGCCAGAAAGACGTGAATCATCCCTACCACAACGTCTCTAACGGCAGCTACTCCAACTTCGAAAGCCTGGAGTTCGGCAGCCTGATAACCGCCATTGATAAAGTCGATGACCACACCGTGCGCTTTACCCTGGCGCACCCGGAAGCGCCGTTTGTCGCCGATCTGGCCTGGTATTTTGCCTCAATCCTTTCGGCGGAGTATGCCGACGCGATGCTGAAAGCGGGCACGCCGGAGAAGGTGGATATGGAGCCCATCGGCACCGGGCCGTTTAAGCTGGCGCAGTATCAGAAGGATTCCCGGATCCTGTTCACGGCGTTTGCCGACTACTGGCAGGGGAAATCGAAGCTGGACCGACTGGTGTTTAGCATCACCCCGGATGCCTCCGTGCGTTTTGCCAAAATTGAGAAGAACGAATGTCAGGTGATGCCGTTCCCAAACCCGGCCGATCTGCCGCGCATGAAGGCGAACAAAGATATCAACCTGATGAGCAAAGCCGGGCTGAATACCGGCTTCCTGGCGTTCAACACGCAGAAGCCGCCGCTGGATAACGTGAAGGTCCGTCAGGCGCTGGCGATGGCCATCAACAAACCGGCCATTATTGACGCGGTGTTCCACGGTACCGGAACGGCGGCAAAGAACCTGCTGCCGCCGGGCGTCTGGAGCGCCGACAGCGAGCTTAAGGATTACGACTACGATCCTGAAAAAGCCAAAGCGCTGCTGAAAGAGGCCGGCTTTGCCAGCGGCGTCAGCATCGATTTATGGGCGATGCCGGTCCAGCGTCCCTATAACCCGAATGCGAAACGCATGGCGGAGATGATTCAGGCGGACTGGGCGAAAATTGGCGTACAGACCAAAATCGTTACCTACGAGTGGGGCGAATACCTTAAGCGTGTGAAGGGCGGGGAACATCAGGCTGCGCTGATGGGCTGGACGACCGCAACGGGCGATCCTGACAACTTCTTTGGTCCGCTGTTTACCTGCACCTCGGCGAACGGTGGCTCAAATTCGGCGAAATGGTGCTATAAGCCGTTTGATAAGATCATTGCTGAAGCCAAATCGATAACCGATCATGATAAACGGGTGGCGCTGTATAAACAGGCTCAGCAGATGATGCATGACCAGATGCCTGCGGTGATGATTGCGCATTCAACGATTTTCGAACCGGTGCGCAAGGAGGTGAAGGGCTATGAAATCGACCCGTTTGGCAAACATCTGTTCTGGCAAGTGGATATAAATCAGTAATTTTTCACTGCCCGGCATGCGTCCGGGCAATCTTTTTGCAATTTGTGCTCCCGGCATCATTTTTTGTCACAACAAACCCGCCAGACTTTTGCTATAACTTCAAATGCATACTTGCAGATAACATGGAAAACTATCATGCGTACTCAAACTTTTTTTAAAGTTGCAGTGCTTACTGGTCTGTTGGCGTTGGCGGGCTGTTCTTCAAAAGTCGCCGCTCCGGAACAATACTCCGGCTTTTTAAAAGATTATTCAGGCTTACAGCAAACGACCTCGGCGACGGGAAAACCAACGCTGCGTTGGGTCGATCCTTCGTATAACGAAGCCAATTACGACAGCATTCTCTGGACGCCAATTACCTATTATCCAACGCCAAAACCCACCACGCAAATTGGGCAAAAAACGCTTGATGAGTTGTTGAATTACACCAATAACAAAATGAAAACGGCGATTGGTACGCGTAAGCCAGTTGTCACCACGCCGGGTAAACACAGCCTGATTTTCCGTGGCGCGATTACCGGGGTGAGTTCGCAGAAAGAGGGGCTGCAGTTCTATGAAGTGGTGCCTGTTGCGCTGGTGGTTGCCGGGACGCAGATGGCAACCGGACACCGCACCATGGATACGCATCTCTTCTTTGAAGGCGAGCTGATCGATGCGGCCACCAACAAACCGGTCATGAAGGTGGTACGTAAAGGCGAAGGTAAAGAGCTGAATAACGAAAACACACCAATGACCTTTGCGACGCTGAAGCAGGTTGTTGATGACATGGCGACGGACGCCACCATGTTTGATGTGAAAAAGACCGCGAAATAAAATAAAACGGCCTGCGTAATGCAGGCCGTTTTATTTATGCCATTCGTAAGCGTCTGAACCAGGTTTCCGGTTTGGTAAACATCACCATATTTCCTCCCAGAATCAGCACTAATCCCACGATACCGTTGACATGCCAGACGTAGCCTTCATACACCGTGGAGATGGAGAGCGCCACCAGCGGGAAGAGCAGCGTGCTGTAGGCCGCTTTGCCCGGGCCAATACGTCCCACCAGCGTGAAGTAGGCGCCAAAAGCAATCACCGAGCCAAACAGGGCCAGATACACCAGCGCGCCGAGATAGCTCACCGTCCATTCCGGCACAAAGCTATCGCCTCTGAACAGCGCAATGCAGCCCATCACCAGCGTGCCATAGAGCATCGCCCAGGCGTTGGTGGTCATGGTTTCCAGGCCTCTGCGCTGATGGCGCATGCTGATCATATTACCCAGCGAGAACCCATACGTGCCGAGTGCGGAAAGGCCAATGCCCGTCAGGAGTGACGCGCTCCAGCCGCTGGCCAGCAGGTCGTCCCAGAAGAGGGTGATGATCCCGACCAGCCCCAGTGCCGCCGCCGTCCAGAATCGCGCGGGCGGGCGCTGTCCGAAGAAAATAAAGCTGTTAATGGCGTTATAGAGTACCGCCATGGAGAAGATCACCGACTCCAGCCCGGTATTGATATGTGCCGCTGCCGTGTAAAAACACCAGAAGTTAAAGCAGAAAACACAGCATCCCTGAAGCAGGCAAAAAAGATGATCCCGAAGCGCCAGCGTGCGCAGGCGACGCAGGGCGAGTAACACCACCATCATGGTGAGGCTGGCGACGGCGAAGCGCCAGAAAATGGACACCGGCGCCGCGACGGGGCCCTGCTGCAGGAAAATCGCAATCCAGGTGGTTCCCCAGATAATGACCACGAGTCCGTATAATAATGCGTTCATAGTTGTCTCTTCTTAAACCGCGGAAGCCCGCAGTATGACGCTGAGATGCGTAACGGGCTTTCACCCGCTTGCGGCAGACTTGCAAAATCTTGCGCTTTTTTCTTCTGGAGGGACTGGCAACGGGCGACAACTCTTCTTAGACTGATATTCCGATTCTTCACGCGCTAACGGTTATGTCTCACGCTTACGATACCTTTGAAACGCTTTGCCAACAGAATGCAGTCCTGCGGGAAACCGTCTCGCTGAATTCGGGTATTCAGCTGGCCGCGTGGTACAACAAGCACGACACGATCACCGTAAAGAGCAACCATCATACCCTCAGCCTGTACGTGGCGGACGGCTACGAAAGCTATCAAAAAACGCCGGGCGGCTGGAAGAACGGCGGGGGGCCGGACCGTTTCTGCCTGATGCCCAAAGAGAGCGAATCGACGTGGGATATCCGCGATGACCTGTCGTTTGTGCATCTCTACTGCACCGATGAACACCTGCGCGACGTGGGAGAAAAAATCTGGGATAAGCGGCCGCTTGCGCTGACCCTGGACGAGCGTATTTTTGGCAGCGACCCGAAGATCACCACGCTGTATCGCCAGTTTTTACTGGGCTGCGACTGGCAGCAGCACGCCAACCAGCTCACCCTGAGCACGGCCTCCACGCTGCTGCTGACCCATCTGCTGCAAAACTACTCAAACGTGCAGTGGAAGCTGCCGGTCGTTACGGGAGGGTTGTCCCCGTTCGTGCTGCGCAACGTCCTCGCCTTTATCGAAGAGAACCTCGGGCAGCCCCTGACGCTGGCCGAGCTTGCGGCGCAGGCCGCCCTCAGCGAATACCATTTTGCCCGCATGTTCCGCCAGTCGACGGGGCTGGCACCGCATCAGTACGTGATGCACAGGCGTATGGTCAAAGCGAAAGAGCTGGTGCAGCATACCTCCATGCCACTGACGGACATTGCGCTGGCCTGCGGGTTTAACTCCGCCAGCCACTTCAGCAACCGCTTTCGCAGCGCGACGGGCATGACGCCGTCGCAGCTACGCGCGGCGAGCGCGTGAAAACAGGGCGTAACATACCCCGCCCAGCACCAGCCCCCAGAACGCCGAACCGATGCCCAGGATCGTGACGCCGCTTGCGGTCGTCAGAAACGTGACGATGGCCGCGTCGCGCTCCGCCTCGTGACTCAGCGCCTGATATAAACTCCCGCTGATGGTGCCCAGCAGCGCCAGTCCGGCGAGCGTCTGGATCCAGCTGAGCGGCAGGGCGGCCATAATGCCGGTAATGGAGCCACCGAAAATTCCCGCCAGCAGATAAAACCCGCCGGCTGCGATGGCCGCCAGCCAGCGTTTTTCCGCGTTCGGGTGTGCATCCGGGCTTTGACAAATGGCGGCGGTAATGGCCGCAATGCAGATTGAAAAGACGCCAAACGGAGAAAACAGCAGCGCCATTCCCCCCGTCACGATGATGAGCGGTGAGGCCGCCAGCGGGTAGCCGGAGGCTTTCATCGTGGCGAACCCCGGCGCGTTTTGCGAGGCCATGGTCACGAGGAAGAAGGGCAAGCCAATACTCACCAGGCTGGTGAAGGTGAAGTCAGGCGCAATAAATTCGGGCATCACCAGAGAAAGGGTGAGCTTATCCGTGACAACGTCACCACCGGCCCAGGCCACGATACCGCCCACCAGCAGCGTGACCACGATGGCATAGCGCGGCGACAACGCTTTTGCGATCAGCCATGCCGCAATCATGCTGCCGCACAGCAGAAAGTGCCCCTCAAGATGCGCAAACGCGTGGAGGCCAAACTGCAGCAGTACCCCGGCGAGCATGGCGGCAGCAAGCGAATGGTGGATCAGCGTCATCAGACGGGCGAAAAGCCCGGTGATGCCGCAGAGCAAAATTAGCGCGTTGGCAAAGATGAACACGCCGATGGTTTCCGCCAGCGTGACGCCGTGCAGGCTGGTGGCGAGCAGCGCCGCGCCGGGCGTTGACCAGGCGGTCAGCACGGGCGCTTTGTACCACCAGGAAAGCGCCAGCGTGCTGACGCCCATCCCAATCCCCAGCGCGGTCATCCAGCCCGCAATCTGCTGCGCGCTGGCGCCAGCCGCGGCGGCGGCCTGCCAGATGATGGCGGCTGAGCTGGCGTAACCCACCAGAACGGCGACAAATCCAGCCAGTACGACCGGAACAAGATGAGAGGAAGGGCGCATGAAAACTCCGTTGTGCGTTATAACGTCCGGAGTAAGGTAACACTGTGCGTTATAGCGTACAAGTGGTATGCTCGTCGTCAGGAGGAAATATGGACATCACACAACACCTTGCAGCAACACTGAAAACATTACGCCAGGCACGGGGCTGGAGCCTGTCGAAGCTGGCGGACGAAACCGGCGTATCAAAGGCCATGCTCGGGCAAATCGAGCGAAATGAATCCAGCCCCACGGTGTCGACGCTGTGGAAAATTGCCACGGGACTGAACGTGCCGTTTTCCGCCTTCATTACACCGGAGGCGGACCGGCAGGCGGTGTTTGACCCGCAGCAGCAGGCGATGGTCGTCAAGCCGCTCTTTCCGTGGGACGAGACGCTCGGGTTTGATTATTTCTCCATCACGCTGGCACCCGGCGCGCTGAGCGAATCCACGCCGCATGAGGCCGGGGTAATAGAACATGTCGTCGTAGTAAGCGGCGAGCTGGAGATGAAGCTTGGCGGCAAATGGCAGACGATTTCTGCCGATTCGGGCATCCGTTTCGCCGGCGATAAACCGCACGCCTACCGCAACAGCAGCGACCGGACGGTGCATTTTCACTCCCTGATTCATTATCCCCGCTGAGGCTACGCAAAACTGTTTCGCTGACGCAGACTTCTGACTACAATAGCCGCCATTTTGACCATAACGGATAACGACGAAGTATGCGCCTGCAATCCCATCATCTTGAACTTTTAAGCCCGGCCCGTGACGCCGCCATTGCCCGTGAAGCGATCCTTCATGGCGCAGACGCCGTCTACATTGGCGGCCCGGGCTTCGGTGCCCGCCATAACGCCAGCAACAGCCTGAGCGATATTGCTGAACTGGTGCCGTTCGCCCACCGTTTCGGGGCGAAGGTGTTCGTCACCCTGAACACCATTCTTCATGATGATGAGCTGGAGCCTGCGCAACGTCTGATTACCGATCTCTATCAGGCCGGGGTGGATGCCCTGATCGTTCAGGATATGGGCGTGCTGGAGCTGGATATTCCGCCCATTGAGCTGCACGCCAGTACCCAGTGTGATATCCGCACGGTAGAGAAGGCGAAGTTCCTCTCCGACGTCGGCTTTTCGCAGATCGTTCTGGCGCGCGAGCTGAACCTGAATCAAATCCGCGATATTCACCAGGCGACAGACGCGACGATTGAATTCTTCATCCACGGCGCGCTGTGCGTGGCCTATTCCGGCCAGTGTAACATTTCGCACGCGCAGACGGGCCGCAGCGCCAACCGCGGCGACTGCTCTCAGGCCTGCCGTCTGCCGTATACCCTGAAAGACGACCAGGGCCGCGTGGTGGCATTTGAAAAACACCTGCTCTCGATGAAGGATAACGACCAGACCGCCAACCTGGGCGCGCTGATCGACGCGGGCGTGCGTTCCTTCAAGATTGAAGGGCGCTATAAAGATATGAGCTACGTGAAGAATATCACCGCGCACTATCGCCAGATGCTGGACGCTATCATCGAAGATCGCGGTGACCTGGCGCGCGCGTCGGCCGGGCGTACCGAGCATTTCTTTATTCCGTCGACGGACAAAACGTTCCACCGCGGCAGCACGGACTATTTCGTGAATGCCCGTAAAGGGGATATCGGCGCGTTTGACTCACCGAAGTTTATCGGTTTGCCGGTGGGTGAAGTGCTGAAAGTGGCGAAAGATCACCTTGATGTTGCGGTGACGGAGCCGCTGGCGAACGGCGATGGCCTTAACGTGATGATTAAGCGTGAGGTCGTGGGCTTCCGCGCCAACACGGTGGAGAAAACCGGTGAGAACCGCTACCGCGTATGGCCGAATGAAATGCCAGCCGATCTCTACAAGGCGCGGCCGAACGCGGCGCTTAACCGTAACCTCGATCATAACTGGCAGCAGGCGCTGCTGAAAACCTCCAGCGAGCGTCGTATCGCGGTGGATATTGAACTGGGCGGCTGGGAAGAGCAGCTGATTCTGACCATGACCTGTGAAGACGGCATCAGCGTAACGCATACGCTTGATGGCCTGTTCGAGGTGGCAAACAACGCGGAGAAAGCGCGCAACAGCCTGAAGGATGGCGTCGCGAAGCTGGGGCAGACGATTTACTACGCCCGCAACGTTGAGGTCAATCTGCCGGATGCGCTCTTTGTGCCGAACAGTTTGCTCAACCAGTTCCGACGTGAAACCGCCGAGATGCTGGATGACGTGCGCCTGGCGAACTACCCGCGCGCTAGCCGTAAAGCGGAAACCGTTCCTGCGCCCGTCTACCCGGATACGCATTTATCCTTCCTCGCCAACGTCTACAACCATAAAGCGCGTGAATTCTATCATCGCCACGGCGTGCAGCTGATCGACGCGGCTTATGAGGCGCATGAAGAGAAGGGCGATGTGCCGGTGATGATCACCAAACACTGCCTTCGTTTCGCGTTTAACCTGTGTCCTAAGCAGGCGAAAGGCAACATCAAGAGCTGGAAGGCCACGCCTATGCAGCTCGTAAACGGTGACGAAGTGCTGACCCTCAAATTTGACTGCCGTCCGTGCGAAATGCATGTGATTGGCAAGATGAAAAACCACATCTTCAAAATGCCGCAGCCCGGCAGTATTGTGGCGTCCGTCAGCCCGGACGATCTGATGAAAACCCTGCCAAAACGCAAGGGCAGCTAACTACCGAACGTGCGTGTCCGGTTTGCGCGATTTCTGCCACAGGTGGTATTCGCGCAAACCCTCCGCCGACTCCTCCGCCGCGCTTCGCAATTCATCGCTATCGGCTTCATGACGCAGCTGATGATCCACATTCTTTACCCACAGATATTCATGTCCTTTGTGCCCGGCCATAAGCTGGCCTGAAAAGAGGGCACAGATAAGCATCACGAGAGATAAACCTTTTTTAACCATGAGGTCACCGCCGAATAACATTGCGGCTTAATGATGCCGATTATTTATTATTGTTATTATTCAAAAGTTCAAATTAGCGCAAAGGGAATGTCAAAGAGTATGATTTCGGGCGCGCTGCATCTCATCAGAGAACATTACCAGTGCGGGTTAAAAAGGCTGTTTAACCTTCGTTAAGATAACGAGTGTTAGGTTGTATGGGATCCGCAGCCCGGCCATGGAGTGTCGGGACGTAGAGACCAAAATACAAATCTATCCATGCAAGCATTTACCGCCATTTTTTGGCGGTTTTTTTTGCGCATAACGTAGCGGTGTTGGCCGTAGGGTTATGGCGTCACCCGATAGTGCGACTGCACCAGACCCGAAGGAAAGCTGCGGCTGGAGACCAGCGTCAAATCGATATCCCCGGGAAGGGCGCCAAACAGCGATTTTCCCGAACCGAGCAGGACAGGAACGGTTGTGATCACCATATCGGCCACCAGTCCTTCTCGCAGGAACGACTGTATGACTTGCCCACCATCGAGATAGACGCGACGGGCGTTCTGCCTCGCCAGATCGTCGAGCACCTCCTTTGGCGTGCGGCCGGAAAACTGTACTTTGCCCCTCAGCGCGTCGGGTACGGGCGTGTCGACCAGCTGACGGGAGAGCACCAGTACGGGCCGGTCATAAGGCCATGTCTCAAAGGTCCGCACCTTCTCATAGCTCCCACGGCCCATCACGATCCAGTCTTTGTCCGCGATGAACGCCGTGTAGCCATGATCCTCATTCGGGTCATCGCGCTGCAGCAGCCAGTCGATATCATCATTGTGTCGGGCGATGTAGCCATCAAGACTGGTTGCGATAAAAACGTGTGTGGTGACCATCAGGTTCTCCGTATTCCAGCGAAACCAAAAGACTGACGCCTCAGCGGGCAGTACCGGCATGAGAAAATTGTTTACGGTACTGGGCCGGGGAAATCGCGAACTGCTGGCGAAAATGATGACGCAGCGTCGATGCCTGACCAAACCCGGTTTGTTCCGCGATGCTGTCGATGCTTAAACGACTGCTTTCCAGATAATCTTTCGCCCGCAGCATGTAGCGCGGCGAAATTTTTCGCACCGAAACGCATTAAATTATGCACCGCAGCAACCGAGCGAAAAACCGCTATTGCGCACGGTGCAAATTAAAACGCCACGCAGCTTATCTCATTCAAATGATGAAGCCGGGAACCTACGATAAAGGGTGGATATACCAGCATCAAAAATAAGCGCAACTCGTTGGCGTGATTCTCCAGCTGCAATTAATCTCCCCATCTGCTCCCACTGTTCCGATGTAAACTTTGGGCGTCTCCCTCCCACTCTCCCTTGAGCCCTGGCAGCAGCAAGACCGGCTCTTGTACGCTCCACAATTAATTCACGCTCCATCTCAGCCAGTGCCCCCATAACGTGAAAGAAAAAACGTCCCATTGGCGTTGACGTATCTATACTGTCGGTCAGGCTGCGAAAATTGATATCTCGGTCGCGCAACTCCTCTACCAGCAGGACAAGATGCCGCATGCTGCGCCCAAGGCGATCTAGTTTCCATACCACAAGCGTATCCCCCTTTCCCAGGGTCTTAAGCACGCGCTTTAGCCCTGGACGCTCCGAGGTTTTTCCGCTGATCTTGTCTTCAAATATCAGTTCACATCCTGCGCATTCCAGCGCGGTTCGCTGCAATGCGGTGTTCTGGTCATTTGTTGACACCCTGACATACCCAATAAGCATGGTTTTATCCCCTGCAAAAGGCAGAAAGCATGCCACTGGTGAGCTAGATGGTCATTCTCAAAAATGTTGGTTTGGTAGATACAGATAAACTGGCCGGTCGCCTGCTTGCTCCGCCAATCGTAATCACCGCATCAGGCAAGTTCCTTATGCCATCAAAGGGAAATCTTTTTCGTATTCGCGTGCAGGGTGCGGGTGGTGGCTCTGGCTCAGCAAGGGCGACCAGCGCGACAGGACTTTCTGCCAGTGGTGGTGGGGGTGGTGGTGCCTACGTTGAGTTGTGGTTGACGCGTGCAGAGTTGCAGGCATTGATTGATGTAGCTGGCGGTTATCTCGATATTATCATTGGCGCAGGTGGTGTGGGAGGAACTGGCGGCGCGGGTGGAACTGGTGGCACGACTCAATTTGGTAGCCTGATTGTCTGTCCTGGTGGTAAAGGTTCAGATTATGGTATCGCAGCGTCAACCTCCACTACCGCACTGGCTAGCGGTGGTGCTTCCAGTGCCGATCCGGTCATAGCTATACCTGGACTGGATTCTAGCAAAATAATTCTTTCGATGGCTGGCGCACCTGGTCATTTTGGTATTTCCGTCCAGTCACCAACACTCGCCGGGCACGGTGCAAACTCACCTCTTGGCAACTGCGGCGTCGGATCTGGTGCATCAGCTACGCAGTCCGATGGAAAAGGTTACGGTTCTGGTGCTGGCGGGGTGGCTAATGGCCTTAGCTCTGTGGCGAAAAACGGCGCTGATGGTGGCGATGGCGTCATAATAGTCGAGGTGTACGCATGACGGATAAATATGCTGTTGTTGATAGCACGGGCATTATCGTAAATATGATTAAGTGGGATGGAGTAACGCCATTCAACCCGGGTGAAGGGCTATCGTTGATAAAATATGGTGAGGGTTACGTTATCGGCGGGACGTTGGTAGATGGCGTATATACGCCACCTATAGTCAATGAGGAGTAGGCTAAGATGCATAGCCTGGCACTGGCGGCCAGGTAATATCAGGTGCTGTTAGCGTATCAATGCGCATCAGCAGCACCCGATACGCTTTCCAGTCAGCAAGCGCGGCGGTTTCTTGTTCCGTCGCTATCCCTGTATCCAGCGCATCCTGTCGCCAGGCGATTTCAGAATCAGCACCTGCCCTTAGAGATAGCTTTCTGGTATTTGCCTGAGAAACCAACTCTTCATGAGTAAGTGGCAACTGTTCTGACAAAGCAGGAAGCCCATTATGACCAACAATAATTATTTTCCCGTTCCGCTGCCCTTCGAAAATTTCAGCATGTAACTCATCACTGATTTCAGTGGCATCAGCAGGAATGGAGCCATTAATTGCGTCATCATAAAATGACTTTGTTGAAGCTGAAAAAAATTTCATATCACCAGCCTATCGCTAAAATTATCGGATGAACAAGCCCTTGAGAACCCGAGCCAAACCACTGAGGAAATACCTTAGCAGTTGATGTTGTCCAGGATACGGCCTGGAAAATCTGATCTGCTGATGTGGTGTTATTACCTACAGTGAATGGAGCAGCAAAAAGACATGCATTAGGAAAAGTTACAGGGAAAGTAACATTTGGGTAATTTACAGTTTCTGCGCCAGCTGTTGGTCCAGTTACCCATTGCAGAATTACGTTTGTTTTTACACCGCCAATGATCAACGGCAATGTTATATAGCCATCAGAGGCTAAAAGCCCCCCAGCCACACCAGCTTTTGCGACATCTCCCAAACCAAGGTATGTGAGAACTTCAGCAACCGTTGCTTTACCGATGATGTCCCGACCAATGCTGGATAATGCTGTTAAAGCGGCAGCATTAGCGGCGGTGAAATATGGGAGTTTATTGGCCGCTCCGACCAGACTGGAAAGCGCTCCCAAAGTATCGTTAAGTGGGGCATAAAGTTTATTCAACGCAGCTAACAGCTGGCCTGCTGTCGATTCTGGTTCCATTGCCGCTGCTGTTAGAATGGCAATCAGCTCACTTTGTGTATCGCGGATAGCGGCTTGTTCATTATTCAGGTGTTCAGCATCAACTATGGTTCCCAGCTCACCAGTGAGCGGATTACCATCATGGAAAAGATTATCCGGTGTCTGCACCGGTGGCATTAAGGGCCGCATTATTCATTCTCCTGATATGCGAAGTAGCAAAATGTATGAGCTGGTTTGAGATCGCGGAAGACTTCTTCAATAACCGGATCACCAAAGGTAGTCAGGCGCTCACCCGCAGCTGAACTGCCTGAGCGAAAGCGATAGGATTGCGTTCCTGAGTTCTGAATATTCACGCGCCAGACCCAGATAATGTCTTCAGTCCAGAGACGATCACCGGCGCGGTTAACTCCCGCCCTGAAAGGTTGCGGTTCATCAATGGTGATGATGTAGCCAAGGTTACTGGCCAACTGAATAAAGTACGGAATACTGAGACCACCAACCTCGGCCAGTTTGGCCAGCACACGCTGCTGGCGTTGCTGGTATGTCGCACCTTCAGCAGGAGTAAGGTCCAGGACGCGTTCCCAGTCAGACAAAAGGCTGCGTGCATAAAATGGAGTAACTCCACCTTTGACAAGCCCTGCAGACGCATCGAGAGAGTCAAAAACACCAGATTCTGATCGCAACGATGCATCAAGCAGAGGCTGGCCCGGACTATACGAAACCAGTGGCAGCAGACGATTTAACAGAGTGAAGTAGCTCATAGCAGCTCTACCTCAACGTTTCCTAATCTAAGCCATTCGACTTTCGTGGCATCGATTACAGGTTGAATATTTGCGGATGGTGTAACGATGTCATAGTCGGTGATACCAGGAATGAGAGAAATCAACGTCCCCGCCTGGCTGCGAATAAAAGCCACTCCCGGCTCACGGCGCGAGTCATCATCCTCCAGCGTTCCGGCGATAGCCTGTTTGGCTGCTGCGAGAGTGATACCTTCCAGTGATACCTTTACGAGCACGTCAAATGTACGGATGACAGGCATGAGAACCAGCGTGTTTTTTGCTGTAACAGGCCGGACATCGTCAATGTGAGCCTGCGTCCTGTCGATCACATCCTGAGAAGGCAGCCCACCGGCAGACGTAATAACAACATCAACAGTACCCAGCCCCCGTCGCAACGGATAAACATATGCAGCAGATACGCCGGATACTTCCAGGGCCCAGCGTTTGTAATCATATTTATTACCGCCTGCAGGAGGTCGGCGAATGATTTCAAGCAGACGGGCAAGCAGCTCCGCATCAGTTTCCTCATCCGTACCGCCAGTCATCAGACCGACGGTCACTGTGCTGTCAAACCCGTCAGGTGTAGTGGTCAGCGTTGCCGATGTGACTGAGGTGGTATTACCCGCAGTCCCGGACAGAGAAGACATTGCATTTACGGAAGCTTTTCCATCCGACCCGATAGTAACTTCTTCGGTTGTTGTCCACGTAACACTGTCGCGTTTGAACACAAGACCGGCAGCAGCTGCCGCGCCCGGTTCGCCGGTAAATGTGGCGGGCCCGGAGGCGCTGTTGGCCGCTTTTTTGCTTAAACCACGTAAACGGGCGTGCAGATAGAGGAATTCCGAATCAGCAGTATCCGGGAAGATCTGACGGACTATCCATCCCTGATGCTGATAAAGCCCCTCGGCAACACTGGCTACACTTGACGCCCGGACATACCAGTCGCTGTCTGGCCCCAGCTTGTCATCAGACAACTGCAGGAGATTTTTGATATCCCGCAGAATGTCAGTGCGAATTTGCGCGGCATTTTTGGTAATGAATGGCATCAGCTGACCTTAACCGGAAATTTCCAGGTCTGCGGCGTTCCGCTCGCGGACGTGACGATGATATGAAGTTGCATCCAGCCTTTTTGCAAGTGCTCTGCAGTAATGGAAATGGATCGGGCGCGACCGTCATCAATAATCGGCTGCAGGGCCCGCTGCGAATACTGCACCGCGAGTTTCTGAACGCGGGATACATCCTTTTCGCGGCGGAGTGTATGTAAAAGAGAGCCCAGTGCTGGATCAGCCCACCATGAGCCAAGGGGGGTCATCAGCCGTAAATAGACGGCATTCGCTAAAGTGTCTGAGCTGTCGCCGGTATAATCGCCGGTCGTTGGGTCAATCAACATTTCCATGCCGTAATACTATCGGCATGGAAATTTAAATTATCGGTGAAGGGGTTCAGTGGGTATTGCTTTTGAAGGAGAACTTACGTTACCACAAATTACATTGGCTGATTAGGTTTCTGCGTGGTGCCTGCATCACCGCCGTGGTTGTGGTCGTGACCGTCATAAGTCTCACGCATGGTGTTCAACGTAGATTTACCGTCAGCGACTTCATTACTGCCTTTCAGCAATGGCGTATCAAAATCTGCCCGTTCTGAGGCTGTCGTTTTATACGTTTTGGTATTAACAATATGCTCTTCGGTATTCACGGTGTGTTTTTTAGTATTAACAATATATTCATCACAGTTCACTTCAATAATTTTTCCGCGCTTCAGGATAATGTTGCTGCCTTCATCCGAATAAATGGCAAGCTCACCACTTTTCAGGCTCTTAAGCCTGTATGCAGCGTGTTCCGTGGCAATCACCACGCTATGACTGGTGCGCCCGTTCAGCGGGAGCATAATGGCTTTAGTACCCCTCGGCGGGTTGGATGTAAAACCGTACTGCTGGAACATCTCCACATCCTGCAGGGACTCCGTAGCCAGACCTTTACCCTGAATGGTCTGAATATCGCCGCCGCTGTTAACCCTTATTAAAACGCCCCTGAAGGCCTGTCTTATACGGTTTAACGCCGTGTTAATACGAGAATCAATTTTGCTCCACATCGATAATCTCCAGCTCTTTATTTACCTTGGCGCGGCGTTTACGTGATTTCCGTTTTTTCGGATAAGCATCCGGTATCCATATTCCATCCTCTTTGAGACGCAGGGTGGTAATGGTGTTGTCTGGCCGTCCACCTGAAAACTCTCTTCCCATGAGGAAGTAAATGTCATCAATGCCATGTGGCTCGCTTCGGACACGGATACGCTGGCCCGGTTGCCATAACTTACCGTTCTCCATGCGATGGCCTTTAACAATAGCTGTCAGATCAAACCCGTTCAGGCGGGCGTCAGCCATGGCCTTTCTTGCGCGATAATCAACCTGCGCCTGATTATCAGCATCACCGGCAACCATAATCTGCGGACGATAGAAAGGTACGGTACTGTCGCGAACGGTACTGCGTAAGCCATGAAAGCCATTTTCTGCAGAGCCGGTGGTGTCATAAATATCATCGGCATCATCGTCGTCTTCTGCGTCAGCGCTCTGGTCATCAACGTCAATAACATCGAGTTTCCCGGATTTTTTCCCCTGGCCGTGTCCCTGTGCCAGCATTGTCAATTCAGAGAACGCCCCGGTAATGGATGACCGGTCACTGAGATCGAGGACGTTGTTTCCCCGACCGTCACGATTAAGAATCAGCGTGGCCACAGGGTCTTTTGTGTAGTCCGGCCCACCAATAACCAGCGTGCCATCTGGCTCAAACCATGGCCATAAACCGCGTGCAGCAGCTGCACGCTCAAGCGTATCCCAGGCACGTTCTCCGGGTTCAACGCTGACCTTGTCATTACGCAGGGATGACTCAGCCTCAATGCGGATGTTCGTTACCCCCAGCGGCCTGACGACCTGGGCGATCACTTCTTCAAGACTGAGCTGGCGGGAGGTGAATACCGGCGAAGCGCAGTCAACAAGCACGGCAGCGCCATCGCGACCGGAAAGCGATAAAGAGACCTGCTGACGGGATACGCGGCGCTGAACCACATCCACCCGACCGGACATCACCACATCATTACCCACCCTGACCAGCACCGGCACACCTCGTTTAATGGCCGCCGGGAAAATACCGTCAGGAAGGCCTAGCGTTACACTCCAGGCATCGGAGGGGATAAGAAAATCGGAGTCAATCTGATAGCGGCTCCATGCACTGTGGATTTTGCCATCAATAACCAGGCTCACTGTATTCTGCGAATCTTTATCTTGAGTAGACATTCAGAACGTCACCGGCTTTGATGTTGTTGGGATTACGTAGTGTCGGATTGAGACGTAGCAACTCGGCGGCGCGGGTGTAGTCCTCGTACCACAGATGGGCCAGCAAATGCAGGTTGGTGTCGGACAATATCACTCGCGTCGTCAGTGGCGGTCTGCTGGTAATAACCGCTGCGCCCAGTTCCTGAACGGTCAGGGCGATATCCTTGAGGCTTTCAACCACGGGTTGCCACGTCACGCCACCCGGTGTTTCACCGGCGCTCACGTTTTGCGTATCGGCGGCAAATGTGTCCCGCGTCTGGTCGATTGCCGCCTGAATGGCCGTCCTGGTGTCGTTGGTGATCTGCTCAATATCGACTGGAGACAGAATATCGCTGATGCTGCTGTCACTGAGTATGTCGGAAGCATCAAGCGCCAGCTGGATTGCAACCTGGATTTTTACCGCCGTTACCAGCTCAGTAATATCCGAGGTTGATGAACCTGCCGGAACAGCAACAGCAACCGTCTTTTGCCCGGTCACGATTTGCTGAGGTAATGCGGCCACATCCTGCAGATTGTTACGGCCATTCTTCCAGTCGGCCATCACGATGCCCGCTGTACCGGAAACGTCTGAGGACTGTGAATAGCTTCCTGGGTTATTACTGACACTTGATTTGGACTGAAGCGACGTCAGGCTCAGCGCACTCTGCAGATCATTCATGAACGCTTTCGGATAATTAACAAAATCCGAGGTGGTACTGACAAATCCCGTCAGTTCCCCCTTAAGTACGGTCACCATATTCAGCGTCGTGGTTGCCAGCGATTTCGCTTTCTTCATCCACTTTTTCGCTGTACGCAGAGGCGAGAGAATATTGTCGATGGCCGTCTGGGCTTTCTCCAGAGCAGATTGCGCCTGGTTGAAAATGATATCGGCCTTCGACAGCGGGAAGTCACTGCCAAAGAAAGGCAGATTAAGTCCCCCCTGGATAAAGACCACCTCGACAACGCAGTAATCAACGTTCTCCGCTTCATGCGATGCCTGATACTCAATGCACTGCATGCCCGTCATGGAGCCGAAAACCGGGTGGATTAACTCCGCGCTGCCGCGTGTATCCAGCGCCGCCAGAAACGCCTGCAGTCGCACTTCGTAATCGTCGCCCCAGAAAAGGACCGTCATTCTCAGGTTACGAGGCTTGCGGCCAAGGTCATCAACATCACCACCGTCGACATAGGGATACTCATACGTCGCAATGTCGCGACTTGCGCTGTCACGGGTATTAACCACATCGAAGCGGACGCCCCTGAATGAGGCATCCTGTAATGAATCTTCCCAGCTCACTGCGGGCCTCCTGTTGAGCCGCGAACGGATTGTTCGCCGTTGTATTCATTAACAGCTGATGCTATTTCACGACCGTCCAGTATCAGCTTTGTGGTGAGGTTAATGGGTTGTGATTTTTGTTGCTGCTGAGGCAACAGATAAGACGGCACGCCTGTTGCTGCAGGTGTGTTTTGCCCTATAGTGGCAGGTGAACTCCACCAGGATTTGACCATTGAAAAGAGATCAACATCGAAAAGAGGTTTCTTGTTATTCTCTTTTTCCTGAAACTTTTGTCTAAAAAGCTCGCCAGTAGTGATCCCTTTTGATTTAGCTTCCTCGTCAGCAGAATCGAATTTATCCTGGGCAGACTCATAAATAATATTTGCCACATTTGCATATGAAGCCCATTTTCCTAACTGGCCTGGCAAATCACTACTTCCCCCCAAAAATTTGTCAAGGAAGCCTTCTTTATCGCCGCCGATTTCCTGAGCATTAGTTACATAAACAGGTACGGCATTGTTGCCAGAAGCACCTTCCGCGAGAATTTCAAGGGGATTTGAGCCTGCTGGCTTGCCCCCAGCCCCCCCCCGTCCTGACATCCATTTTATCGCACCAAATACCGCCGCAGCCGCAGCCATTGCTTTAATTCCAATAGCTGCATCAGAAACAGCCCTGGTTAAACCAGGATATTCCTCTGCATACTTCAGTAATTTATCTGAAAGATATCCCAGGGAATCTGATAACGGCTTGACTGAATCCATCTCCTGAAAGTCTCTCTCGTTATCAAGTTGTCCCAGTTTGAATCCAGGTTGTTCCGACATTAACAAAAAACTAAGATCGCCAGCCGTTTTTCCATCTGATAAGTTACGTTGAGAATTAGCTTCTGAAATAACACCCTGCGTATAGGATTTGTTACCTCTGTATCCCAGGAGTGCAAGTAAAGCCTGTTGGTCTGCAATTATTTTTCCAATACCTGACCCTTCCAGTATTTTTGCTTGAGAGTTAATAATTTCTCTTTTTTCGTTTTCAGGCGCTATTTTAAGTTTTTCTTCTAGCCTTTTATAAGCAGGATTAGATGCAACAACCTTATCTACAATTTGGTTAAATGTTTCGAGAGGATTAACTCCTTTACCAACACCTTTGGCGAGACTACCTGAAAGATCGATTCCTCGACCACTCGGTAATTTTACTCTTGCGGCGGCATTAGCGGCATCCTGGCTATTTAATTTCAAGAGAAGATTATTAAGATTGTTACCTGCCTGGTCAGGAGAGCCAGCGGTAATGGCTGATGCCTGATTCCAACCCAATAACACTGCAAAGTCGTCCAGACCTTTCATACCAGCATTACCGGCGCTTGCAAGTTGTGATGGAAGCCACTTTGCCATATCCTTCAACTCAAATGAACCGTTTTGTCCGGCACTGATCGACATATTGAGTGCTTTATCAAGCTCTGTATCCTGAATTCCAAATGACTGTTTTAATTTAATTGCGATATTTGCAAGGTCAGCGGGAGCTGCTCCCGTTGCAGTTGAGTATTTTTGAATCAAAGGCAATATTGATTTCGCCGATTGCATGCTTACAGAGCCTGATGCAAGCATTGCATCCAGAGTCTCTGCTGCTGATTCTTTAGTCCCGCCACCAGTTTTAACTGAATGACGAATAAGGGAATCCATTTCATTCATACCAGTGCGCCGGCCCTCCAGGCCCTGATCTGCATAGGCTGTGTTAGCCATCATTGCCAGTCTCTGCTGGTAACTCATTTGATTCGAGACCGGACGGACCAGTGTAGCGCCTGCTGCCATGACCCCACCGGCTACAGCTGAGATAGTTGAGCCCGCAGTACCTAGTTTTTGCATTCGGCTCATACCTTCACCAACACCGTTCAATTCACTGCGCAAATTGCGCACTTTATCTTTCATGGCAGAGAAGGCTCTTGTCTGCTCATTAGCGGACAGTGCACCGGTACGAGATAAGCGGTTATAGGCGGCCATAGTCTGCTGTATTTCGCGCTGAATCTCTCGCTCTGAACGAATACCAAGGGTAGATCGCGCCGAACTGGCGCGACGGTATTCGTCCTGAAGAGAACGGGAGGAGCGAATCGCTGTGGCTGCGTTCTGCTGGCGGGATTTCGCCAGCTCATCATCGGTTTTTTGCGCCGCTTTGGTATCACGACTGATACCCTGCAGTGCCTGCTTAAGCACTTTGGAGCCGGTATCACGTGCCAGCAACTGCAGCGCCAGTTGTAAGTTACGCGCCATGGGTTATCTCCGTTTGCCGACTTTCTTCAGGCGTTGCGATTTGACCGTACGGGTTGTGCGGGTGGTAGTTTGCCCGGTTTTCTTTCCGTGTAACCGGGCAAGTGCTTCGGTGTAGCCGTCGAGTTCCGTTCGTGTCATGCTTCCGATTTGCTGCTCACTGATCCCGTATCGTCCGAGTGCGAGGACGAGGGTTCGGTAGCCGGTGAGTTTTTGTTCAAATCCATCCGCTTTTTTTTAACAGCGTTAATCTGAGCATCAATGATGTCAAAGTCATCATCATTCAACTCATCAAGGAGTAACTCTGGTGTTATGTCTTCCTTATTCAGTGAACCAAGTTCTTCAATTGCCTGTGCCATCAGCGCTACACGATAATACATCCCCGCCGAAGCCCCTTCGGTTGTTCCGCAAGCCTCATCCGTGAGACGCAGGGCTTCAATAGTGTCCCTGACAACAGGCAGCCTGACGGCAAAGTCAAAATGGACTTTATCACCGTATTTAACGCCATATAAAAGCTGCTGCTTTTCCATTTATTCCTCCACCCGACGAAGCGCATTCATGGTGATATCGCGCTTCGCTTCGTTGTCGACGGTATACTGAGCCCCGGCCTGAGTGCTGAAGCAGTCCAGGTAAGAAACACGTTTACCGCTGCTGTTGAGTGGATACTGGGTGATTTTCGCACCTTCAATACCGCCCCAGTTCAGGTCGCCGGATTCCGGGATGACCACCGTAACGGTCAGCTGGATCTCTTCGATGCCACGGGAGAAACCTTTGGCCCGGCCCGTTTTGTTCATCGTCTTCACAAGCTTTCGCCCGGTGGTCACATCTTCCTTGAGGTCGGTCACTTCAATTTCCTGGCCGTCGACTTCCATGACGATCGCGCCAACATATTCTTCAAGAGCCATTCTGGTTTACTCCTCAGAGCAGCAAATCAATTCGACCGGCAAAGACGTGCAGGCCATTCACAACATCCGCAGGAATGCGACCGTTCAGCTGGTTAACATCCTGCAGATCGCGCTCAACAATAAGACCGTCTTTGTTGGCATCCACCTCCTCGACAATCTCCAGCTCCTCCAGCTTGTAAAGCACATCAAGCAGTTCGCTGCGCACCTTCGGCGGCGTCCTTGAGCTGAGCTTATCGCGCGGGAATCGCAGAGCGATGCGTTCACGGCAGGCCTTGCGCACGTAGTCCAGCGTTCGGATGGTGGTGATATCCAGCAGCGCCACATCATCCACGCCCTGGGCGTTTTTGGTGTAGGTGCTGATAGCGCGAACGATCTGCACTTTGTCACCGGGGCCAATCTCAAACGGCGTAAGACCATTACGCAGGGCGTTCTCCTGCTCGGTTCGCCCTGGCTGACTTTCCACTGCAGTCACATCCAGCGTGCTCATCGCAAGGGTGTTCAGCGGGCGGGCCGGGTCTTCTTCACTGGCGATAACAGCGGCATAGGCAGCGGCAATCTGCGCCGGGGTTTTTACCGAACCGCTATGCCAGCCCAGCGTGATACGCCCGTCATTCAGTGAGGCGGCCAGTGCAATGCCTGTGGAAAGCGACTTGCGCCACCCACCCACACCGATTGCGCCGCGCTGCTCCATCGCATTGCTGACGTTTGTCAGATGGTTACGCAGCGCCGTCATCGCTTCCTGGGTGGAGAACGGGCAAACAATAATGTTATGACCTGCAGAGAACGCCGCTGCCAGCGCTGGCGTAATATCCGGATCAACATTACCGCCTGTAAGAGTGGTCGCCGCTGCTGTGATACCCGCTGCCGTCACGCCGGAAGAGACAATAATGTCGTTACCAACCGCCCCTTTATGGCGGCAGGTCAGGGTCACTTCCCCCGCGTTTGCCGTCGCTGTGACTGGCAACCCGTCTTTCTGGGTAATCAGTTCCGTCAACGCTGCCGCAATGGTCTCCGCCGTATCTGCAGCCGAAATGCCGACATCAATACGGGTACCATTAATGGTTACGCTCAGCTTCCCGCTGGATGACGCGGTGCCGGTCACGGTAACCTTGCCCGAAGCTGCTGTTGCAGTGGCCGCATCGCTGATGCCGACCATCTGCAGCTGCAGGTAGGGATAGGCACCGATAGCCGCTGTGGCCATCAGATGCGCCATTGAGCCACGGCCAAAGTACGTCGCGGCCTCTTCATCAGAGAAAACATTCTGAATGACAAGCGGCGCAGACGAACCGGAGGCCAGCATTGGCGCAATCATCAGCACCTTCTGGGTATTACCCGGCAGGGTACGAACGGCCAGACGGGTGTTGAACTCAAAATACTGTCCCGGTTTGCGGTTCGTACCGATAGTGTCAAAACTGATATTAGGACTGCTCACCGTTCACCTCCGTGCTGGCAACGTTATTTTTGCTTTTGGCGTTCTTGTCACTACTGGTGACAATAATCAGATCACCGGCCATTACCTGACGCTGGTAATAAGCGGTGTTCTCCACCTCAAGGGGTTCCGCATCGGTAATGTAGCGGCGCGCATTATCTTCGCGCGGCACGCTCAACCCACTGGCGGCTTTTACTTTAATTTTGCTCATGACTGATAATGTCCTCTGCTGCATTGTCTTTATCAGGCTGCTTAAGATCGTAACTGAGTCGGGTTTTCAGCCATGCCGGGTCATCGTCGGTGGTGGCACCACCATAAATCTGGAACATATGATCAACATGGCCTTCCGGCGCATCCGTCAGCGGGTAACGCCCGTTCTCCAGCGCTGACTCAATCCATTTCGTGTCGAACTCGCAGGCAAATACGGAAAATGCCTGAGACTCTATCTGGGTGTTGAAGAGCGTGCGCACGCGACCTGGGCTGAGCGGGTCGATTTTGATACCCGTATCCGCCATATCCTGACCGGACAGCAGACGACGAACGGCAGCAACAAGAATGTACGTACCGACCTCCTGTACGTGCGGCCCACCCATACGGGCCGCTTCTTCACTGCGCAGGCTGCGCTCGCCTACCACCACGACAAAGCGACCGTGAGTGACAAACCGTTGCCGTGCTGTGCTGTATGGCTCGGTTTTTTGCACCCCGCCGAACGTCACCCAGACGGCAGGCAGCTGGCGCAGTACCTCTGCAGGCTCGCCATCCAGCTCGCCACCGTAGGAGCGCACATTCTTCGCCATACGCCCCATACCTTTGCGAAGGCGCTCCACGATGGCTTTTTCAATATCCGTAATCACCATCAGAAACTTCCTCCGCCAGTCTGGTCACGCCCGAAGACGCGACCACCTGACACCATCCGCGCACCGGTTCCGCTTTTCACCACTTCACCTGTCGTCGTGCGGCCCAGATTGATTCGCCCGGATGCAACTTTTTCCAGGTAGCGAACGGTGTCTTCATACCGCTCGCGGATTTCTGCTGTCATCTGGGTCTCAGAGCCGCACAGAAGATAGCGGGCGATGTTGCAGCAGCGACCAACGAGAACACGGGGCTCATCAGCCCAGGGCACCGGATAGCGACCGCAGAGATATCCGTCGATTTCAGCGCTGGCCTGAACGAGTGCGCCGTTCAGCACATCATCGTCAATCTGCCCGGTGTAGTTGCGGTCGGTGAGCGACACGCATTCGCGCTCACCAAACGCCCTGACCATGTCCTCCCGGTTCGCGTACATGGCTTACCCCTTGGCCTTTTTGTCCGGGTTTTCCGAACCGGCCTGCAGCGCATCCAGCTTCTGACTCAGTGCATCACGTACCGTCTCCAGCTCCGTGATGGTGCCGTTTGCACTGGCAAGCTGCTGCTTAAGCGCGTCGCCATCCTGGTTGAGCTGCAGAACCGTCGCCTCCAGCTCGCTGACGCGTGCCTTGAGGCCGTCACGCTCGGTGGTCAGGGCGGAAACAGCATCGCCGTCGCCAGCGTTTTCAGGCACATCCTGCAAACGAACCACAATCAGATTGGGATCGTTTTCCAGAATCTGGAGTTCGCTGTCGCTGAAATGGTCATCCGGCCAGGTGACAGTATTCGCGCTGTGGGCGATGCCGAGACGGCGAAAGCCATCGCGGCGGGCAGTGATTTGAATCGGCATTATGCGTCCTCCCCGGTGGAGCCATACGCCATCTGCCAGAAGCCGTAGCCACCATTTGCACGGGCTTCAGCACCGAAGATGAACTTCTTGCGCATAAAGACGTTGTCAGCGTTGTAGTCGGTCTGCTCGACAAAGACCGGTTTTTTACGCTCCTGATAAATCAGGGGCTTCACGGGTTTTGACGTGTCCAGAAGGAACCAGGCGGTATCTGACGTCAGCTCCGGGACAACCAGAACTTCAGCCGTCCCCTTGTATGGGTTTGGCGTATTGTCAGGGAAGCGGTCAGCCGTCATCAGATAGTTGGCATCGTCTTCAAGAGCCGGAGGCACAACCAGGATGGTCGGGCGAATTTTCAGGGACGCGCCTTCATCATCCTTCAGGCTGCGCATGGCCGTTCGTGCAGCCCCGTAACTTGCTTTTGCGGCGGCAAGCGAGGTAACGGCAAGCTTTTTCGTGCCTTTGTTAGAGACCGACTTGCCCCCCGAAAGGTGGTCGGTATCAAAGAAGGGCTGACCGTCGTAGCAAAGATTGGTGAAACCTTTGCTCAGGAGAGCGAAGACGATATCGGCAGGCAGTTCTGCAGCGGACTGGCCCGCACCTTTAGCCTGCAGGGCATAGCCCATGATTTGATCGTCTTCGATATCGTTACGTTCAACTTCTACCGTCGCTTCCCAGTCTTTGTTGCGGATGGTGTAGTTGAACGCGGCGAGCGCTTTAACCACCTTGTCGCCAATCCACTCACGCATTTTCGGGAAACGGCTTAGCCAGCTGTAGTCGTTTTCTTTCCCGGTCGACGGCACCACCATGGCAATCTTCTGCCAGTCGGACGGAGCCTGATCAAAGGCGTTCTGGAAGGTCGCTTTCAGATTAATGAAAATCTGACGTACATTTTTTACGTTAATTAACACGGTTCTCTCCTTATTAAATCAGAACCCAGACGCCATCATTCTCAAGACCCAGCACCTTTCCGGCGATCGGACGGGCGTTGGTATCACTGGTTTTGGCCACGGTCTGGCTGTCCACCACGTAGCAATCCTTGCCAATCTGCGTCTGCGTGACCGCGTCAGCAGTGCTGTTGGCAAGGAACCAGGCTTTACCGCGACGAACCAGCACACTCGCATCACCGGCGGAACCGGCAGAGTTATCCACCCAGCCATCACAGATGCCGAGGGTGGTATTGGCTGCCGTGGCGCTGCCTGGTACAGCAAAGCCCGCTGCGTTGGCCGCAATAATGTGGCCGCCAAAGAGTTCAGTGGCTGCCGCAACCGGGACGGCAAACAGCTGGCCGTCGCGATAAGGGGTATGACGATCCATTTCGCTCTCCTTTATTTGAGGTATTTCGCGACGCTTTCCGGGTCATTGCCCATCATTGAGCAGATGGCCGGGTCAATCGCATCATCTTCAGCACCCTGTGACGGGCGTGACGGAAGGCCAGCAGGCGGTTGCCCCTGAGTCTGACTGGTAGTCAGTGCGGCAATCTTTGGCGTTTTTTCGATAAAGGCGGTAAGACTGGCCGGATCGGATTTCGCCAGTGATGCAGCCCATTCCTGTTGCGCCGGAAGCAGACGACCGTCGCTGAGGGCAACCGTAATCAACGCTTCAGCCTGCTGCATGGCGAGTGCGGCGGTATTACCCGCACCGGCACGCTCTGTCGCCTGCTGAACGGCTGAATGCATGACCTCCACCGAAACCCATTTAGCCGGGTCAGGCGTGTCGAGTTTCGCCGTCAGGTCAGCGATGTTCTGCGCGTTCTGGTTCAGGATATCCAGCAGACTGACCGACGCCGCTGCAGTCCCCTGGCCACCGGAAATCATGGTGATGATTTTTTGCAGCTCAGCCATGATCTCTTCTTTCGTTGAAGCGGTTGGCAGATTGAGCATCCAGCGCAGGTTGCTCAGTAACTCGTTGAGAAATTCTTCATCCATTTCGGTCTGACCCTCTGTGGTTAAATGCGCGGCCATCAGGGAGGCGGCAGCAAGTAACACTTCCTCCATCCCGTCGACCGCTGGTGTATTGGTCAGCGCGGCGTTGAGCAACTCCAGCACCTGACCGGTTTTGTCGTAAGAAAATACGGGGGAAATAAAGCGATATGCTTTTGCTGCCACCATGTCTGCAGCGGCAGTGGTCCACTCAACATCGACAGCAAAGAGGCCTTCACCTTCGCGCCACTCCAGCTTTTTGAAAAAGGCCGCAGCGGGAGCTGGCAGACCATTTTTGGCTGAACGTAAAGTCTGATGTTCATAGTCCAGGACATACGGCGTCTCGCGTTCATCGGCTGCGGCAATCAACCGCTCGGCGATTTCACGCGTCATCAGCCAGGCGGCACATTCGGTCGGACGGCCATCTCGGGCGCGAAATTCACCAGCCGGGAAGAGCTGGATGACACCGGGAGTGGCGGTGTTAATTTCCTGGGTGAGTGAAGCGATGAGTGTCTTTTTCATGGTGCCGACGATACGGCACCACTGCGGGGAGGTTCAGATGAAGAGGTTCAGTGGATTATTGCTGAGGATCGTTTTCTTTGGTTGTCGGCTTATCGGGTTTAGCAGACTGACGCTTCTGATGCCGGCGGGCAAAGTATCGGTCAGTGAGCCACTCAGCAACCTTTATAACCAGGCCCCCAAAGATGCCAATGAAAACCCACTGCTGCGGGGTGAAATAATCAAGGAAAGCTTTGAATGTGTCCAGTTGCTCGCTCCCGTAATGCATTTATGAGCCAAGACCTTTTTAAACCGCTTTTAAAAACGTCTGAATACCTTCTGGCCGAATCACTCTAGCACAATCAGACTGAACGCGTCACAGCGCCTTACAGGACGAATTTGCCCTCAGTCTAAAATACGTTTCAGATATTGCTCAGCCGTACTCTCCATCTTCTCCACGTCATCTTCGGTGAGATGCAGGAAAGGACGCGCGGGCATCTTAATTTTATACGCCCCGATAGTGTTCCACTGTTCAAAGTTGGAGCGGGATTTTTTAACGAACCGGTTACCCACTGAACCATCCTTGTTCTGGCGGTAGTAGGCTTTCTGGCTGCGGGCCGGAATGCTGATTTCCCCGCCTTCCTGATGGATGCGGGCGTATTTCACATTGGTCCCGACCGTCGCCTCATCATTCGTGCTGTACTGCGTGATACTCGCCGCCAGTCGACCGCTCTTCTGGAGAATTTTACCGCCCCGGCGCTGACGGGCATATGCCGGACTCCAGCCCATCCACGCGGGCCGCCCCTGTTGCCCAAAGTTTTCTTCAACCGCATCCCCCATGGCAGCGGCCATCTCACGCATCAGGGGGGCGCGGTTTTCCAGCTTTTTAATGAGTTCACCGAGTGAGCGCTCAAAGTCACCAATGTCATACCTGATGGCGTAGCTCATGATTTCAGCTCCAACAGCTGCGCCGCGCGTTCAGATAACACATCGCCAGGGGTGACGGTGGCACCGGCGTTTACAAGCGACAGACGCCAGCCATCGTCCGACTGCACACCACGTACGGCGCGGGTGCCGTTCTGCCCGGAGAGGAGCCACACCAGAGCGTCATCATCAAGCCAGACACCAGCTGGCTGACGGAGCAGAACGGGAAGCTCTGACCACATCGGGCCCGGAGCCAGCCGGACATCCTCTTCGTGAATGCTTAATGTGATCGCACCGTTAACACCACGCTCTTCGAGGCGATTCAGCAGCTCAGGCTGGATACCGCCAACGCGCCTCAGGTCGCCTCGGGTCTTCTGCCGCACGCTGACGGTGTCGACCCAGCGACGCACATCATCGCTGACGGCATCCAGAACAGCAGGTTCAGACAGTGTTTCATGGATGGCCTGAGAGGCAATCCGGGGCGTGGTGGTTGCAGATTTATCCATCAGGCGCTGTCCGAGAGAAGAGAGCCAGCCCTGACCCGGATTGTGCCCGAATCCGGCATCAGGCGTGTAAAGCTCTCCGTTGAAGCGTAACGCCTTAACGTCACGGGTTTCTTTTGGTCCCCATGCCTGCTGTACCGTGACAATGTCCTGCTCCCATGATTTGACCTCAATCCCCATGCGGTCTGCATCTGCCTGAGTTCGGGCACGAATGCGGCAGCGGCAGTGGTATCCGTCAGGCGGGTACATGAATTGCCATACAGGATCGTCATAGCGGGCAGTAAAACCATTGAGTCTGGCGTGAAGTGGCCGGGTGTGCATGTCCATGACGGCCACGCGTTCCCAGATGGGGCGAAATTCCGCGTTGGCCATTTGCTCCGCATAGCGCCCGGCACCATAGGCCGCCTGCATATTGGTTTCAAAGATGGTGCGCAGACGGCGTGGCGTGAGTTGCTTACCCTCCAGAACGCCATCTTCATCGGCGACCAGCCTGGCACGGTCGGCGAGCCAGCCCTTACGGATCAACGTTGGGGTAATCTGCCGTTCGAAGTCACGAAGCGTGCCGCCGTTAACAATATGCTCGCGCAACGATTTATGAATATCCTCAAGCATATCCTGTTTAAGGACGCCCGCCACGGTGAAACTGGTGGCATGGGCGCGGGCCTCAATATCGTGCCAGTTAAAACCGGTGGCGTAGCCCTTCGACTCGAAGTAGGCAATCGCTTCTTCGGGCTTTAACCCGATGGCGTACCCCAGATCAACATCAGCTTTCAGCATTGAGTCGCCCCCAGACCTCACTGACAAACAGCGCCTGTTTTATCAGCTGTTGCAGCTGCGTATCATCCAGCTGAGGGTAACTTGCAGCAATGATATCCAGTGCCTCATCAGGGCTTTGCCCCTCTCTCAGAGCCGAAACCAGCGGCGCAATCAGCTTATCCATGGCCACCGCGATGCTCTCCCCAGGCGACGTGGCGCTGTCCAGCGCATCCTGAGCAGGGTCAACAACCTCGCCCGTGGTGCTCAGTGCCGCGAAATGGCGGAATACCGGCGTGGTGCTCAGCCCTACCGGAGAGGAAACAGCAGGCGGCGTCAGCACAGCTTCGTTCTCTTTTGGCACCGGAATCCCGACCTTTTTGTGTATCCATGACGTCGGGATAGTGTCCATCCCGGCGCGTACCAGCGCGGAAACACCATTGGCAAAGGTTTCAATGCTCTCCAGCTCACGGGTATCAAATACCAGGCGCGGCTGACGGCGCGGGCTGACGTTATAACCATTAATGGCCAGTAACATACGAATGAAGCCACGATAAAACCCTTCCAGCTGGCGGGCATCAGCGGTCAACAGATCGTGCCGGACTTCGTTATGCACATTACCAAGGGCATTTGTTGAGGACTTGCCGTCCGCCTGTGACGTCAGCGTGCCGCCGAGAATGACCTTTGATTCGGTACGTTCGCACCAGTTAATCATCGCCATGAAAGGATCGGACTGCCCCTCGGCGGCATCCTTAAATTCGATTTTGGTGTTATCAGGGATGATCCCCGAGGCGTTATGACCGATGCTGACCAGCGCCTCCATAAGTTTATCCTGTTCATCCTGGCTGGCCCCGGACATATACGACCCGATACGCGGTGGCAGCCCGTAGATTTCCAGGAACTCAGCGAGATCGCGCACGCTGTAGTTTTTAAACAGATAAGGCCAGACCAGTACGCGGTATAAGCCGGACTGCGCGATATAGCCTGACTTGGCGTTGTGCGTATGCACCAGCCAGCCAAACGGCCAGAGTTCTTCTCCACCCAGCGTGCCGGTGTTAAGACGCACCTCATCCCCGGCTTCCGGCGTGGTACAGAACCAGCGATGCGGACGCAGTTTGATTTTGACGGGAAGCCAAAGATTGCCGTCAAGTTCCCACTTTTCAATCTCCTGAGCGGAAAAGCCATGCCCGATAGCTTCAGCCGCATTCAGGGTAATATCTTCCATCTCCTGAAGGTCAGCGAACCAGCTGGCCACCATCGCGGCGATCTGCTTTTCTTCCGCCGTCGCGTTCGGCGGTGGCTCGATGCTCCAGTCCAGAGTGAGCAGCGCATTCTTGCGCTTGGCCATTTCAGAAAAGATATGCCCGTCCCGCTCAACCATATCTTCGAAAAGGTCAGCCTGAGCCGCCAGGTCGCCGCGCTCAGCCGCTTCCAGAAGGCGAGGAAGCCGGGCAATGGTCATTCCCCGCGAGGGGTGAGTTGGCCAGTCGCGGTGCAGCTCGAACGTGCGGGAGGTCTGGGGGGCTTTAAGCACCTCTTTATTTAGCGGGCGACCATACTGGTCAAGAATCTGAACCATTATCAAAATCCTCCTGAAGGACCGAACCTGTCCCCGCTATGGCCACGGCGGGGAACAGCTTTAAATTCGAAATTGCCAGCGCCGGAAACGGCCAGCATCCAGAGCATATGCAGGGCATCAGGCCCGTCATCATGGTCAGCTTTGGGGAAGTGCCGGAGCTGGTCGATGAGAGTGGTCTGCGAAGGGTGCAGGCGTATCAGGCCGTTGGCCATATGTGGCTGCAGTGACTCAATGCGCAGGAGCTTATCAACCGAAGGCGTGACGGCTCTGGCAGGAACGGGGATACCCATCGCAGCGGAGCGCTTCACCAGCTCGGTGCGCAGGAACTCCTGGAACTGGACGGACTCGACCGCCCAGACTAGGCAGTTATATTCCAGCTGCAGTTCGATAACGTCAGAGATAATTTTGTCCGGCACACGCTTTCGGATACGCGCTTCGACAACATCCAGAATGCCGGTAAAGCGGTTGAAACCGCCGACCAGCAACGCAGAAGGGTCCCGGCTGTTGCCGTGTTTACCCAGGCTCGGGTCACATGCGCCATAGAAGCGCCACTCGTTAAGGCGATTGACCCAGAAATTAATGCAGCCGGTAAATGGCGCATCTTCGCCGCTGACGGGATCGTTCTGATATTCCGCATCAAAGGTACTGTGGCCATCACGGGCACGGATGAGCATCAGGGCATAAAGCGGACGCGCAGCCCATGACACAGCAGCACCTTCATCCATCTCAGCCTGATGCTCACGGTAGTATGCCTGCGCCAGCATCTGACCATCTTCGTCGTTGTTGCGCAGGATTTCTTCCCACTTATCCCAGAGCGACATATTGTGCGGCCAGCTGATAAGCGCCTTGAACCGGGCCCGCGTCCATAGCGGATTTTTAAGGGTACGGGAAAGCACGGAATCGTAGTGCAGGATTGTCCCGATATACACCACATCGAACTTGGCCCCCGCGCCGCCAAGCGGCAGGACCGTTTTTTTGAGCCAGTTATCGAGCTTGTCACGCTGCTCAGGGTTACGCACCAGCTCATCGTTCTCGATATCATCGAGCACAGCCAGGTCAGGACGATACGGGCCATGGCGAAGACCACGCAGCTTTTTACCACTACCGGCGACCTGAACCTTAATGTCGTTGCGGGTGAGGATGGTCCCGGCCTGCCAGACGCGTCCACCGCCCGTCGCTTCCGGGAAATCCATCAGCAGGCGGGGGTTAAACTGCAGTTCCGCCTTTATCGCCTCCAGCATCGGATAGGCCTGGTCGATGGAGTCCATAATGATGACCGGGTAATGCTTAAGCGCCAGCACAATGCACCAGATGACAAAAAGCTGACTCACGATAGTGGATTTGGCTTCACCACGCGGAGCCGCTATCGCATCGTTCTGGCTTCCCGTAGCCTGGATGATTTCAGGCAGACGCTTATAGAGATAGTTATGCAACTCACTGCGGGCGGCATGGCTGACATAGTGCGGAAAATAATGCTGCACAAAGTATTCAAACCCCGTTACAGGGTCAGCAACGAGGCCACGACGCGCAGCGACAGCTGCAGCGGAGGGGTCAAAGCCCACATCTTCGGCTTCAATGGTGCGACGCAGACTGGCGGAGAGTTCCGCCAGTTCGGCAAGAAAATCTTTGCTGGATAACTTAGTTCTGGCCATGATTAATTTGCCCTTAACAGCCTGTTAATAGTGATTGCGGAGTGCTTTATTAACCTCGCTGATGAAGCGGTTCATCGACTCGATGCCGGTTTTATCTCGATCAACATCGAGGCTGTAGCAGCCTGTCGACGTCGCGACGGTTACGTTTCTGCCGCCCGCGAACCGGACACCCAGCACGTCACTGGCCATCACATAATTTTCACTGTTAACCCGGATTAACTGGTCAGCCATAGTGTTGCTCCATCTCCTTGCCGAAGGGTTCAAGGATTTCCACGAACGCGGCCAGATGCTTCGGATAGTGCTCGGCGACAAACGCGCTAAGCTTCTGGATAACATCCAGCGCCACCGCCAGCTGACTCACCTCAGGCAGTATTTTCTTGTTTGCTGCGACGGCTTTGTTAAATGCATCGGCAAGGCTTGCCAGAAGCTCGACGCGCTCCCCCGGAGGGAGCTGAGACTCGGTTGTCAGCAGTTCCAGCGTGGTCTGATACTGGGTCATTAACCCGGTGAGAATGGCTCGGCCAATCTCCTCAAGACCATTCCCGGCCATAAGGTGAGCGGCGCGTAACTTGTCCCAGTCATCGCCTGCGTCCTGTGCTTCCTTCTTCCAGCGGCGAGCTGTCGCAAATGCCACGCCAGCCTGAGCGGAGGCGATTTCGAGCGACATCTGGCCGAAGATATAAGATCGTCGCAGTTTTTCCCGTGTTTCCTGCGGATGCGCCATATCACAGCTCCAGTTTTGCGCGAATGAGCAGAATGGCTACCGTGATGACGCCGCCCGCGATGCCACCTGTAATCGCACCGGCAGAGGCACCACGGCGAGCGGCATCGTCGCTGATGGTAGTGAGACGAACATCAATCCGGCTAAGCTTGTCATTAATCCCGCCCAGAATGTCCGGGCTGACGGGTGCCTGCAGGCGGTCGAGCTGAGCGGAAATCCGGCTCAGCGTTTCCTGTTCGCTCTGGCTGATTGTCGCGCGGCGGGTTCGGCGCTTGTGTCTGGCTTTCATTTGTCCTGTTTCCTGTCCAGTTTGTTATCAATGCGCTCGATAGCCGCTCGCAGCTCCCTCATCGCATCCATCATTGCGGTGTAGTTACTTTTGGCATCCTCACGGCGCTGGTATTCATCCCGGATGCGATCAACCGCCTTTTCCAGGTCGGTGATGTCTTTTTGCAGACGACGTATCCAGATGGTGCCGAAGGTTGCAGCCAGCGCCAGCGCAATCTGAAAGGCCATATCAAGAGTCATAATATTTTTCACTTCCTGTAATACTCGTTTATTGCCTGCAGCCTGCCCTCAAGGAGCTGGCACCATGCGCCGTATTCCGCTGAAAACGACACTATTCCCGTGGGGGAGAGTCCGCCACCGGTGCCTGTGGCCTGGCCGGAATGACCAGAAGTGCCGCTGGCGGTGGCTGGCAGATGCTGACCAGCGGGGAGGCTTTCGGTTCCGGGGTAGCCGAAGGCTTCACGGAAGAGCTGCAGGCCGCCAGGACCAATGCCGGTATAACCAGGACCATCTTTATCAAGTGCATCTTTAAGCCTCTTTTTAAGATCGCGAACAGTCTCGTCATGTGCCTTTTGTTTTTCAGCCAGCTCGCGGGTCAGCGCATCCGCTTTCTGCTGCCAGGCGTTCTGCTTATCAAGTGCAGCCTTCAGGTCAGTTGCATATTGATTCGCAGCACTGAGCCGCTCCTGATCCCACTGCCGTTCTTTTTCACTGAAACCATCAGTCAGGCGTTGCTTCTCCTTGCTGAAGGCCAGCGCCTGAGCGTCCAGCTTGTTGCCTGTGATGAAGGTGCCGAACCATATCCCGCAGCCTGTCAGCACCACGACGACGAGCAGCGGTTTCCAGCTAACCTTCAGGATTTTCAGGGCTGCTTCCCACATCGCGCACCTCTCTGGCTCGTTTGATGGACATGTGTTTTGATGCCTGGCTCTGTGCCACCCATGCGCCCAGATAGGTGAAATACAGCTCACCAGGTGTTTCGGGACGGGTTACGGTGATCCAGACCAGCACGAAGGAACTGACCAGGAAGGCCAGAAAAACGATGGTATCTGACGTTGAGAGACGACCTGTGGCCGGGTTGGTCACCAGATCGCGCAGAGAGATCGTCATAGCGCCGCCTTGGCGACATTCAGCCGCGCCACGCGGTCGACCTGACCTTCAGCCGGAGGGTTGATACGGCGGGTGACAGCCAGAAAATCGCCTTTGTCCGCCAGCTCGTTACAGCCGTTTGCTTTCCAGTACCAGGCAGCGCTGCGGGCTGCGTTGAGATACTCCAGTAGCAAATCGGGATTAGCGATGAGATCGAGACCCAGCGCCTTACCACAAAGCAGGTAATTATTGCGCAGGGTAATCTGAATCAGACCACGCCCGCGAAAGCGCCAGCCATCGCCTGAGGCTTCATTACCGTTACCACCCTGATTTGCGTAAACATAATTCGCCATTTTTTCAGGGTTACGGGTATAGCGGCGGGCAAATTCAACCTCGCCGGGCTCGATAATACGATTCTTATTGAGATCGAAGTCGCTGCGGAAAATACGCGCCACGCGCTCAGCATCTGAATAATAGAGATTTTCACTGAGCCGACTGAAGCCCGCGCTCTCGTGGCCGGTTTGAGCAATAAAGGCGGCAAGCCTGGCAGGTGTATTAATCTGGAATTCAGCGGTAGCCTTACTGAATGGATCAAACCAGCGTTGCGCCATCACTGGCGAAAGGCCTGCTGCTCGCTGAAATTGTGGGAGTGTTAAAAGCATAACGCCATCCGGTTAAAAAGGGATGGCGTCAGTATTTCATCGGGTTAGGTGAATAATCAGGTGAAGGGGTTCAGTGGCTTATTGAGTAACATCAATTATCTCTACATCGTCACTTTCTTCAATATGCGCAGGAGGTGGGTTGTTAATTGCAAATTTACATTCCTTACCCTGTTTTATGTATGATTCACCCTGCGCATTCACAGCCTTAACATTATCAGTTTTTAATGAAGATAGCCTTGCCATCCAATATGAGTAAGCTGCTGCTGGTAACGTAGCGCAAGAGCTAAAAGGTGTAGGGTTTAAAAGAAGATTCTCCCCATACAATTTTTTCGCATCCTCATCAAGGAGGAGGAAATGACGACTCACTGCAACAACTTCAGGTGTAAGATATCCCAGACTCTTGTACATATCAAAAACAGCAGTTGCACCCATTAAAGTGCTCTGCGTTTCATTAAATATTCTCTTAGTTTCCTCAAGTTGATTTTTATAAGTCTCAACTGCTTTTGTATTGGGTACTGTTTTTGCTACTGCAGTAGTACTAAATACCACCAAGAAAAATGCCACATATCTCATTGCATTGCCCATTAGAATAATTTTCCTTGACTGTTACAATCTTTGTTTTTCTGCTGTGCAAGAAGTTCCCACGCAAAGCGATCACTAAAACCATACTTAGGGCAAAGAAAGGTCATGGCCATAAGAGAGGATGAACCTTGTCCACGCACTTCGGCGAACTCGGCTAGAAAGCGACGGTTACGTAATTCACGAAGGGCACGATCACAGCGGGGTAAATAGAGAACTTCGCCGCCAAAATTCTTGATGAGTAATTGGGTTTTCTCATCGCCGATAGTATCGCGCAGGAGGGCTGCGCGGCTGGCCCCCATAGCGCGGAGGCCTTTACCTATCGGGAACGTGGTGCCACCAAAAGCAGAAAGAAGCTGCTCGGTCGCCGGGAAGCCTATCAGGTCAGCTATTTGTATCACTGCTGATGGCAGCAGCTCCGTTACCTGTTCCAGATTCATTATTACGCTCCCGCTTTTTTCGCCGACTCGCATCAATGCTGAGAGCCTGCATGAGTTTGGTTAACTGTTCTGTCGTCAACCACTCGATGTATTTGACGTGGAACATATGATCGCACATTTTCTCGGCATAATTCCACGGACGTTTTGCATCTGCAAGTAATGCATGAATTTTAGCAAGAATTGACTCGCGCGTATTGGCAACCTTTGGAAGTCGACCGTGTTTTGCTGAGTAGCGAGGAAAGCCCTTACCATGCATATATTCCCTGACAGCCTGCAGTTCGTCGAGAGTGCATTTAGTGGATGATGTTTTACCGTTGCATAAGCGAGACAGAACACTACGGTAGGTTACATCATCCCACCCAAGATATGCCTGACCCGCTTTAATAGCCCCGATAAGGCCTCGTTTTGCTGGCGTGGACATAATATTTCTCCTGTTGGTTGCCATTATCGCAGGCACTTTGTGAAGTGCCTGCTGTAATGACTTACTCTGAGGGTTCCATTCTGCTGACGGATATACCACCGATTTTCCCTTCAACCCTGACAACCAGACGACCATTGCGCATATGCCAGGCTTCTGAGCGGGTTATTACGGTCTCCCGTTCGGGCATACCTGGTGTCGGGTGATACAGGAAACTGGAGCCGACAGGAAAGCGCTGGTTAAATGTCTTCGCCGTCAGGTTTCTGAGCAGACTTTTCATCGTTCTCCTCCATATGTGCATCGGTTGCAATAATGCTTAATGGCCATAAGAGAAATGCGAACCAGCAATTCTGGCGGGATAAATTAGCCAATCCCACCAATCGAACCAGGATGCATGCCCAACACCAGCCAAGTGTCAAATACATCGCCAGAAATATGAGAACTAAAGCTATATCCATCACTTTATCCCCCGAAGTTTCTTGAAAGATTCAATCGCCTTTTTCATATCAGCCTGAGTACCCTTATTGCGCACTGTACGGTTGTTGGCGTCGTAATAGTTGAAGCGCAACTTAAGCGGAACCGCCAACAACTCGACAACCTGACTGTTATCGCGGAAGTACCAGACTCGGCGGTTTCCGTTATCCAGGAACTTACAACCGGATACGCTATGCATGACCCACCTCCATTGATGGGCCGCGTTTACGATAGGCCGCAATCGACACGCTTTCCCAGTTCTGGTAAAGGAACAGCAGTCCTAGCTCACAGGCGCGATCAAACTCCCTGGTTGCGCCGGTGCTCTTTTCCCACCCGTTCAGGAGGAAAACAGCATCAGCCTGCTCAAGCATGGACAACGTAATTTGCAGGTACTGCTCATGCTGCAGGCCGTCAGGAAGAATGGCCGGGTTAAGAACGGTGAAGCCGCGCTCTTCAAGGATGCGTGCCTCAGCATAGAATTCATCGCGGTTAAAGTTGTGATACCCGGTCATTGGCCCGGCAATGAAAACCACAGGCTTACGCTCAGAATGTTTATTTATATTCATCAGAGATACCTCACATGATTTTTCCAGCGGTTCTGCGCAGCGCTGCGTTTCTTCTTGTCGCACCACTCGTTGCCAGGCTGTGGTATCGTTGCTGGCCAGCCTGTCATCGCTTTACGGTTACTGAATTTGAAAGGCATGCGCAGCAGTCTTCTTGCTTTGCGGTTTGTCATTTGGCAGCCTCCTCAGAGCGGAACATCATGATTGTCAGAGCGCCCTTTGTGGCAAGACGAACGGTTGTACCTGGCTCAATGCCCTGCAGATCGAAGGCATCGTACAACTCATCAAGAGCCTTCTGGCGACGTGATGATTTGCGATGTTTATCCCATGATTTCAGGACAACAGAGGTAAACCACTTACCGGCCTGGACCATGATGAATAGCCAACCCATGAAAGCGAGTCCGGTATTAAGAATTTCAGTGATCGTCATTTGCCATTCTCCGTTTGGGAAATGGGTAAGAGCATGGCGGCGCGGCAGGCGTTCCATCCATCCACATAATCGAACGTATTACCGTCGTCTGGCTCAATTTCATCAGGCACAGATACCAGCGATGCCAGTGCATTGGCCCGTGCGAGCTGAACATCAAGCGCTGTAGCCAGTCGGCTGACCAGCTTTGCGATCTCGATTAAGGGGGTATCAGCCCCCATTGCCGCTGCTAATTCGTGACCAGCCCGCACGAGTTCTTTGACTGGCGATGTTTCCAGTTGAGGCGAGGTTTTCATTTTGTCACTCCGAACAGTTCGCATTTTTTAGCTGAACTGCTTACCGCGTGATGCAGCTGCGCATTGCGTCCAGCCAGATATCCCTCGCTTTCCGCCTTATCCGTTCCCCTGGCTTTGCCGGGTTTGCGCGGTTCCAGCTTTTTCATGCCTTCGCTTAATTTACTGCTGCGGTAACACTCCATCAGCGTTGTCTCCGCCTCCGTAACAGCGAAATCACTGACAACGGCATAAGCACCGTTGACCCAGGCGGAGCAGAAGGTATCGGCGCGGGCAACTTTTGTGGCCTGTTTGATGTTCTTGCGTAATGTGGAGAGGTAATCTCGGCGGGCTTTCGCCAGTTGCTTACCCAGGACTTCGAATGAATATGCCGCTATCTGAGGGCGTTCGTCGGGGCCGTAATAGTGTATGGTGCGTTTTGCTGGCTTGCCCCACTGCTCAGTGCCATGGCTGGTGTAAAACTTCACGCCAAAAACGCGGGCGACCATCTCTGCCAGTATTGCCATGTATTCCGGCATCTTCTCAGCATGAGAGGGGGCCTTCTGGGTAGAAGCTTCATTGATATCCATCAAATCAGCATCAGCCTCAGTCAGCTTGTGGGTTTCCATCAGACGCTGAGCGCGGCGGAGGGCAAGTGCTGCTTCTTCGACGCTGGAGTTATTACGCGCCATCGCGAGCAGCTTTTTAATTCTCTGGATATATTTCTCTTTATTTTCCATTGTTCAACTCCTGAATTTGGCGTAAGCCAGCCCCTGCGGGTTTACGCCATTTTTAAAAGTGATTTAAATTACGGTTAAAATCAGTTCACGGGTTTCAGCGATTTAATATTCGCGAAATATGGCTCCTGATTTATTTCCACGACCGTGACCTTATAAAGGTCATTTGCCACATCTACCGTTCTGACTACACGGCCACCGCGTAAACCTGTGGCTGGCTGATAGATAAATGAACTGCCTTTAGGGTAAAGGGCATTGAATTCTTTAGCTTTCATACGGTACTCCCCATCCGCGATGCGCAGCGTGGCGGCAGAATTCCATACGCGAAGCCGCATAAATTGAGTTCACCTCCAGTTTTGCCAGACTGAATGCCAGCTTCCATGAATCCGCCGCCCGCTGAAACTCGCCGTTCTGTTCGGCAATGACAGCGCTGGTTGCATACGACATGAATGGGCTGCAAGGCTTGCCCGTTTTAGCACGATCAAACAGAATGGCCATCTCACACCCCCACGCCAGCGATATCGAGAGGAATTGCGCGATACTGATCGCTTTCACCAACGCGCTCATAAACACGGATATAAGAGCGGCTTCCGACAACCTGAACGGCCTCGCCGATAGCCTCCATCGCCTTGACCCAGCGAACGTCTGTAATATCGAGGCGGCGCAGGGCAAGTACAGCGCCGGTATTCACTTCACCTTCTTTTTCCGTCTGGAATGCACGGGTGATGATGGCGCGAATCTCCGGGCGGGCATTCTCGGTCCAGTCTGCCAGACATTCATCAATCAGCGATTTAGCAGCCTGCAGGCGCTCGTCAAATGCGATACGGTCCTGCATGGCACGCTGAACCTTATAGCGGCCATCATAGCTGTAGAGCGTGACGTTACCTTTTTTACCGCCCAGGTTGACGCCGTACTGACTGGCGGAGATATCAACGAAGGCTCCGATATCGGAAAAGCCGCTAAGCTTGAACTCTGCCAGTGCAGCACTCAGGGCTGTCGCTTTTTCGACGATGCTACGCACCAGATCGTCACGCATCTGGTCGGTATCTTTAATCAGACTGACAGGGGTCAGTACGCCCTTGGCGTCAATCCAGTAACCCTCTGGCGCTGTTTTTTCAGTGAATTGCTTGTTTTCAGTGGACATTTTTACTCTCCTTAAATTGACGCGTTACTTTCTTAACGACTTCGTTAACCTTTGCCAGCACATGACCAGCCAGACCTTTACCCACTTTGTCAGCCACTTTGCTGACGATATCGCTGTCGCCGTCATCAGGGATAACCCTGCAACCGACTTCAAAACCGCGAGATTTGTCCTTTATTTCAATAACAATCTTTGCCATATATCCCTCTGCTTAATGAAGTGATTCAGACCAGACCACCCGACACCCGCTTTCATCCTGATAGACGCCCTGGCGAAAGCGCCAGTGGCGGTCATTGCCTGTGATATCAAACCGAGCCAGACCCTCTTTTTTCATCCGCTCGCACCATGCATGGCGCACGATACGAATGACCGGCTGTGTGTTGCGCAGGGATACACTTTTCACCTGAACTCCCTGTGCTGACAGAAATAAAATCAGCGTTTCTGCCCGGATCAACGCAGAGATAACGCCTGCGTTGTCGGTGTTTCCTGATGTTCTGGTCATGGTTAAATCCTCAGTTAATGAGCATTTCTGCGAACTTGCGGACAGCGCCTGCGCTGACTGCATGGCCACTGATATCGCTGTGACGGCTGACACCGCGCACCAGTTTGAAAAGACGTCTGGCGTTTCCGTTGCTCGCCCGGAATAGCGCCTCAGATACGTCAGGGTTCTCAGCATCCGGCAGCATACTGATCGCGATATCGCTGATATCGGCCTGCGGCAGGGATTCGCCGATGTTGAGCGCCAGACCCACGCGGCTGAAAAGCTGCTGATACTCACCGCGCTTGCCTTTAAGGTTGATAATGAGGCGAGGCATCCCGGCCAGAACGACACCGATACCGGCTTTGTCGTGGATGCGGCGCAGTGTTTCCAGCGCACGGTATGGAAGGTTCTCAGCCTCATCGACCATCAGGAGGCGACCTGAATCACGCAGGGCAGCAATGCAGGCTTCGCTGAGTTCATGCATGTTGCCGCGTTTGCTGAGGCCAAGCAGCCCACACAGCTCTTCGAGCACAACACGGGCGGTATAGCCGGGGTCGGCCTCTATCAGCAGCGCATCACGATGCCTGGACGCGTATTCACGCAAAATCATGGTTTTACCCAGGCCAGCAGCGCCATAGAGAACGTTAATCTCCCCATCCAGGTGCGCCAGGCGAATGACCTCAATACCCTTGCGGGAGGTCACTGTGGGGATATAGCGCGGCGTGATGCGCCGCGATTTTTCCTTGTCGGCTTCGCGGGCAATGAAGCTGCGGGCCAGCTCGTCGATGCTGTCCACATCACCCTGATATTTTCCCTGCAGGTACTGATTAACCACTGCCGGGCTTTTACCAAAAGCGCGGGCCACCTGTGTCTGGCTGTAACCCTTGCGGGACATAAGTTCATTCAGTTCTGTTTGTAGGCTCATATGTCTCTCACTTACCGGGTATTACCGGTTTTTTTCAGATATTCTTCACGGTCGGTTTCGAGGAAGAAATAATGTTCTTCTTCCGTAATCCGGCTGAATTCAGCCGGGATAAAGCTCCCCAGATCGTCGAAGCGCTGGCCCGGTAATACAGAGCGGCCCTCTGCCTCAATTTCCTGGCGTTTGTCTTCAATACGGTTGAGGCGGCGCTGGCGGCGTTTCTCAACTGCCACATCCATTGCGCTCACCGGTATTGCTGCACGTTTATTACCGTTCCAGATCGCAGTACAGACGTAGGTACCATCCATCCGGCGAACGATAACGGAAGAGGGATCGTGAATATCGAAAGCCACGCGAACCTCTTCGCTATCCACCTGGATCAATTCTTCAGAGAAGTAGTCGTTGTTAAACAGACGCAACCAGCCACGCTGAGCGGTACGCACCATCTCCGGCATAAAGGCTTCACGCAGCTCAACATCAGTCAGATATTCAATATCGTCACCTTCAGCTTCAAGAACGGCCCGACGATAGGCAGCCGGAGTCATGTGACGCCCGTTACGTTTTGGAAGCTCGCGGTGTTCATGCGTGTTGTTGTATACGTCAACTTCGCTGGCGATTGCGTCAAGCAGCTGCTGCCAGGAGGGCAATTTACCCAGGGCATTACGCTGTACAGGTGTCAGCTCCCGTCCGTTCTCCTGCGCCTTGATGGCTGACTGGATTGCACGCGACGTGATGCGGGCATGCTCCCGGTCAGCACTGTCGCCGCTGAACGTATCGAACTGCATGGCCACACGGCGGGGAACACCCTTGTTAAGCCGTTCGATGATGCCGCGAGACTGAGGACGTCCCGGAATACTGGTCGGGTGCTCAATACCAAGGCGGCTGAAAATACCTGTCACATCGGCATCAAGCGTTTTGTTTGTTTCACCGCCGCCGTTATCGGAATACACAAATAACGGTTTTCCGAAATGACGCATGGCGTAACGGTAGGCATCAGCAACAGCAATAACGCTTTCTGAAAGTGCCAGGCTCCAGCCCGTAATAAAGCGTGTCCGGCCATCAATAATTAACGTCAGCTCTGGAGTGAACGGGCGTCCATGGTCAGGGTGTGCCACTTTCATCTCAAGGGATTTACCATCCGCAATCCAGCAGCCATTAACCGGCATAAGGGACCAGTCACGCTTCTGGAAGCATTCATAAGCCAGCGCAGCAGAGCCACTTACGCGGCCACGAGCTTTCTCGCGACGTGGCAGCTTCTCCATGGCCCGACGAACGGCATCATAAGAGGGACATGCAGCAGCCATTGCAGGCTGGTCAGCATAGATAACAGACCATTCCTCCTGGAAATCCCGGTATGCCTCGCGCAGGCTTGGGCCTTTGCGGTTACGCCAGTGAGCAAGGAACGCCGGGAGCCAGGTAATCTGCTCAGGCTTCTTCGCTTTAAGATGGCCAGGGGCCAGCATGGCCATACGCTCAACGCCTGGCTTTGTGGATTCAAAAATGGTCAGCCATTCCTGGAGGCTACGGGTACCAACACCGGCACGGCTGGAGCCTTTGCGGGCATTGGCCATCTCAGCAGCCTTAAGCAGATGTGCAGGCAGTGTACCTTTACGAGACTCGATGGAGATGTAGTTAACCGCTGCGGTACGGGACATCCCGGCATCGCGCAGTTTCTCCACTTCCATTGCCAGAACAGCACGAGCATCGGCGATCTCTTTCTGTTTATCAGTCAGAGAGCCCACTTCACGCTCAAGAAGAGCCGGGCACTGGCGAATCAGAGCAAGTTTACCGTTATCAGATAAACCTATATTCGAACTGGTTTTGGTTTCTTTTGTACTTACCTGTTGAGTTGATAATATTTCTTTGTAATAACGGTTCTTTAATTCTTCCTGAGTCACAATCGGTAACGAATCAATGTGGTATTCAAACGCTTTTGTACCAGTGCGTTTTCTTCTCATTGATGGATTCTTGGATGCAAGATTGTCCAAAAATTTCCGACAACCTCTCTCTGTTGCTGGTACACCAGCACATCCAGCTAACTCAGATACCGTCGACCACATCACAGCACCTCACAATATCTTGAAGGCCAGATAACCGACGGTTCAACGCCTATTGCGGAAGCAATAATGCGCTCACCCTTAGGGTATTTACGGTCTAAAGCGTTATTGAGAGTGCGGGCATTTAAACCAGCGTTACGGGATAATCCAGCCAGGGTGGTCCCTTTCTTACGTAACTCGGCAATGATGTCAGCACGATGCCAATCACAAGAAGTGATTCCATTTGTTGATGTTTTCTGAGATTCTACTCGTTTATACATAGTAATAACTCATCTGTCTTACACACTGTAATAGTAGTGTTGATCACTAAAAGGAAAATTACAAGCTTTTATTGGTTCCTTTTGTGAGTCAAATGACAACTATCGCGAACATGCATCTAACACTGGAGGAATCAATGAGTTATACAGAAAAGGATCCGCAGAACAAAAACGGCCCAAAAGTTCCTTTAAGTGATAATCAAAAAGGAACCACTTTTAGCGACAGGTTGCGGAAAGCGATAGACGGCAAGAGCATCCGTCAATTTGCGGCTGATTGCGGAATTAGTTATGGGGCGATGCATAAGTACTTTGCTGGCCACACACAACCGACATTGGACAACTTAGTTGTGCTGGCCCGTACAGCTGGAGTGAGTATCGAATGGCTTGCTACGGGTGAGCAGAGCAGTACTGGTACCAATTTAATTTCAAGGCCAGCAACTCCACCAAGTACAGCCATAAATGATGTGCATGGAAATGAAGTTGATTTAGAAGAGTTCATTTTTGTGCCGCGCTATAACGTGACTGCGTCTGCGGGCTACGGTGCTTGGAATGATGATGAAACGCCTATGTTCACGGTATCATTTAGACGTTATTGGGTGGTTAATCATTTAAAGGCTGATCCCAAACAGCTGTCTGTTATCAGCGTGCAAGGCGACTCGATGGAAGGCGTCCTGAACGACAAAGATATCATCCTTGTAAATCATGGTGATCGGGAACCTAGAGAGGGAATCTATGTATTGCGACTCGATGGACAATTAATCGTAAAACGAGTGCAGCGCTTGCCAGGAGCACAACTCATTGTTACGAGCACAAACCCGGTTTACAAGCCGTTCAACATTGACCTTAACAATGTCCCATCGGATTTTTGTATTGTTGGCAAAGTGGTCTGGTATGGGCGGGTCATTTAACAGTTTTTAAAACATGTTTAATACCGATCTCATTGCTCTCAAACCAGTGCAAAAGTTAGCGCATTATTTCTCATAATCTATCATTTTCTGTCGAGCTGTGCGGAATCCTCACCGCGCCTCGCAACCCCCGTCATTCATGGCCTCAGCGCCTTTCTTCCCCCACATAACCACCATGCAGAAACGATCACCTCCCCACAAGCAGGCGCTCATTGAGTAACCAGCGGGCAGGCGTCGTTCCCGTTGCCGCTTCGAAGCGACGCAGAAACGTGCGCTGACTCATACCGACACGACGCGCCAGCGAGTCGACGCTGTGCGGCTCGGTAAGATGCGTGTGCAGAAAATCAAACAGCTGACCGAGGCGCTGGCTTTCCCGCAGCTGCGCCACCGGGCGGCTCAGCTGTTGCGGCTGAGATCCATCCCGGTGAGGGGGAATGACAAGCCGCCTCGCCACGCTGTTGGCGGTTTCCATCCCGAAATCCCGACGCACGACGTGCAGACAAAGATCGATCCCCGCCGCGCTGCCTGCGGAAGTCAGGATCTCGCCTTCGTCCTGGTAGAGCACATCCTCGACCACGTCGATGTCAGGGTAGCGGGCTTTAAGCGTCTCAATGTAGCGCCAGTGCGTCGTGGCTTTGCGTCCGTTGAGCAGACCGGAGGCGGCCAGCACAAATACACCCGAGCAGATGGAGAGTAGCTGACAGCCCCGCGCGCTGGCCTGACGTAATGCGTTGCAGAGCGCGTCCGGGACCGGCGAGTCCACCCCCCGCCAGCCCGGCACCACGATCAGATCGGCAGACGCAAGCAGGGAGATATCGCCATCGGTAATGATACGGATCCCGCCGGTCGCCCGAAGCTCACCGTTGTCAACGCTTGCCACGGCAAAACGATACCAGTCGTCACCCAGCTCGGGGCGCGGCAGGCCGAAGATTTCCACCGCCACGCCAAACTCAAAGGTACACAGACCGTCATACGCCAGCACCACCACCTTCGGGCGGGCAATCTGTCTTAACGTTGTCATCTTTTTGCTGTTTTCTGGCATAAGCGAGCGCATTCATGAGCTGAATTTGTGGATAGAGTAGTGTTAACACAAACGCCAAAGATGAGGAAGGATCATGAGCTATGTTACTGAATTTCCGGCTGCCGAACCGCAGGAAGCCGTTACCCATTTTCTGCGTCGCCTGAGCGTCGAAACCGACTGCGCCGATGTGCATCATGCCATCACGCATAATGAGCAGGACTTTGTTTTGCTGCACGTGGTGGGGAGCCCGGAGCAGTTTGCCCGTCGCCATGTGCCGGGCGCTCTGCATATGCCGTGGAGCCAGATGACCGCTGAGCGCATGGCCCAATGGCCTGAAGGGACGCTGTTTGTCGTCTACTGCGCAGGGCCGCACTGTAACGGCGCGGACAGAGCCGCGCTGAAGCTGGCCCGTCTCGGGCTGCCGGTCAAAATCATGCTCGGTGGGATCACCGGCTGGGAAGATGAACGCTACGCGTTTGCCAGCGAGGCGTCCGTCGCCGCGCTGTGAAGATGAATTTTTTTCAACATACGTGAAATTTTCTCGTTTGCCGGCACCGGTGAGGTATGACATTGTTTTTGGACATTTAGACATCCAGAAGTCTAAAGATTCAAATAATGAATTATCACTGCGGGCAATTATCGCCGGCAGACTGAGGAGATTTCCATGCAACGACGCCACGCCCCGTACCGCGCCGACGTAGTCGGCAGTTTTTTACGCCCGGATGCCATCAAGCAGGCTCGCCTGAAATTTGCCAGCGGTGAGATTGATGCCGGGCAGCTTCGTGCGGTGGAGGACGAGGCCATTCGCCACGTCGTCGAGCAGCAGTGTGCGTGCGGCCTGCATGTGGTGACCGACGGTGAGTTTCGTCGTGCCTGGTGGCACTTCGACTTCTTCGACGGTCTTCAGGGCGTTGAGCGTTACGATTCCCAGCAGGGCATCCAGTTTAACGGCGTGCAAACCAAAGCCCACGGCGTGCGCGTCACCGGCAAGCTGGGCTTTGGCGAGCACCCGATGCTGGACGATTTCCGCTATCTGAAAAGCATCAGCGGTAACGCCCAGCCAAAAATGACCATTCCGAGCCCAAGCGTGCTGCACTTCCGCGGCGGTCGCAAAGATATTGATGCGACCGTGTATCCGGACCTTGACGTCTATTTCGATGACCTGGCGACCACGTGGCGCGATGCCATCCGGGCCTTCTACGACGCGGGCTGCCGTTATCTGCAGCTGGATGACACCGTCTGGGCCTATCTCTGTTCGGACGACCAGCGCCGTCAGATCCGCGAGCGCGGCGACGACGCCGATGAGCTGGCGCGCATCTATGCCCGCGTGCTGAACAAGGCGCTGGAGGGCAAGCCGGACGATCTGACCATCGGACTGCACGTCTGTCGCGGCAATTTCCGTTCCACCTGGATTTCCGAAGGCGGCTACGAGCCGGTAGCGGACGTGCTGTTCGGAACGGTTAACGTGGACGCCTTCTTCCTCGAATATGATAACGACCGCAGCGGGGATTTCGCGCCCCTGCGCTTTGTTCGCCCGGGCAAACAGCAGGTGGTGTTGGGTCTTATCACTACAAAAAACGGCGAGCTGGAGAATCCGGAGGGAATTAAAGCCCGTCTTGAGGAGGCGGCGAAATACGTGGCGAAAGAGCAGATTTGCCTTAGCCCGCAGTGTGGTTTTGCCTCGACCGAAGAGGGCAACAGCCTGAGCGAAGCCCAGCAGTGGGACAAAGTCCGGCTGGTCACGCAGATCGCCAGCGAAGTCTGGTAACCCCGTTATACGGCGCTGCATTATAAAAGTGCAGCGCTGTACCATTCTGAGTCGTTCTCTTTACATCCGGCGTTCCCCTCCCAGAAATAGCGCTATCTCCATTCTGGCACTCTTTTTGCTCCTGCTTCGCTGACACTTTTTTTTCCGCGTCCACGCCGTACCGGACGTTTTCGCACAGCGTTCTTTTTCAGGAGTGAAAATATGCAGCGTCGTACCTTATTAAAAGCTTTTGCGTTATCCGCGTCCGTCGTGGCGATAGGGATGAGTTTTGGCGCGCAGGCGGCCGATACCATCAAGGTGGGGATCATGCATTCGCTGTCCGGCACCATGGCCATCTCCGAAACCCCGCTGAAAGACGTCGCGCTGATGACCATCGATGAGATCAACGCCAAAGGCGGCGTGCTGGGCAAGAAACTGGAGCCGGTGGTGGTGGATCCGGCCTCAAACTGGCCGCTGTTTGCCGAGAAGGCGCGTCAGCTGCTGAGCCAGGATAAAGTGGCGGTGGTATTCGGCTGCTGGACGTCGGTGTCGCGCAAATCCGTACTGCCGGTCTTTGAGGAGCTGAACGGCCTGCTGTTCTATCCGGTGCAGTATGAAGGCGAAGAGATGTCGCCAAACGTCTTCTATACCGGCGCGGCGCCGAACCAGCAGGCGATCCCGGCGGTGGAATACCTGATGAGTGAAGACGGCGGCGCGGCGAAGCGCTTCTTCCTGCTGGGCACCGATTACGTTTACCCCCGCACCACCAATAAGATCCTGCGCGCGTTCCTGCATTCGAAAGGGGTGGAGGATAAGGACATCGAAGAGGTTTACACCCCGTTTGGTCATAGCGACTACCAGACCATCGTTGCCAACATCAAAAAATTCTCCGCGGGCGGCAAAACTGCCGTGGTGTCGACCATCAACGGCGACTCCAACGTGCCGTTCTACAAAGAGCTGGCTAACCAGGGGCTGAAGGCGACGGACGTGCCGGTGGTGGCGTTCTCCGTGGGTGAAGAAGAGCTGCGCGGGATCGACACCAAACCGCTGGTGGGTAACCTGGCAGCCTGGAACTACTTTGAGTCCGTGGATAACCCGACTAACCAGGCGTTTGTAGCGGATTACAAAGCCTATGCGAAGGCGCACAAGCTGCCGAACGCCGATACCGTCGTAACTAACGATCCGATGGAAGCCACCTACGTAGGTATTCACATGTGGGCGCAGGCGGTGGAAAAAGCGGGCACTACCGATGTGGACAAAGTGCGTGCGGCGATGGCCGGTCAGTCCTTTAAGGCGCCGTCAGGCTTTACGCTCACCATGGATGCCACCAACCATCATCTGCACAAGCCGGTCATGATCGGCGAAATCGAGGGCAACGGCCAGTTTAACGTGGTGTGGCAGACGGAGCAGCCGGTACGCGCCCAGCCGTGGAGCCCGTTCATCGCCGGGAATGACAAAAAGCCCGACCAGCCGATGAAAACCGCCAGCAACTAAGCCATCACCGCAGGGAGAAACGTCATGAACGCCATGCGCCTGTTCATCGCTCTTGTATGGCTTTCCGGACTGCTGCCAGGGATGGTGCAGGCATCGGATGCCGATCGTTTTGTTGCCGCCAGCCGCAGCCAGCAGGCGGATTTGTTGACGCAGTGGGCCGCCGCGCCGGATGCGTCAAGACTGCCGCTCCTTGAGGCGCTACAAAAGGAAAATCTCTACGTCGATACGCAAAAGCACGCCTTTGCACAACGCGATGGCAACGTCATCCCGCTGGGGGAGAGTCAGACGGCAGAGGGCCCAACCAAAGCCGTGCGCCTGACGAACCGGCTGCGCGTGCTGGCTGCAACCGCTATCGCCACGCATCAGCTGGTGAGTGACAGTGTCACCGAAAGACGGGCGGCGGCGCGTCAGCTGCAGCGCGATGCCCAGCCCGGGATGCTCGCTTTTCTGGAAAAGCGTGTGAACGATGAGACGGACGCCGTGGCGCGTCAGGCGCTGCTGCTGGCGGTCGCGAATCTCCAGCTGGCCAGCCCGCAGCCGGAAGTGCGCCGCAAGGCCGTCGAATTGTTAGGCCAGTCAGACGATCCGGACGTGCAGTCCAGGCTTACCCCGTTTACCCTGCCACAGACGGAGCCGGATAGCGCGGTGCGCGCGGCCGCAGAAGAGAGTCTTAGCCAGATCCAGCACCGCCTGATGTGGGGCGACCTGCTGGGCCAGGCTTTTATGGGGCTGTCCCTTGGGTCGGTGCTGCTGCTGGCCGCGCTGGGGCTGGCTATCACCTACGGCCTGCTGGGCGTGATTAACATGGCCCACGGCGAGATGCTGATGCTGGGGGCATATGCGACCTGGATGGTGCAGCAGGCGATGGCCGGGCTTGCGCCCCAGTGGCTGGCACTCTATCCCGTTATCGCGCTGCCGGTCGCGTTCTGCCTGACGGCGGGCATTGGAATGGCGCTGGAGCGCACGGTGATCCGTCATCTGTACGGTCGTCCGCTGGAAACGCTGCTGGCGACGTGGGGCATCAGCCTGATGCTTATCCAGCTGGTGCGCATGACCTTTGGCGCCCAGAACCTGGAGGTCGCGAACCCGGCATGGCTCTCCGGCGGGGTGCAGGTTTTTGCTAACCTGACGCTGCCGTGGAACCGCATCGTGGTGCTGGGCTTCGTGCTGATGGTGCTGTTCTTTACCTGGCTCATTCTGAATAAAACCCGTCTGGGGCTTAACGTGCGGGCGGTGACGCAAAACCGCAGCATGGCCGCCTGCTGCGGGGTACCGACAGGGCGCGTCGATATGCTGGCGTTTGGGCTTGGCTCCGGGATTGCGGGGTTAGGCGGCGTGGCGCTATCGCAGCTCGGTAACGTCGGGCCGGAGCTGGGCCAGGGCTATATCATCGACTCCTTCCTTGTGGTGGTGCTCGGAGGCGTAGGCCAGCTGGCAGGCAGCGTGGCCGCGGCGTTTGGGCTGGGGATCTTTAATAAAATCCTTGAACCACAGATGGGGGCGGTGCTGGGCAAGATCGTGATTCTGGTGGCGATCGTGCTGTTTATTCAGAAACGCCCGCAGGGGCTGTTTGCGCTGAAAGGGAGGGTGATTGACTGATGAGCCAGCCGCTGACCTTAACGCTGGCGCGCAAAGCGCCACGCACCACGCAGATAGTGGGCAGCCTGCTGGTGGTGTGTTTGCTGATACTGCCGTTTTTCGCCTTACTACCTGCGACGCATCCGCTGGCGCTGTCGACCTGGATGCTGACGCTGATTGGCAAGATCCTCTGCTATGCCATCGTGGCGGTGGCGCTGGATCTGGTGTGGGGATACGCCGGTATGCTGTCCCTTGGGCACGGCCTCTTCTTCGCCCTGGGCGGCTATGCGATGGGCATGTACCTGATGCGCCAGGCGGCAGGTGACGGTCTGCCCGCGTTTATGTCGTTTCTCTCCTGGAGCGAGCTGCCCTGGTTCTGGTGGGGCACCCAGCACTTTGCCTGGGCGCTGGTGCTGATTGTGCTGGTGCCGGGCCTGCTGGCGCTGGTGTTTGGCTGGTTTGCCTTCCGCTCGAAGATCAAAGGGGTCTATTTCTCGATTATGACCCAGGCGCTGACCTATGCCGGGATGCTGCTGTTCTTTCGCAACGAAACCGGGTTTGGCGGCAATAACGGCTTTACCGGTTTTACCACGCTGCTCGGGTTTTCGGTAACGGAAACGACCACCCGCATCGCGCTGTTCCTGGCGACCGTGCTGTTGCTGCTTCTGGCCCTGGGCACCGGGTTTGCGCTGGCGAAGAGCAAGTTTGGCCGCATCCTTACCGCCGTGCGCGACGCCGAAAACCGCCTGACCTTTTGCGGCTACGATCCGCGCGGGTTCAAGCTGCTGGTGTGGACGCTTTCTGCCGTGCTGTGCGGTCTGGCGGGGGCGCTGTACGTCCCACAGGTCGGCATTATTAACCCCGGTGAAATGTCGCCGACGAACTCGATAGAGGCCGCCATCTGGGTGGCGCTGGGCGGGCGCGGCACGCTGGTGGGGCCGGTGATTGGCGCGGCGCTGGTGAACGGGGCGAAAAGTTTCTTCACCGTCGCGATGCCGGAGTACTGGCAGCTGTTTCTGGGGCTGATTTTTATCGCCGTCACGCTGTTCTTGCCGCGCGGTGTCTACGGTCTGTTGCGTAAGGGAGAGAAATAATGCAGCCAACGGAAGGATTATTTACCCGCCAGCTGCCCGGCGATCGCTACCGGGACCAGACTGACCCTGTACTTCAGCTTGAATCCATTAACGTCAATTTTGATGGTTTTCAGGCCCTGACCGATCTCTCGCTGAATATCGGCGTGGGCGAGCTGCGCTGCGTGATTGGCCCCAACGGGGCGGGTAAAACCACGCTGATGGACGTCATCACCGGCAAAACGCGGCCAAAGAGCGGTAGGGCGATTTACGATCAGTCCATCGACCTGACCGCGCTGGAGCCTGCGGCCATCGCCCGCCAGGGCATCGGGCGTAAATTCCAGAAGCCCACGGTCTTTGAAGCGCTGACGGTGTGGGAAAACCTTGAGATCGCGATGAAAACCGATAAGTCCGTCTGGGCGAGCCTGCGGGCAAAACTCAACGGTGAGCAGCGTGACCGCATTGACGAGATGCTGGTTTTGCTGCGCCTTAGCGCGGAGCGCGACCGACGGGCTGGGCTGCTTTCCCACGGGCAGAAACAGTTCCTGGAGATCGGCATGCTGCTGGTGCAGGACCCGCATCTGCTGCTGCTGGATGAACCCGCCGCCGGAATGACCGACGCGGAAACGGAATACACCGCAGAGCTGTTCAAAACGCTGGCGGGCAAACACTCCCTGATGGTGGTGGAGCACGACATGGGCTTTGTTGAAACGATTGCCGACCATGTGACCGTGCTGCATCAGGGGCGGGTGCTGGCGGAAGGGTCGCTTCGCGAAGTGCAGGCCAACGAGCAGGTGATTGAGGTCTATCTGGGACGTTAAGGAGAGGGAATGCTACAGGTCAACGAACTGAATCAGTATTACGGCGGCAGCCATATCCTGCGCGGCGTGAGCTTTGAGGCGGTCACCGGCGAAGTCACCTGCCTGCTGGGGCGCAACGGCGTGGGGAAAACCACGCTGCTGAAGTGTCTGATGGGGCTGATCCCGGCGAAAACCGGGGAGGTCATCTGGCAGGGGAAAACGATTACCCACAGCAAACCGCACCAGCGGGTGCAGTCTGGCGTGGCGTATGTCCCGCAGGGACGCGAGATTTTTCCGCGCCTGACCGTGGAGGAGAATCTCCTGCTGGGGCTATCGCGGTTTTCCGCCCGCGAGGCGAAGCAGGTGCCAGAGGAGATCTGGCAGCTGTTCCCGGTGCTCAAAGAGATGAAGCACCGTCGCGGGGGCGATCTCTCGGGTGGGCAGCAGCAGCAGCTGGCGATTGGTCGCGCGCTGGCGAGTCGTCCGCGGCTGCTGATCCTGGATGAACCGACCGAAGGCATACAGCCTTCCGTCATTAAAGAAATCGGCCACGTGATCCGCACCCTGGCAAACAGAGGCGACATGGCGATCCTGCTGGTGGAGCAGTTTTACGACTTTGCCGCCGAGCTGGCCGACAGCTATTTGCTGATGTCCCGCGGCACCATTATTCAGCGCGGGCGGGGTGAAAATATGGAGCAGGAGGGCGTTCGCGGGCTGGTTGCGATCTGAAATGTTATAATATAACATTCTCATTCTTATAAAACGGAATGAGGGCGTTACTTTGGCTGCACATATTGGGAAATTTGCCATGACTCTGGGGGCGCTGCTGGTCAGCGGCCAGCTGTTTGCTCACTCGCACGGCCACCAGATGACCGAAGCGGAACAGAAGGCGGCGAACGGCGTGTTTGAGGATAAAGACGTGAAGGACAGAGCGCTGTCTGACTGGGACGGCACCTGGCAGTCGGTCTATCCGTTCCTGCTCGATGGTTCGCTGGATCCGGTCTTTAAGCAGAAAGCGCAGAAGGATAAAAGCAAATCCTTTGATGAGGTGAAAGCCTACTACCGCACGGGTTATGCGACGGACGTGGATGCCATCGGTATCGAAAATAACGTGATGGAATTCCATCAGGGGAAAGCGGTCAGCCGCTGCCAGTATGATTACAGCGGCTACAAAATTCTGACCTACGCGTCAGGCAAGAAAGGCGTGCGCTATCTCTTTGAGTGCAAGGACGCCAGCAGCAAGGCGCCGAAGTTCGTCCAGTTCAGCGACCATACCATCGGACCGAAGGCCTCTTCGCACTTCCATATTTTCATGGGCAATACCTCCCACGAGGCGCTGCTGAAAGAGATGGATAACTGGCCGACCTATTATCCGAACGAGATGTATAAAGAGCAGGTGGTGGAGGAGATGTTGCACCACTAGGTTTTTGCTTTTGCCGGGTGGCGGCTTCGCCTTGCCCGGCCTACATTTGCTACGCCGCTTTGGGTGACTCGCACCATGCCTTCACGCTCATCCCGCGCAAAATCATCAGCCACGCCACAATAATCGCGGCCATCATAATCACAAACAGCGACCAGTGCGGCAGGTTGGTCAGGATGATACCGGTGATCATCGGGTTTGCCGCCGCGCCGAGCCAGCCCAGCGCCTGCGCGGAGAAATAGCTCGCCTTCATTCCCGGTGGCGCAATGTTGTCAATCAGCATGTATTCACCCGGGGCATAGATAATCTCACCCAGCGTGAAAATAGCGGCAGCGATGCCCCAGTAAACCAGGTTTTCCCCGGAGAGCATAAAGCCGCCCAGCCCCACGATAAAAAACAGGGTGGCGAGGGACATCAGCGGGCGGATATTGCTGGCTGAGATTTTGCGGCCCAGCGCATATTGCAGCGTTACCACCACGGCGGCGTTGACGGGCAGCACCACGGCGACCACCTTTTCGGCGAAATCACTGTCCGCATGTGCAGCGAGAACGTATTGCGAAATACAGCTCGCGAACGACCCGCCCACGTACGACGCCAGCAGGCCAGAGAGCGTGTACCAGAACAGCGCGCGATCTTTCAGCAAGACCGACGGCTGCCACGGCGTCTTCTCCTCGGCGGTATCTAACGCCACGCTTTTCTGTACAAAGAAGTGGATAAAGCCCAGCGGCAGGGCGGCACAGAAGGCTGCCAGCCAGAACGGCAGCTGCAGGCTGTACATCACCAGCAGGGTGCCAATCGGCGGGCCGACCGTCCAGCCAATGTTCAGGAAGCTGTAGTTTAGCGAGAAGACCCGCGCCTTCTGGCTGGAGGTGAGCACGTCGGAGAACCAGGCTTTCAGCACCGTCGAAAAGACGGAGTAGGCGCAGTTGATCAGCGCAAAGAACAGCACCACCAGCGTGACGTTATTGACCAGCGGGATCGCCACAAATCCGGCGATAAAGGCTACGATGGCGATCAGCATGTAGCGTTTTTTATCAAACTTATCGGCAAGAATGCCAAATCCCAGGCTGAACACCACGCCAATGGTCAGCGCAATCGTCAGGGCATAACCGATATTCTCGACGCTCATGCTGTAGACGCGCGTGAGATAAATGGTCATAAACGGCAGCGTTGCCCCCCGACCGATGGTTAATAACAATGACGATGCCAGCAGCGCCGCGGTTGAGCGCCTGAGAGATGGTTTCATATTCCTGCCCGACAGTTGCTTATGCTTTTATTCGATGTGTGTTAACAGGATTACCATGACATAAGGGGCTTGTATAGCACCCTATTTATCCCTAAGTGCTTCAGCTGCCTGCCAGAAATAATGATCTTCTCGTGACGCACTTTTTTCTGTTACCTTGAAGTGTTAACAAATTATTAATAATTCAGGGGCGGGATATGACGCGGAAAGACGGGCTGCTGGCACTGCTGGTGGTCGTAGTATGGGGGCTCAATTTTGTGGTCATTAAGCTGGGGCTGCACAACATGCCGCCGCTGATGCTGGCCGGCTTACGTTTTATGCTGGTCGCTTTCCCGGCCATCTTCTTTGTGGCGCGTCCAAAGATCCCCTTTAAACTGCTGCTGGGCTACGGTTTGACCATTAGCTTTGGCCAGTTCGCGTTTCTCTTTTGCGCCATCAAGTTCGGTATGCCGGCCGGTCTGGCCTCGCTGGTGTTACAGGCGCAGGCGTTCTTTACCATTATTCTCGGGGCGTTTGTCTTTGGCGAGCGCCTGCAGGGCAAACAGCTGGCGGGGATCACGCTGGCGGTGTTCGGCGTGCTGGTGCTGATCGAGGCCAGCCTGAATGGTCAGCATGTGGCGCTGCTCGGGTTTATGTTGACGCTGGCGGCGGGGCTGAGCTGGGCCTGCGGGAATATCTTCAACAAGCTGATCATGCAGCACGAGGCGCGCCCGGCGGTGATGTCGCTGGTGGTGTGGAGCGCACTGATCCCGGTTATCCCGTTTCTGCTGGCGTCGAGTATTCTGGACGGTCCGGCGGTGATGCTGAACAGTCTGGTCAACATCGATATGACCACGATCCTGTCTCTCGTCTATCTGGCCTTTGTCGCCACCATTGTGGGCTACGGGATCTGGGGATCGCTGCTGGGGCGTTATGAGACCTGGCGCGTCGCGCCGTTATCTCTGCTGGTGCCGGTGGTAGGGCTTGCCAGTGCGGCGATATTGCTGGATGAAACGCTAAGCGCGCTGCAGCTGTTTGGCGCCGTGCTGATCATGGCCGGGCTGTACATTAACGTGTTTGGTCTGCGGGTTCGTCGGACGACGCGGGTAAGCGAAAAGGCATAAAAAAAGCCCCGCGTCTGCGGGGCAAAAACGAATCAGAAGCCGTGCTGATTATAATAAGGCACGCCTAATTCGTCGGATTTGTCGCTACCAGCACCCATGTGGTTGAAATCATAGGGCGACTGGTCATGTGCGGACGGCAAAATCATCGTATCAGGATTATTTTGCTGCGTTGCACGAGGGGTTTGCTCCGCGAAGGTCTGGCTGGAGAACAGCACCAGCAAGGCGAGGGCGGCGGAGGCGATAACTTTCATGATTTCCTCGGTTACGTCTGTGACAGGCGATGATTAACTACAGTGTTTTAACGGATACAGGTATCGGGATTCGCCCGGCACGCTGGTGATTCGGTACTTGTGAGGCGGCACGTCAAAATAGTTCTTGAACGTACGCGTCAGGGTTTGCTGCGATTCAAATCCGTAACGCTCCGCCAGATAAAGGATCGGCTCATTGCTTTCTTTCAGTTTCTGGGCAATCTCCGTCAGCTTGCGGCTGCGAATATATTGACCTAATGAATGGCCGGTCTCTTTTTTGAACATCCGTTGCAGGTGCCATTTGGAGTAACCTGAACGCTCTGACACTTTTTCAAGGGAGAGCGGCGATTCCAGGTTATCCTCGATCCAGTCCAAAATGCTATGAATGGTGATAGCGTCAGTATTGCGTCTGGACATCGTCATACCTCTTTTTTCTGTTTACGGCAGGATTTTCTTCAGCAAAAGCTCAAGGGTTGCCACTTCATCTGCCGTTAAGTTTTTTGTTAGTTCCTGATGCAGTGTTTGTCCTACTAATTGATGACATTGCTCGCACATGGCCGCGCCATCGCTGGTCAGCTTCACTAGTACGCCGCGTTTGTCATTCGGGTTAGGGCTTCGTTCTATCCATCCTTTGCAGACGAGACGATCGAGCATGCGGGTTAACGCACCCAGATCGACAGAGAGCACCTTTTTCAGCTCAACCGGCGTGATACACACTTCGCAGCGAATGGAACACAGCACTTTGAACTGTGTTGCGGTGATATCCAGCGGTGACAGATAGTCATTGAGCAGGCGATCTTTTTTCTGATTGACCATATGAATAAGACGACCCAGCGGAACAACGTCGTTAAAGATATCACTGGTGCTTTTCACAATGGTTGCCCTGGCAAGTAATTAGTCACGGCAGATATTATTGCTCAGGCAAGTATAAGTCAACTGAATGAATCAGCCGATGCCACGAATTGCTAAAACGTTTCATGAACTTTTTTTAAGGTGTTTCAAATCATAGGGATAACTTCCTGTTATCTTTTCAGAAGGAAAATAATCGTTACGTTGCGCCCATGGCTGAATGTCACACTTTCCCCCTATAATTGCTGTGTTAAATATGGATAAGGACGACAACGCACTATGTTGGATTTGATTAAAGCAATCAGCCTTGGGCTGGTGGTCTTGCTGCCGTTGGCTAACCCGTTAACGACGGTGGCGCTTTTCCTCGGGCTGGCAGGGAATATGAACAGCGCCGAGCGCAATCATCAGTCGATGATGGCCTCGGTGTATGTGTTTGCCATCATGATGGTGGCTTACTACGCCGGGCAACTGGTGATGAATACCTTCGGGATTTCCATCCCTGGCCTGCGTATCGCCGGGGGGCTGATCGTGGCCTTTATCGGTTTCCGCATGCTGTTCCCGGCGCAAAAAGCGCATGAGTCGCCGGAAGCGACCAGCAAATCGGAAGAGCTGGAAACCGAACCGAGCGCGAATATCGCCTTCGTGCCGATTGCCATGCCGAGCACGGCGGGGCCGGGGACCATCGCGATGATCATCAGCTCCGCGTCGACGGTGCGTGACAGCGCAACCTTCCCGGACTGGGTGCTGACGGTGGCACCGCCGCTGATTTTTGCGATTATCGGGATTATCGTGTGGGCATCGCTGCGCAGCTCCGGCGCCATCATGCGCTGGGTAGGCAAGGGCGGTATCGAGGCGATTTCCCGCCTGATGGGCTTCTTACTGGTCTGTATGGGCGTGCAGTTTATTATTAACGGCGTGCTGGAGATTATTAAGACTTACCATTAAGTTCATTGCCGGGTGGCGGCTTCGCCTTACCCGGCCTACGAAACCCGTCTTTTTGTAGGCAGGGTAAGGCGAAGCCGCCACCCGGCACAAACGACCCTCACCCGTGCTGCCCCTGTTCCTCCAGCGCCACCGGCCACTTGCGGAAGATGAGTACCGACCAGAACAGCGCCATCAGGGCCGGAATGGCACCCAGATAGCCAATCGCCGACATCGACACGTGCAGGATGACCTGGTTTCCCACCAGCGCACCCGCGCCAATCCCCAGATTGAAAATTCCCGAGAACAGCGACATGGCGACGTCCGTCGCATCCGGCGCCAGGGCTAGCACCTTCACCTGCATGCCCAGGCCAATAATCATGATCGCCACGCCCCAGAACAGGCTGAGGATCGCCAGATGGCTTTCACTTCCCGCGGCGGGCATCAGCAACAGCAGACAGGCCAGCAGCAGGCCTATAGCGCTGCTTACCAGCGAGGAGGCGTGCCGGTTACCCAGCTTGCCGAACAGCACGCTGCCAATAATCCCCGCGCCGCCGAGGATCAGCAGTAAGACGGTGGCAAAGTTGGCGCTAAAGCCTGCTACCACCTGCACAAACGGTTCAATGTAGCTATACGCGGTGTAATGGGCCGTTACCACGATGGCGGTCAGCAGGTAGATGCTCAGCAGCGCAGGGCGACGCATCAGCAGCGGCAGGCTTTTCAGCGAGCCGGAATGTTCGCTCGGCAGCGCGGGCAGCAGCTTAATCAGACACACCAGCGTCACCAGCGCGCCCATGCCGATGGCGAAGAAGGTGGTACGCCAGCCGAAGTATTGCCCCACGATGCGGCCAATCGGCAGGCCCAGCACCATCGCCAGTGCGGTACCGGTAGCAATCAGGCTTAGCGCCTGCGCGCGTTTACCCGCCGGTGCGAGGCGAATCGCCAGCGACGCGGTGATCGACCAGAACACCGCATGGGCAAAGGCGATACCGACGCGGCTGATGACCAGCACCGTAAAATTCCACGCCATAAACGACAGCACGTGGCTCGCGATAAATAAGACAAACAGACCGATCAGCAGCCTGCGCCGCTCTATCTGGCTGGTCAGCAGCATGAACGGCAGGGACATCAGCGCCACCACCCAGGCGTAAATGGTCAACATAATGCCCACCTGCGCCGTTTCCATCTGGAAACTGTTAGCGATGTCAGACAACAGCCCAACCGGCACAAATTCTGTGGTGTTAAAAATAAACGCGGCAATGGCCAGCGTGACCACGCGTAGCCACGCAACCCTGCGGGAAACTGTGTTCGTTGTCATAGGGATGTCGGAGATTCGTTGCTGAAAAGAAGAGGAGACGATCTTAAAACGTTGAATGGCGAAAACTCAACCATTATGTGACGCAGATCTCAATATTTACCTTATGAAAGCGGTAGCCGGGAGCGCTGTTTTCATTGAATATAAAAGAACAACACAATAAAAACAGGCGGTAAGACAATGCAGGAGATTGATTTTTATCTGGTCGATGCGTTCAGCAATACCACGTTTGGCGGCAACCCGGCCGCCGTTTGTCCGCTCAAGGAATGGTTACCCGATGAGACCTTGCTGAAAATGGCGCAGCAGCATAATCAGTCGGAAACGGCCTTTTTCGTCTGCACTAAAGGAGGCATTGAGCTACGCTGGTTTACCACGCTTACCGAAGTCAATCTCTGCGGCCACGCCACCCTTGCCGCCGCGTACGTTCTGTTTAATGAACTGGATTACCCCGACTCGCGGATCCACTTTGATACCGCCTCTGGCCGCCTGACGGTCAGCCGGGAGGGGGAGTGGATGACGCTGGACTTCCCGGCATGTCCAACCCAAGAAGAGACGCCGCCGCCGGAGATGCTCTCGGCGCTCGGTATCCGTCATTACGTTGCAGCACGCAAAGGGCGCGCCTGGCTGATCGTGCTGGATAATCGCCAGCAGGTTGAAGCACTCGCGCCACGCTTTTCGGCGATGACGCCGGGCGAGCATAAGGTGAGCGTGACGGCACGGGGTGAGGGGGAATACGATTTTGTCAGCCGCTTTTTCTCCCCCGGGGTATCCGTTCCGGAAGACCCGGTCACCGGCTCCGCGCACACCATGCTGATCCCATACTGGGGTGAACGGTTGGGGAAAACAGCCATGCTTGCCCGTCAGGTTTCCGCGCGCGGCGGCGACGTGCGCTGTGAGCTGAAAGGCTCGCGCGTGCTGATGAGCGGACAGGCTTCACTTTATCTGAAAGGCACAGTTTTTCTGCGCTAAATAACCCATAACAAGAGAGGAAGAGACAATGCAGGAAATTGATTTTTATCTGGTGGATGCCTTCAGCGACAAAACCTTTGGCGGCAACGCGGCAGCGGTATGTCCTCTGGAAGCGTGGCTGCCGGACGAGACGCTGCTCAAAATGGCGCAGCAGCATAACCAGTCTGAGACCGCCTTTTTTGTACGCACCGACGGTGGGTTTGAACTGCGCTGGTTTACCACGCTCGATGAAATTAACCTGTGCGGCCATGCTACGCTTGCCGCATCGCACGTTATTTTCGAATACCTTGACTATCCGCATACTGAAATTACCTTCACCACGCGCTTCGTGGGCGAGCTGACGGTTAAACGCAGCGGCGACTGGCTGACGCTGAACTTCCCCGCGTGGTCAACGGAGGTGGTCGAGAACCCACCTGCGCTGCTGTTTAGCGCGCTGGGCATCCCAGACGCAAAAGAGGTGCGCGTCGGACGTGATTACCTGGTGGTGCTGGAGAGCCAGCAGCAGGTGGAAGCGTTAACGCCGGATATTGGGGCGATGATCCCGCTGGATAAAATGGTCTGCGTGACGGCGTCGGGCGAAAAATATGACTTCGTCAGCCGCTTCTTCTGCCCGGGGGAAGGGGTGCCGGAAGATCCGGTTACCGGATCCGCCCACAGCATGCTAATCCCATACTGGAGCGAAAAGCTGGGTAAAACGTCACTTTATGCCCACCAGGGGGCGCACCGTGGCGGGGATCTGCGCTGCGAAATGAAGGGCGACCGCGTGCTGATTGGCGGTCAGGCCACCCTGTATCTGAAAGGGAAAATCTTTTTGCGCTAACGGAGCGGTACGATAAGTTAATTGTATGAAGCACCCTGGCAGGCCTGCGCTATGTTGACATTTAGCCTCACAAAAAAAAGCAAGGAGCCTGCCATGTATTCCATTACCTCTGAATCTGCACGTCACCCGGACATTCTTAGCCTGATCGCGGCGCTTGACCGCTATCAGAGCGAACTCTATCCCGCCGAAAGCAATCATCTGATCGATTTGGCTGCGCTGCCGGAAACGTCGCTGATCCTGATGGTCATTCGCGACCAGCAGCTTCAGGCCGTTGGCTGTGGCGCCATCGTGCTCAACGGCGACGGTACGGGGGAGATGAAGCGGGTCTATATCGATCCGGCCCATCGTGGGCAGCACCTTGGGGAGACGCTATTGGCCGCCCTGGAAGATGAGGCCCTGAGCCGTCATTGCCATACGGTACGGCTGGAGACGGGCATCAAGCAGCGCGCCGCGGTGCGTCTTTATGAACAGTGCGGATACGATTTGCGTCCGGCGTTTCCCCCGTACGTTGACGATCCGCTCAGCCTGTTTATGGAGAAGGCGCTGATTGAAGACGTTCGTTTAGCAGCGCTATAAAGGCCTCCAGCTGGCGGGTCATTGCCCCGCGTCGCCACACCAGCCAGGTGGTGAGCCAGCGCCAGTTTTCTGCCAGCGGCCAGGCTTCAACCTGATGATGCCCGGGCATACTCTCCAGCATCGAGCGCGGCATCAGCGCGATGCCCGCGCCCGCAATGACGCAGGCGAGCATGCCGTGATAGGACTCCATCTCGTGAATGCGGCCGGGCGTGGCGCGGTCAGCGTGAAACCAGCTCTCCAGGTGCCGGCGATAAGAGCAGTTGGCGCGAAAGGCATAAACGTCGCTGCCGCTCACCTGCGCGGCGCGTGAGATTTCCGCCTGCCCGGCAGGCGTGACCAGCATCATCTCTTCCCGGTAGACCGGCATTCCTTCCAGCTCCGGGTGCGAGAGTGGCCCGTCGACAAAGGCGGCGCTCAGAGTTCCCTCCAGTACGCCATCAATCATCGTCCCGGATGGCCCGGTAGAAAGGGCAAACTGAATGCGCGGATAGCGCTGGTTAAACTGTGCCAGCGTTTCAGGAATGCGCACGGCGGCGGTACTTTCCAGCGCGCCGAGGGCAAATAACCCCTGCGGCTCATCCCCCGCGACGACCATGCGCGCTTCATCCACCAGGGCGAGGATCTGCTTGCTGTAGCGCAAAAAGTTATGGCCAGCCGGGGATAAACGCAAACGCTGGTTCTCACGAATAAACAGCTCAACGCCAAGATCGGCTTCCAGCTGGCGGATGCGGGTCGTCAGGTTTGACGGCACGCGATGCACCTTCTGCGCCGCCTGGGTGATACTGCCCGTCAGCGCGACGGCGTTAAACATTTCAAGCTGGGTTAAATCCATAGCGTTCTCGTTTCGTGAATAAGGTGGTTAGTATTATTCATTTTTAAGAAATAGCAGAGTGGGCCACAATGAATCAACCGAAAAACGTGGAGAACACCATGACTTATTCCTCTGCAACACATGCCTTCTCTGTCAACCCGGCAACGGGTGAAACCCTCGCCGCGTATCCGTGGGCGACGCCGGAACAGGTTGAACGCGCGATTTCTCAGTCCGACGCGGGCTATCGCCAGTGGCGTCGCGAAAGCGTCTCCCACCGGGCGCAAAAGCTGCGCGATCTTAGCGCCGCGCTGCGTCATCGCGCTGAAGAGATGGCGCAGACGATCTCCCGTGAAATGGGCAAACCCATTCAGCAGGCGCGGGCCGAAGTGGCAAAATCCGCCGGCCTGTGCGACTGGTACGCCGAGCACGGCCCGGCGATGCTGCACGCGGAACCGACGCTGGTCGAAAACCAGAATGCGGTCATTGAATACCGTCCGCTGGGGCCGATCATCGCGGTCATGCCGTGGAACTTCCCGCTCTGGCAGGTGCTGCGCGGCGCGGTGCCGATTCTGCTGGCAGGTAACAGCTATCTGCTCAAACACGCGCCCAACGTCCTCGGCTCGGCGGAGCTTATCGCGCAGATCTTTGCGGATGCCGGTTTCCCTGAAGGCGTGTTCGGCTGGGTAAACGCCACCAATGACGGCGTCAGCCAGGCGATTAACGATCGCCGTATTGCGGCAGTGACCGTCACCGGCAGCGTGCGTGCCGGGGCAGCCATTGGTGCTCAGGCGGGTGCCGCGCTGAAGAAATGCGTTCTTGAGCTGGGCGGCTCTGACCCGTTCATCGTCCTCAACGATGCCGACCTGGATCTTGCCGTGAAGGCGGCGGTAGCAGGCCGCTACCAGAATACCGGGCAGGTGTGCGCGGCGGCCAAACGCTTCATTGTGGAAGAGGGTATTGCGAAGACCTTTACCCAGCGCTTTGTCGATGCGGTTGCTGCGCTGAAGCTGGGCGCGCCGGACCAGGAAGAAAACTATATTGGCCCGATGGCGCGTTTTGACCTGCGCGATGAACTCCATCAGCAGGTGCAGGCGACGCTGGCGGAAGGTGCAACGCTGCTGCTGGGCGGTGAGAAAATCAGCGGTGAGGGGAATTATTACGCCCCAACCGTGCTGGCGAACGTCACCCCGGCGATGACGGCCTTCCGGCAGGAGCTGTTTGGTCCGGTCGCGACCATTACTATCGCGAAAGACGCGGAGCATGCCCTGATGCTGGCCAACGACAGCGATTTTGGCCTGTCTGCCACGGTCTTTACGGCCAGTGATGCGCTGGCAGAGACCTTCTCCCGCGAGCTGGAGTGCGGCGGGGTGTTTATCAACGGCTTTAGCGCCAGCGATGCGCGCGTGGCCTTTGGCGGCGTGAAGAAAAGTGGCTTTGGCCGCGAACTTTCCCACTTTGGGTTGCATGAGTTCTGCAACGTGCAGACGGTGTGGAAGGATCGCGTGTAATCCCGCGATGTCGGCCCTCATCGCGAGGGCCGTTGTCATTAATCTGCAATGGTTCTGTCATTTTCATTTCGTAGACTCGCTCGCGTCTAACGCCTTGTAAATGAAGCTAATTATGAACCTAACGCAAATTTTTCGCCGTATTGCGCAGCGTCTCACTCCCCGTCACTTTGGCCTGCTGACAGGGATCTTTTGCATTATTGGCCTTTTCTCCGCGCTGCAGCTCTCCTCGTCATTCCTGCTTAACGCCTCCCTGAACGAAGCCCAGCGCAACGAGCAGCAAAACCTGCTGGCGTGGCAGCAGCAGAGCAAGCTGGATCTGGCCCGCGTCTCTCTGCTGGCGGCAAGCGATCTCCTTAACCGCTCCGGGGTGTGGTTTATGCAGGATAAAGAGACCGGATCCGACGGAAGCTGGCACAGCCTGATGGATGACGCGCAAAAGGCGCTGACGGTGTCTCAGCAGGCGTGGAAGGCCTGGCTGGCGCTGAATCCACCGAAAGACGACGCCCTGGTAAACAGCTATCAGCTCTTCTACGGCGCGATCAAAGAGCAGGCGGAAGGTCTGGTCAAAACCAATACCATCGACGCTTTTTTTGCCGTCCCGGCGCAGGCTTTTCAGACTGATTTTAACGACAACTATGCGCGCTACCAGCAGGCAAGCGAGAAGCAGGCCATGCAGGGGCGTCAGAGCCTCATGGCGCAGCTCTCTGACCTGCAAACGTTATTCCTGTTTGCCCCGTTGCTGTTAGTCGCCATTGCCGCTGTCGTCTGGTTCGGTATGTCCCGATGGGTGATTACGCCGCTGCGTCGGCTCATCGCGCATATCAACCGGCTGGCAGCAGGGGATCTCTCCGGCACGCCGCCGAACGTCATGCGCTTCAACCGGGAGATAGGGCAGCTTAGCGACAGCATTGCCACGATGCAGCACGGCCTGCAGCAGCTGGTGACGCAGGTCAGCCACGCCACGGCTACCATGGTGGAGAACATTGACTCTCTGGCGCAGGGTAACCAGAAGCTGTATCAGCAGTCGGCACGCCAGGCGAAAGAGCTTGAGGATGTGACGGCGCATATTGCGGCGCTGGAAAGCCACGTGGAAGGAAATACCGGCTATGCCAGACTCGCCAGCTCCCGGGCCGATGAAGCGCGCCAGGCAGCCGTGGGCGGCGACCAGATGATGTCGACCGTAAATGCGTCTATGCAGGCGATCGTCGACCGATCGTCTGAGATGCGCGGGATCGTGGCGATGATCGACAGCGTGGCGTTTCAGACGAACATCCTGGCGCTGAATGCCGCCATTGAGGCCGCCCATGCCGGAAATCAGGGGCGCGGGTTTGCCGTCGTCGCCCGCGAGGTTGGACTGCTGGCCAGAAAGAGCAGCCACTCGACGCAGACCATTCAGGAGCTGATCAACCGTTCACTGCAGGGTATCGAAGACGGTTCCCGTGCCGTCACCCTGATGGAAGAGAATTTGCAGCAGGTCACCGGTCTGGTGGGTAATTTGAGCAGTTTGCTGAATGAGATCTCCACCGCCACGCTCAGTCAGGGAGAGCGTATTCACCTGATGACGCGTCAGCTTCAGGCGCTGAACCAGGTCTCCCGTCAGACGGACCTGCTGGTCTCTGACGCCTCGGAGGCCTCTGAGCGGCTGCAAAAGCAATCCGATCTTTTATTGCAGGCCGTTTCGCGTTTTCGTCTTAGCGCCTGACGCAATACATAAGCCTCTGTTATACTCGCAGCCCGTTTTAGCCTGAGGGCAAGGAGCAAAGTGTGGCTGCGGTCATCCATAATGAGATGTTGGACGAGATTCTGGCGCAGGTTCGTCCGTTAATTGGAAAGGGGAAGGTTGCCGACTATATTCCGGCCCTTGCCTCGGTCAGCGGGAATAAGCTGGGTATTGCTATTTGCACCATCGACGGACAGCGATTCCAGGCAGGGGATGCAACAGAACGTTTTTCCATTCAGTCCATTTCGAAAGTGCTCAGTCTGGTTGCGGCGATGCGCCAGTATGAAGAAGACGAAATCTGGCAGCGCGTGGGTAAAGATCCGTCCGGCCAGCCTTTTAACTCGCTGCTTCAGCTTGAAATCGAGCAGGGTAAACCGCGAAATCCCTTTATCAACGCCGGGGCGCTGGTGGTCTGCGACATGCTGCAGAGCCGCCTCAGCGCGCCGCGTCAGCGAATGCTGGAGATAGTACGCCAGCTCTCGGGGGGTGACGACATTGCCTACGATCCGGTGGTGGCCCGCTCGGAGTTCGAACACTCTGCCCGTAACGCGGCCATCGCGTGGCTGATGAAATCCTTCGGCAACTTCCATAACGACGTGGCGACCGTCCTGCAAAACTATTTCCATTACTGCGCCCTGAAAATGAGCTGCGTTGAGCTGGCTCAGACGTTCCTGTTCCTTGCGCATCAGGGGCACGCGCCGCACCTCGATCAGGAGGTGGTTTCTCCTCTCCAGGCGCGCCAGGTCAACGCGCTGATGGCAACCAGCGGGATGTATCAAAACGCGGGCGAGTTTGCCTGGCGCGTTGGCCTCCCGGCCAAGTCGGGCGTGGGCGGCGGAGTGGTGGCGATTGTACCGCATGAAATGGCGATTGCGGTCTGGAGCCCCGAGCTGGATGAAACGGGAAATTCCCTTGCCGGTGTCGCGGTTCTGGAGAAACTGACCCAGCGTATGGGACGTTCCGTTTACTGATGTCTGACCTGGATCCCCTTTTTTCCCGTCTGGCGCGATCGACGTTTCGCTCGCGCTTCCGCTTAGGCGATAAGGAACGGCAGTATTGCTGGGACAAAGGCCCCGATACCATTGATCAGCATGCCGCTGATTTTGTCGAAAAGCGCCTTGCCCCTGCACAACCCGCGAATGACGGCAAACAGACGCCCATGCGCGGTCACCCGGTATTTATCGCCCAGCATGCCACCGCCACCTGTTGCCGGGGCTGTCTGGCGAAATGGCATAATATTCCTCACGGTGTTCAGCTCACCGCGCAGCAGCAGCAGTATATCGTCAGCGTGATTCACCACTGGCTGGTGCTCCAGATGAACGCCTAAATTTGACGAGTTATGATCCCGTTATATTTGTGTTATAGATTCATCCTAAGTGAGCGCCGATCGTGCTGACGACCGCAATAACTGCCATAAGCTTTCATATGGAATGAAATTTAATGCGTTCTGCTCTTACCGCTTTCAGGCCGTTCCAGCCAGACACGCCGCTGCGAAATGCATCGACGATCTTTATCCTCACCACTTTGTTCTATTTTGTGGGTGCGGAATTACGTCTCGTGGAGGCCTTGTCGCTGTTCTGGCCCCTCAACGGCGTGATGGCAGGGATCTTTGCCCGCTATGTTTTTCTGAATCGCCTGCATTACTACGCGGTATCCTATGTCGCCATGCTGATGTACGACGCGGTGACGACCAACTGGGGGATAGCCTCCGTGGTGATCAACCTGTCTAACATGGTCTTTATCGTCGTGGTCGCCGTGCTGATTCAGCGTGACAGGCGGCTGATGAAGAAAACCCCGGATCCGCTTAACGCATTACGCCTGTTCAACTACTGCCTGATTGCCGCATTGCTGTGCGCACTGCTCGGCGCGGTGGGGTCGGTCGGGATTGACAGCCACACCTTCTGGCCACTCTTTGCCGACTGGTTTAGCGAGCAGTTCTCAACCGGCGTGCTTGTTGTGCCGTGTATGCTCACGATAGGCATGCCCGTGCGCGAATTCAGGTTACGTCTGGAGCAGCTGTTACCGGTTATTGCGCTGATCGTCTCGGTGGTCGCGTCAGTCGTGATTGGCGGCGCGGGGAGCCTCTCTTTTCCACTGCCTGCGCTTATCTGGTGTGCGGTACGCTACCCATTGCCTGTGACCTGCTTGCTGACGTTTGTCACGGGCGCCATTGAAATTATTCTGGTCGCCAACTCGGTGATTAATATTGCCGTGGCGACACCGCTGACCACCCCAATGATGTTTTCTGCCCGGCTGGGTATTGCCACGATGGCGATCTGTCCGGTGCTGGTTTCCGTCAGCATGGCAGCCATTAATTCCCTGATCCGTCAGGTTTCCCTGCGGGCGGATTATGACTTTTTAACGCAGGTTTATTCGCGTTCCGGGCTTTATGAGGCGTTAAAACACGAAGAGACGCACCGCCATTCGCGTTTCCTGACCGTTATGCTGCTGGATATCGATTACTTCAAAAGCATCAACGATAACTACGGCCACGAGTGTGGCGACCGCGTGCTGGCGTCATTCGCCCGGCAGGTTCAGCAGGTGGTCGGTGAAGACGGGATGGTCGCGCGTATGGGCGGGGAAGAGTTCGCGGTGGTGGTCAACTCTGGCGACGCTCGACACGGTTATGAACTGGCGGAACGTATCAGAACTACCGTCGCTAACCATCCTTTTACATGGCGTCAGCAAACGCTCTCTCTGACGGTCAGTATTGGCCTTGGAAGCGGGAAGGCGGAGGCATGGCAGTTGACCGAGGTCTTCAACAAACTCATGACCGAAGCGGACGATCACCTCTATCGTTCAAAAAAAGCGGGTCGAAATCGTACCAGCGCCCGGGTCGCGGACGAGCATATTACTGCCGCCACCGGGCATGAAACAGAGCTGCGTTAATCGTCATAAGGCATTGACGTGAATAGCAAGTGGCTTAACAGACTGTCAGAACACTGACAATGTCACTGTTTAAGCTACGCTTTGAGTAACGCTTTACGTCAGGAGACATTATGAAAGCACCTGCAACCCCTGAAAATGAAACAGACAGACTGAACTCGCTGCGCGAATCAGGTCTGCTTGAGATCGACAGTTCCCCGGCGTTTGACCGGCTTACGCGTCTGGCGAAGCGCTTCTTCCAGGTGCCGCTGGCAATGGTCAACCTCATTGATGAGCACTCGCTGATCGTGAAGTCGGCCGATGGCAAGGCGCCTGACACCGTTCCGCGTAATATCTCGTTTTGTGGCCATACGATCCTCACCGAAGCACCGCTGGTGGTAGGGGATATGCTGCAGGACGATCGTTTTGCGGATAATCCGCTGGTGGCGGGTGAACCTCGCGTGCGTTTTTATGCGGGCTTCCCGCTGCGCCTGCGTGACGGCGCCAGCGTGGGCTCGCTGTGTCTGATTGATTACGCCCCCCGTGAGTTCTCGGCGGCCGATCTTGCCGTGCTGGGAGACCTGGGCGCGCTGGCAGAAGATGAGTTTGCCGCCATCAGCGCGGCGACCACGGATGAGTTAACCGGCTTATTCAACCGCCGGGGCTTTAATCAACTGGTGCGGTTTACGCTTTCGGTTGCCCGACGCCGGGCGGAGCCGCTGACGCTCGGCTGGCTGGATTTGGATCGCTTTAAGGAGATTAACGATCGCTACGGGCATGAAGAGGGCGATAAGGCGCTTAAAGTTATGGCGCAGCTGATGCGCAGCGCTTTCCGTGAGGCCGATATGCTGGTGCGTTTTGGCGGGGATGAGTTCGCGGTGCTGTTCGCGGATACCGACGAGCAGGGCGCCTGGATAGCCATGCAGTATCTCGCCGAGCAGGTGGAAAGCTATAACGCCCGCAAGCTTCACCCGTGGTCGCTACACTTCTCATGGGGGCTCAGTGAATTCGATCATAACGGCAACGACCTGCAACAGTGGTTAAAAGATGCCGATGAAAAGATGTATGCCATGAAGCAGCAGCGCCAGCGCGCCCGGTGACATAATAAAAGCCTATGTCCGAACCGCTTGCGTTAATAAGTTGTTAAACCCAAAGTGAGCGTATTCAACGTAAGGAAAAACAATGAATACCTCACTGCAAATCAAAACCCTCACCCGGGAAGAGATCCTCATCCATCTTGATGCGCTGGCCGGGATCCTCGAAAACTGCGTAAACGGCGGGGCATCCGTCAGCTTTATGCTCCCTTTTAGCCTCGACAAGGCCCGTACTTTCTGGCGCGGTATTGCCGAAAGCGTCGCGCGAGGCGAGCGGCTGGTGCTTGCCTGCGTCGATGCGCAGGACGGCGTCATCGGAACGGTGCAGCTGATCACAGATCAGCCGGAAAACCAGCCGCATCGCGCCGATGTGGCGAAGCTGCTGGTTCACGAGAAAGCGCGCCGGAAAGGGGCCGCGATGGCATTGATGGAAGCGCTGGAGGCTGAGGCCCGGGCCAGAGACATTTCTGTGCTGGTGCTCGATACCTCCACCGGCAGCGGGGCCGAAATTTTCTACCTGCGTGCCGGCTGGCAAAAGGTTGGTGAGATCCCGCGCTACGCGCTGATGCCTGACGGCGCCCTGACCGCCACCTCTGTGTTTTATAAGTTCTTATAATTATTTTGCACAACCGCACCGCGGATTGATCAAAACAGGGTTTCTGGTCGTTAAGTTTTGATAAGTTATCGTACCAATCTTATCAGGCTGTATGACTAATCATAAAAGGAATCCCCTTGTGAACACGCTCAACCGTCGTGATTTTCCCGGTGCGCACTATCCAGAACGCATCATTCAGTTTGGTGAAGGCAATTTCCTGCGTGCGTTTGTCGACTGGCAAATTGACCTGTTAAACGAACATACCGATCTTGACGCTGGCGTGGTAATCGTACGCCCGATTCAGAGCGACTTCCCGCCGTCGTTAAGTACCCAGGATGGGTTGTACACCACGATCGTTCGTGGCCTGAATGAGCAGGGCGAGGCGGTGAGCGAGGCCCGGCTGATCCGCTCCGTTAACCGGGAAATCAGCGTCTATGACGACTATGGCGCATTTCTGAAACTGGCTCACAATCCCGATATGCGGTTTGTATTCTCGAACACCACCGAAGCGGGTATCAGCTACCACGCGGGTGACAGCGTCGACGATGCCCCTGCGGTGAGCTATCCGGCGAAGCTGACGCGTCTGCTGTTTGAGCGCTTTAGCCACTTCAACGGTGCGGCTGACAAGGGCTGGATAATCATTCCCTGCGAGCTGATTGACTACAACGGTGACGCACTGCGTGAACTCGTCTTGCGCTATGCGCAGGAGTGGGCGCTGCCTGCCGCCTTTATTCAGTGGCTCAACGACGCCAACAGCTTCTGCTCGACGCTGGTTGACCGTATCGTGACAGGCTATCCCCGCGATGAAGCGGCCGCACTGGAGGCTGAACTGGGTTATCACGATGGGTTCCTCGACACGGCCGAACATTTTTATCTGTTTGTGATTCAGGGGCCGGCATCTCTTGCGCACGAACTTCGTCTGGATAAGTACCCGTTAAACGTGCTGATTGTCGACGACATCAGGCCTTACAAAGAACGCAAGGTCGCCATTCTGAACGGCGCGCACACGGCGCTGGTGCCGGTCGCCTTCCAGGCCGGGCTGGATACGGTAGGCGAGGCGATGAATGATGCCGAGATCTGCGCGTTCGTCGAAAAAGCGATTTATCAGGAGATCATTCCGGTCCTCGATTTGCCGCGTAACGAGCTGGAATCGTTCGCCAGTGCGGTGACAGGACGTTTTCGTAATCCCTACATCAGACACCAGCTGCTCTCCATCGCGCTTAACGGTATGACCAAATACCGTACCCGCATCCTGCCGCAGCTGCTGGCAGGGCAGAAGGCGACGGGGCAATTACCGGCTCGCCTAACGTTTGCTCTGGCCGCATTGATCGCGTTTTATCGCGCGGAGCGTAACGGGGAGAGCTATCCGGTGCAGGATGATGCACGCTGGCTGGAACGTTATCAGCAGCTGTGGGCGCAGCACCGCGACCGGCAGCTTAGCACCCGTGAACTGGTGCAGTCGGTGCTCAGCGCACGCGACCACTGGGAGCAGGACTTGACGCAGGTAAGCGGTCTTGTCGACCAGGTCACGCTGGATCTGGATGCCATTCTGCTTAAGGGCATGCGCGCCGCGGTTAAACCGCTTTGCTAATGCATTCACCCGGCTTCGGCCGGGTTTGAATAGGCCCCATTTAGTTACAACATACTATGTGCTTTGTTTTTAAAAAGCACATGCAGCACCGTGCGAATTTCGCTAATCAGGGGAGAAAATCCAATGTCCCGTTAACAAGCTTGCAACGGTGACGGGGATCACGTTTAATAGCCTCGCTCTTTTCTTGCCTGAAACTCACTATGATCGTTCGTCCTAAACAGCACTGGCTACAACTGATTTTTGTCTGGCACGGTTCGGTACTTCCCAAGATCTATACCCGATTGCTGCTCAACTTCCTGCTCTCTATCGCCGTTATCCTGATGTTACCGTGGTATACCTCGCTCGGTATCAAATTTACCGTGGCGCCATTCAGCATTCTCGGCGTGGCGATCGCTATCTTTCTGGGTTTCAGAAACAACGCCTGTTATTCACGCTACGTTGAGGCGAGGCTGCTCTGGGGGCAGTTGATGATAGCGGCACGCTCGCTGTTTCGCGAGGTAAAAAACACCTTACCCGACGATAAGCACCTCGGCGAATTTGTCCGTCTGCAGATTGCTTTCGCCAACTGTCTGCGCATGACCCTGCGCCGGGAACTGAATGCTGAGCAGCTCTCTCGTTATCTTGCTGCGGAGGATTTACGTAAAGTCATGGACGCCAACTCACCGGCGAACCGTATTTTGCTGATCATGGGGGAGTGGCTGGCCGTGCGGCGGCGAAACGGGCAACTCTCAGACATTCTGTTCCATAGCCTGAACAACCGTCTGAACGACATGTCTATCGTCCTTTCCGGCTGCGAGCGCATTGCGACCACGCCGGTGCCGTTTGCCTACACGCTGATTTTGCACCGCACGGTATATCTGTTCTGCATCATGCTGCCGTTCGCGCTGGTTGTGGACCTGCACTACATGACGCCCTTTGTTTCGGCGCTGATTTCCTACACCTTTATTTCGCTGGACACCCTGGCGGAAGAGCTGGAAGACCCGTTTGGCACGGAAGATAACGACCTGCCGCTGGACGCCATCTGCAACATGATGGAACGCGATCTGCTGCAGATGAATGATGAAGAGAACATTCCGGACAGGCTGATGCCGGATAAGCACTATCAGCTGACCTGACGGGCGTTCCACTCGTCGCGGGTAATCTCCCACAGCTCGGAGTCCAGCATCCCGCTGACGTAGGCTTTCTTCTCCGTTCTGATAAGCCGCATGCCGCTACTGTCCGAAATACGACGGGAGCGGCTGTTGGCGGCGGCCTTCGGGGCCCGCAAAACGGATTTGTTTAGCGTGTTGAACCAGTAATCCGTCGCCGCAATACTGGCTTCGCGCATATATCCGAAACCCTGAAACTCCGGCGCGAGCCAGAACCCGCGGTTGTTATCCTCGACGTCGTACAGGCAAATAATGCCCATCAATTCATCCGGCACCTCACGTCGCCGGATGCTCCAGAACCAGGCAATTCCTTTTGCCATATCCGGCAGCGCCACGTTGTTGACATAGTTTTCCGCGCCGTTATCCGGGTAGGGCCAGGGGACGGAAGAGACCATATAACGGACGATCTCCCAGCGCGGATAAAGCGTTTGTATCTGGGCGGCATCTTCGGCAACCAGCGGTTTCAGCAGTAAACGTTCTGTCGTGAGCGTCGGTATCGTCATGCGCGGATCTCCCTATTTAGGCGTTATGCTTTTGTTTGCGTTCTGGTATTTTTATCTCTATCACATTCAGCTGAGGCGCGCTGGGTTCATTCCCTACCAGAAATGGGCATCCTTTCTTTAATGGCGAAATATTGATGAGCTTTGTGTCTCTTTTAACCGGACGGGTTTTCCAGGATCTCCTGCAGCATGGCAAAGAGATAGAGGAGACTATTGCTCATCGTGATATCCGTATCCGTCTCTTGAATCATTCCACGCCCGAGCTGGAACGGTATTTTTCGCGTCCTCTCAGCGAACTTCCGCGTCAAAATCCTTATCCGGTAGCGTTTCTGTTACCTCTGTTTTTAGTGGCGTTTGCGTTAAACCTTCTGCCTTTTCTCAGCGCGTTGCAGGGGTTGTCACCTTTACATCATGCATTGAGCTTTTTCGTACCATCATTGACGATGACAGGCGCGCTCATTGTGATAAGCGTACTCCTGGCTCGTGGGAAGACGTCGGGATTATTGGGGTTTAGGGCGTTGTTAATCATTCTGCTGATAACGACCCTCGTTCAGGTTCTACATGTCATGCTTTCTCATGATGGAAGCCTCTGGCCACACGTCATTGCATCTTTCGCGCTGTTACTTTGTCGGGTGGTGATGAACGGCAGCGGCTTTGTTCTGTTTACGCTCTATTGTCGTACTCAGCGTCTTGCCAGATTGGCACGGGAAATGCGGCTAAAAAGCCGTTAAAGGGGGAGGTTATGACATTACGAAAAGCCACGCCACAGGAAGCCGAAACACTCTGGAATATACGCAATCAGGCGATTCGTCACGGCTGTAAAACCAGTTACGACGCTGAGGTCATTGCGCGCTGGACGCCCGATCTGATGCCCGAACGCTATCGGCAAATGGTCATTGAATACCCTTTTTACGTGGTTGAAGATGAAAAGGGCGATGTTGCGGCAACCGGCTACCTCGATCTGGATACCCATTGCCTGGAGGCGATTTTCACCTTGCCCGCAGCCTCCGGCAAAGGCATGGCGACCCGGATTATCGAGGCCCTCAAACATGAGGCCCGTTGCCGGGGGATAACCCGCCTGACGCTTGATGCAACGCCTAACGCCCAGTCGTTTTATCAGAAGCTGGGGTTTGTGACGCTGCGCGAAAACTATCATCACTCGCGTATGGCGGGGGCTGATTTACGCTGTTTTGAAATGGCGATTACTCTGTAATGTGAGGAAAACATGGCTGTTACGGTACGACCTCTATGCAAAGACGACTATTCCCAATGGCGACCGCTGTGGGACGGCTATACCCATTTTTATGATTGCTACCTCGAGGAATCCGTCACCGCAGCGACGTGGGAAAGGGCGCTCTCAGCGCATTCATCGATGTTCTGCCGGGTCGTGGAGAAGGACGAAAAGATCATCGGTTTCGCAATGCGTGTTCTGCACGAAGGCACCTGGTCAACCGCGCCCATCTGCTACCTGGAAGATCTGTTTGTTGATGCTGCCGAACGCGGGGCGGGGGCCGGTAAGGCGCTCATTGACGCTCTGATTGAGGAAGGCAAGCGCGAAGGGTGGTCGAAACTGTACTGGGTCACCCGGGAGAACAACCCGGCGCGTAAACTTTATGACAAATATGGTGAAGCTGACGACTACGTCCGCTACCGTCTCTCCCTCTAAGACTTCAAGGCCTGTGTTTGTATCACACTGTATCAGCGTCCCGGATACATACACAGGCTTGCAATAAACCCGCTTTCGCACATATCCGCTATACATTGAGGTGTTGTGATATCCCCGTGAATTGTACTCAACCGGAGATACCAACATGTTCAGCAAACTTGCTTACTCAACCCTCGCACTGACCGTTTCGCTTGGCACCGTGATGTCCTGTCAGGCGGAAGCCACCGGCACGAATTTCGCGGCCGCCTTTGATCATCCCCAGCAAATTAACGCTGGCGATCTGAACGTCGGTTATGTCGACATTGGCCCGAAAGACGGTCAGCCGGTTATTTTATTGCACGGCTGGCCCTACGATATTCACAGCTACGCCGAGGTTGCACCGGCTCTGGCGGCAAAAGGTTACCGGGTCATTGTGCCGTCTCTGCGCGGCTACGGTACCACGCGCTTCCTGTCAGCAAACACACCGCGCAACGGCCAGCCCTCGGCGATGGCGAAAGATATCGTTAATCTGATGGATGCCCTGAATATCAGGCATGCGGTATTTGCAGGCTATGACTGGGGCGCCCGGACGGCGGATATCGTCGCTGCGCTGTGGCCAGAGCGCGTAAAATCACTGGTGTCGGTGAGCGGGTATCTCATTAGCAGCCAGCAGATTGGCAAACAGCCGCTGCCGCCAAAAGCAGAGCAGCAGTGGTGGTATCAATTCTATTTTGCGACAGAGCGCGGTGCGGAAGGCTATGCCAAAAACACGCATGACTTTGCGCGCTTAATCTGGTCGCAGGCCTCGCCTGACTGGAAATTCAGCGACGCGGTCTTTAACGCCAGCGCCAAATCCCTCGATAACCCGGACCACGTCGCGGTGACGCTCAGTAACTATCGTTGGCGTTTAGGGCTGGAAAAAGGCGAGCGCAAATACGACCGCTACGAGCAAAAACTGGCCACGCTACCGAATATCACCGTACCAACGATCACCATCGAAGGCGGCAACAACGGCGCGCCGCATCCGGCACCGCAGGCCTATGCAGCTAAATTTACCGGCAAATATGAGCACCGCACCTTCGGCGCAACCGTGGGGCACAATCCGCCTCAGGAAGATCCGCAGGATTTCGTTAAGGCGGTTATCGACGCGGACAAGCTGTGAAATGTGCTATTTTCAGTACGTTACCCTTCGGTCTGGAGAGTTCGGTGGAACATATTGACCACATCCTTGTCGTCGATGACGACAGGGATATTCGTGAACTGATTGTCGACTATCTCGTTAAGTCCGGTTATCGCGCCTCCGGCGCGGCGAACGGCAAAGAGATGCGTGCCGTGCTGGATAAACAGCATATCGACCTGGTGGTGCTGGATATCATGATGCCCGGTGACGACGGCCTTACGCTGTGTCGAGAGCTGCGCGTCGGGAAGTATAAAGATTTGCCCATTCTGATGCTGACCGCGCGTAACGAGGAGACGGACAGGATCCTGGGGCTGGAGATGGGGGCGGATGATTACGTCGTGAAGCCGTTTGTCGCGCGTGAACTGCTGGCGCGCATTAAAGCGATTTTACGGCGTTTTCGCGCGATGCCGCCCAATTTACAGGTAACGGAAGCAGGGCGGCTGGTGATGTTCGGTGAATGGCAGCTCGATACCGTCGCTCGCCACTTAATCGACCCGGAAGGGGTGATCGTCGCGCTCAGCGGAGCGGAGTATCGTCTGCTGCGCGTTTTCCTTGACCATCCGCAGCGCGTGCTGACCCGAGACCAGCTGCTCAACCTGACGCAGGGGCGAGACGCCGAGCTGTTTGAACGCTCAATCGACCTGCTGGTTAGCCGGGTTCGCCAGCGTCTCAATGAAGATGCCCGCACGCCCGCCTATATCAAAACCGTGCGCAGCGAAGGCTACGTCTTTACGATGCCGGTGACCATCAAAGAGGTTAACGAATGACGATCTGGCCGCGCTCGCTGCTGGCCCGTTTGCTGCTCGTCGTGCTGGCCGGTCTGCTGCTGGCTAACGCCCTGAGCCTGACGCTGGTCATGGTTGAACGCATGCACAGCGCCCGCACGGTGATGCTCGGTAATCTGGAAAACGATGTCGCAACCAGCGTCGCCATTTTAGACCGCTTACCGGCCAGCGAACGCGCCGCCTGGCTGCCGCGGCTTGAACGAGGTAACTATCGTTATATCCTGGGCACAGGGGAACCCGGCGCAGCGCCGACGGATAAGCGTTCGCAGGACGCCATCAGAACCTTAAAAGCGACGCTGGCCGCGCATTACCCGCTTAGCTTTACCGCCGTTCCTGGCGCCATTTCACATATTCAAGCCCACCTTACGTTACGTGATGGCGCACCGCTGACCATTGACCTGATCCCACGCATGCCGCCCGTCGCCAGCTGGCTACCGGTCGTCCTCATCCTGCAGCTGCTCGTACTGGCCGTCTGCGCCTGGATCGCCGTGCGGCAGGTGGTACGGCCTTTTTCACACTTTACCCGCGCGGTGGATGCGCTGGATCCGGCGGCCAGCACGCTTATGACGGAAAAAGGGCCGCTTGAGGTGCAGCGGGCAGCGCATGCCTTCAACGCCATGCAGGCGCGCATTCAGTCTTATCTCCGGGAACGCGCGCAGATCCTGGCCTCGATTTCTCACGATCTCCAGACGCCCATTACCCGCATGAAGCTGCGCGTCGAAATGGCCGGAGAGCCTGAACTTCGCGACAAGCTCCTGAACGACCTTGATAACATGTCTCGTCTGGTGCGGGAGGGCATTGCGTATGCCCGGTCATCGGAATCACTGGAGGAGACGTCTCTGAAGCTGGAGCTGAACGCCTGGATCAACAGCATCGCCTGCGATTATCAGGACATCGGTAAAAACGTGCACTTTCAGGCAAGCGATACCCGCTTGCCCATCGTCACGCGGCCGCAGGCGCTTCGCCGGGTGATGACCAACCTGCTGGATAACGCCCTCAAATTCGGCGAGCGTGCTGCGATTGCGATAGACGTTTCGTCGGACAGCGAGGTCATTATTCACATTATGGACGACGGACCGGGAATACCCGAAGCCGAGCTGGAGGCGGTTCTGCAGCCGTTTTATCGGGTTGAAACCTCGCGTAACCGCGATACCGGCGGGACAGGACTCGGCCTGGCGATTGCCGCGCAGCTGACCGCACAGCTGGAAGGAAAACTCAGGCTGGCGAACCGCGCCGGGGGCGGACTGGATGTCGCCATTACGCTACCGCGTCGTTCGTAGAATTGTACGGCTTTGTATCTCCCGGCCTGGGCGATACAGAGCCAGACAAAACCCACGCGTTTACACATACCCTGAACACATCCGCACGATGAAATAGCCTCACTGCAGTGTCGCAGGACATGTCATGTGAGGTCACTATGTTTCTGGTAATCGCTTTTCTGGGCGGGATGATAAGCCTGCTCAGCCCATGTACGCTCCCGGTTATTCCACTCCTGTTCGCCGGTTTCCAGGGGCAGCGTCGGCATATTCTGGCCCTGCTTGCGGGGATGATCGTGATGTTCACTCTGGTGGCAATGGTCGTCACCGTCGCCAGCGAGTGGATAACAGAGGCAACCATTGTCGGGCGCTGGATCGCGCTCGTCATTCTGGCCACCGCCGCGCTGGCCTTGATTTTCCCGTCTTTCGCCCAGCGTATTGCGGGACCGGCCGTCAGCGCGGGACATGTTCTCAACAGCCGTAGCGGGCAAACGCGCGGAATGGCATCGGCTTTTCTGGCCGGGCTAGCGGTTGGGCTGCTCTGGTCTCCCTGCGCCGGGCCTATTCTGGGCGCGATTTTCAGCATTAATATTGCGGGGCATTCGGCCATCGCCACAGGCGCACTGCTTGCCGCCTATGGCAGCGGATGCGCGCTGATGCTGGGTCTACTCGTGTTCGGCGGACGCTCGCTGATGGCACCACTGAGAGCAAAATCGGCGCTAATGGCGAAGTTGCGTCAGGGTGCGGGGGTGGCGATGTTAGCCGCAGTCGTCCTGAACGCGACGGGGATGACTTCGCTACTGAAAGGGGCAAACGGCGTCGCGGACCGTCTTGAGACGGCGCTCTTGAATCTAACGAAACCTGCCACCGCGCCGGTGAAGCTCCAGCCGGTAGTCATGACAGAGCCCAGCAGCCAGCTGCCTTCGCTAAGCGGTGGAACAGGGTGGATAAACGGTGACCCTGTCACGCCTGAATCGTTACGGGGAAAGGTTGTACTGATTGATTTCTGGACGTGGGACTGCATTAATTGCCAGCATACGCTCCCCCATGTGCGGGAGTGGGCCACAAAGTACCAGCCGCAGGGTCTGGTGGTGATTGGCGTTCACACCCCGGAATATCCCTGGGAGAAACCGCTGTCGTCGGTTAAAAATGCGGTGAATAAATGGCAACTGCCGTATCGGGTGGTGACGGATAACAACTATCAAATCTGGAATGCGTTCGGCAATCAGTACTGGCCAGCACATTACTATTTTGATGCCAAAGGGCAGCTGCGCTATACCGCCTTTGGCGAAGGTGACTATGAGCAACAGGAAAAGGTTATCCAGCAGCTGCTCAAAGAAGCCCGCTCATAATCGGATCAGGGCTGGCGTTGAGCCACGATAAACAACCTTGGAAAAGCCAGCAGTATCTGCCCGTTTTCCTGGAGCGGATACTGCTCTTCCAGCAGTTCATGGTAGCGTTTCAGGAACCGTTTCTGCTCGCTCTCGTTCAGTTCCTGAAGCCAGGGGCGCAGGCCGGTGGCGCTTACCCAGTCAATAATCGCCTGATGAGAGCTCATTTTGTGATAATAGGTTGTCCGCCAGATATCCACGTCACAGCCAGCTTCCGACAGAATATCGTAATAAGCGTGTACGCCCGGCAGCGGTTCGCGGCCACGGTCTGGATAGTCTTGCTCCAGCGCCACTTCACGCATCGCCACATGGGTGGGTTCCAGCCAGTTATCAGGCATCTGGACCGCCAGCACGCCATTTAGCTTAAGCAGGGAAACAAGATGCGGCAGGAGATCGTAATGGTCCGGAATCCATTGCAGCGACGCGTTGGCATAAATCAGGCTCAGCGGCTGGCCGGGCGTGTACTGACGAATATCGGCCTCTACAAAATGGCAATCGGGTAAGGCGGCGCGTGCTTCCTCGAGCATGGCAGGGGAGTTATCGACCCCGGTGATGTGAGCAGAAGGCCAGCGATGCTTCAACAGCGCGGTGCTGTTTCCCGGTCCGCAGCCCAAATCCGCAATGGTAGCGGCCTCATCCAGAGGAACTCTGGCGAGCAGTTCTGCGGCCGGACGCGTTCTTTCTGCGCCAAATTGCAGGTAAAGAGAAGGGTTCCAGTCGGCCATTATCAATTCTCCGTTTTGCATGTTTCTGCAAGAATAGCACAGGCAGATGCCTGCAAAGCGGTATTGGCGAGGGTGTTTGGCCAGAAGAAGCCAGCAGAGTCAGAAAATGAGGAGAGGTGCAAAAAATAATAAAACGGAAATATTACCCCTTAAAAGATTAAGGGGCAATACATTTATTGAATTATTTTATGATTATTGTTTTTTAATATTTTATCGGCAAAGTGCTTCTTATGCTCTGTACCCGAAACTTTAAATATTAGATAATCATCGATGGGTATATCCCTGGTGTTTCGTAGGTCTTTGACCTCCTGGCCGCTTAGTTTTGCGAGAACTTCGTGGTCAGGTACTTTTTAAGTATAGGGAATATGCGGCACAATGAAAGCTGTCCTAAAAGACAGGTGATAATAGTTTCAGGTGTTATTATCAGGAACAAGAGCATGAATTCTGTCATTGAATTTTTTTTACACGACTACGATGATTTACCCCCAGCATTAGCGCGCGAACTTTACCGACTCCGGAGAAAAACGTTTCGGGACCGACTCGACTGGAAAGTGGAATGCGTCGAAGGTATGGAGAAGGATCAATTTGATTCCCATAACACGACATATTTACTGGGTATGTATGATGGACAACTGTTATGCGGCGCACGATTTATTAACGCAACGCAGCCCACGATGATAAGCGAAATTTTTCATAATTATTTCGACAACCCCATTATTTTTCCCGCAGATGTTCCTTGTTGTGAAGTGAGCCGTTTATTTTTAGATAAAGAAATACGAGATTCCGCAAGTCTGCATGGCGTGCCCGCCAGTAAAGCATTGTTTCTTGCAATGAATATTTATTGCATGAAGAACAAATATCATGGAATGTATGCTGTAGCCAGTCGTGGAATGTATGCCATATTTCGCCATGCGAACTGGAAAGTTGAAGTTATTCAGCGTGGTGTTTCTGAAAAAGGCGAGATTATTTACTATATTTATATGCCCGCCAGCACCAGCATTATTGAAGACATTATTAGCAAAGACAAATCCAGTCACTGGCTTCGCGAAATGCTCGAGCACTTACGCCATTTATAACCAGTGGCTGAGGCTCAGTCCTCCAGTAACCGGAGTTCCGTTCCAAGTTTTATTGCGTGCCTTGCATTATTCACGCCGAGCTTTTTCATGATGTTGCCCATATGGAATTTAACGGTGCGCTCAGCAATAGACAATATAACAGAAATTTCTGCGTACGTTTTTCCGGCGCTGACCCATTTAAGGATTTGGCGCTCACGTGGCGACAGGAAAACATTCTTTTTCTGCTGATGCTGACTATACAGATTGAGTGTCTTCTGGTGTAACTGAACTAGGAAACGTAGAAAATGCGGCCGATATTTTTCAATGTCAATCCCAGAATGCTTAGGACTGATGACGGATAAGACAACAAGATTATTCAAATAGTCATGCAGAGGAAACGTCTGTCCCTGATAAATATCATACTGGACACTTTCGTCGAAAATACGCGTCAGGTTATAACCATCTGACAGGACAACATCACTTTCCCAGAAAAAATCTTCCACACAGCGTAAAGCCCGAATGATAACAGGGTCAATGAACTGATATTTTTTTTCAAGGTAGATAGTAAACCACTCTGGACTGTTATTGATTATCCTCATCTGTGAGGGATCTTTCTTGTTCATAATGGCGTAGGCGAAGACGATCCCTTTGAAGTCCTCAAAAAACGCGTCCAGCTCACTCTGAATTTGCGTATTGATCGTTAAGTCGTTGTAATATGTATCCTTCACGTGAGTTGCTGCCTCCTGTACGAGTGGAGGAGCAAGTATAATATGCTTCGTTATCTGTAGCGAGTCGCATTTTAATCCAGTCAACAGATAAGACAGGCTGCCTCAACTGGCAGCCTCGTGAACATTTGGGATTTTTGAATGGTAAATGCAGATGACTTAGGGAATTGTTGATGTTTTTATCGAATTTCGAAATCGTTCACTAAATATAGTAGGCTGCAAAATTTAGGAGGTTTTACCCTTTTCCCTCAGGTTCATACAAATTGAAATCAGGATTTAAACCAGTGGGTTACAGAATGCCTTTCAGGGCAATATGATAAAGCAACATGATGGTTTTACCGTCGACAATCTTGCCGGTTTCAATGCGGCGTAATGCCTCTTCAAGCGTCATTTCCAGCACGTCGATATCTTCTCCCTCAGCCTTGATCCCGCCGCCGACGCCGGTTCTGTCTTTCGGCTGATACTCGGCAAGATAAAAATAGAGTTTTTCCGTGACAGAGCCCGGGCTCATATAGGCTTCAAAGATTTTCTCTACGCGCGTAACGTGGAATCCGGTCTCTTCTTCCGCTTCTGCTTTGATGCGGCTTTCAGGAGCCATGTTGTCCAGCAATCCCGCCGCCGCTTCAATTAAATCGTCCTCATGGCCGTTAATAAAAACAGGGAAGCGGAACTGGCGCGTCAGGATGACCGTCTTTTTCTCACGGTTGTAGAGAAGAATCGTCGCGCCGTTACCACGGTCATAGACTTCCCGCTGTTGCCGCTGCCATTCGCCATCACGGCGCTGCAGGTCGAAGGTGTATTTTTTTAGGATGTACCAGTTATCTGACAGGGTTTCACTGTTAATGATGCGCACATCTGCACGTTTTGATTGCACGATTGTTCCTCCTTACGTAGAGTAATACTCATAAACAGCAACATCATGCACTTTCAAGGTAAAACATGCAACATCAGGAAAACAGGATGCTCACTCGTCAGCGAAAACAATTGATCCTTGAAAAGCTGGGTGCCGAAGGTCAGGTCCAGTCAAAAGCGCTGAGCATTCTTTTCGACGTCTCTGAAGACACTATCCGGCGCGATCTCCGCGAGCTGGCGGCAGAAGGGCGTTTGCAGCGTGTTCACGGCGGCGCACTACCGTCATCTTCCGCAATTGCTCCGTTTGCCGAACGACAATCCGTGAAGATGGATGCAAAAAAAAGGGTGGCCCGCAAAGGGGCACAGCTGATTTCATCAGGCCAGGTAGTGATTATCGACGGTGGCACGACAACCTCGGAGCTGATTACCTTTTTCCCGCCTGACTTGCGCATCACCGTGGTGACGCACAGCCCGAGTATTGCTCTGGGGCTTGTTGATCATCCTGCCATTGAGGTGATTTTGATCGGCGGACGGTTGTATAAACACTCGATTGTTGCGGTCGGCGCGGCGGCCATCGAAGGCATAGAGAATATTCATGCAGATCTGTTCTTTCTGGGCGTGACCGGTATTCATCCGGATGCGGGGCTGACAACCGGCGATTTCGAAGAGGCATGCATCAAACGTGCATTTTCCGGCAGAGCCGCGGAAACGGTCGTTCTGGCGTCTCCGGAAAAGATCAACACCGCGTCGTCGTTTGTGATTGGCGATGTATCTTCAGTGAATACCATCATCGTTGAAGACGGTACAGATAAGGAGTGGATCCGCGCGGTATCGGAAAAGGGGGTATCCGTCGTGCTGACCTCAGATCGTGACAGCCTCTGACAGCCAGCGACTGGCTGTCAGGATTTAGCTTCTAAAATGTTCTCAAGCGAAATATTTGGGCTACCGACTTTGCGGCGCATGGCATACGGCTTCGATGTTATGACCATCAGGCGAGATGACAAAAGCGGCATAGTAATTTTCACCATAGGAACGTAGCCCCGGCTCACCGTTATCACGTCCGCCAGCGCCCAGCGCGGCATGGTAAAAATCATCTACCTGCTGACGGGTCTTGGCCACAAACGCCAGATGCAGAGGCGCTGGTTTGTCATTTGTCTGGAAAAGGCAAAGCGAAACGTCGCCAGAGCTCATCTCAACACCATAATCCGGCGCGCCTTCATCGACGAGTTCAACACCAAGCGGACGAAGCGCCTCGAGGAAGAAGGTTTTACTTTTTTCATAATCGCTGACGCCAAATTTCACATGATCAAACATTATCGACTCCTTGAAAGCGATAGAGAAATGAAGAGTATAGAAGGTGACAGGAGTCGAATATGAGCACAGGTGCGTCTATGTGACAGATATCTCGTTACATAGCAGACCGTTTCCGTCCAACAAATGTCCAGCGCAGGTAATCGTAAACCCAGTTAAACAGCATCGTGTACGGCAGGAAAAACAGTACCAAACCAATCTCAACAAAAAATGCCTCCGTCATCGTTAAATGCAGCATCACCATGGCCACAGGAATTAACGTGATGATAAGTCCGGCTTCGAAACAGGCCGCATGGAGCGCGCGGACGAGGAACGTTCTTTCAAACTGGTATTTTTTCTGAAGAGCGTCAAAGAATTTGTTAAACACAAAATTCCAGGCCGTGGCGGTAAGCGCGGATATCACGGACAGCGAGCCAGACTGGAGTACCGACACGTTCATCAGCCAGGCAAGCGACAGCGCGATGATAATGTTGGCCGTGACTTCAAAAATAACCGCGTGGAAAATCCTTTCTCTAAAGCTTTTATCTAATTCAATTTCCATAGGTTTACGGCAGCAGTGGGCAAAGGCTGAAGTATATCAAACGTCTTTCAACCATGTGTAAACGTAGACGTTGGGTCGTGCGGGGCCTCGACACAAATCATGCCTGAAAAGGTGGCTTCACATGCTTAATGGACCAGGTCAATCATGACCGCAGAAATGCAGATTTTGCCTCCACTTACGTTAGTGCGCATAATGTATATTATGTTAAATGGCATCTGATAGCTAATCACGAGCTGATACATCAATCTGTTATTAATTCTGACCACCCTCTCGCTTCTCGTCTTTCACTGTCGATAACGACGATTTGTGAAAAAAACTCAAAACACCATTCGATGGCGCATGCTGGTTCCCTTCATGTCAGTGCAATACCCTGTCACATACAGAATTGCTGGCAATAAAAGAAGGAACACCGAATGAAGTATGTGAATCTGGGTCGTAGCGGTTTGAAAGTCTCCCGTCTTTGTCTCGGTTGTATGAGCTATGGTGACCCCGAACGTTTGCCTCAACCCTGGTCCCTGGATGAAAAGGCGTCACGTCCGCTCATTCGACAGGCGCTTGAAGCGGGCATTAATTTTTTTGATACCGCGAATATCTACTCGGGCGGAAGTTCTGAAGAGATCACTGGAAAAGCGCTGAGAGAAATGGCCAGACGCGATGAGATCGTTGTGGCGACAAAGACCTTCTTTCCGTGGCGCAACTCACCCAATACCGGGTTTCTTTCCCGCAAGGCCATTTTTCAGTCTATTGACGATAGCCTGATGCGCTTAGGTAGGATTATGTGGATCTCTTTCAGATTCACCGCTTTGACCACTCCACGCCTGTTGAAGAGACCATGGAGGCTCTGCATGACCTCGTTAAATCAGGAAAAGTACGTTACATCGGCGCATCATCTATGGAAGCCTGGCGCTTTGCAAAAATGCAGCATACTGCAGAGCGTAACGGCTGGACTCGATTTATCACGATGCAACCGCAATACAACCTGCTTTACCGGGAAGAAGAGCGCGAGATGCTGCCCCTGTGTGAAGACCAGGGCGTTGGAGTGATCCCCTGGAGTCCGATGGCGCGCGGCAGGCTTACGCGCGACTGGAGTGTCACGTCCCGACGAACGCAAAACGATGCCTTTGCATTAAAAATGTACGAGAACGCAGCCCTTCTGGATAAGCCCGTTATTGATGTTGTTGCCAGCATTGCTGAAAAGCACCATGTGCCAAGAGCCCATGTTGCACTTGCCTGGTTGCTATCAAAAACGGTCATCACAGCCCCGATCATTGGCGCGACCAAACCAGAACATCTTTCCACGGCTATCAGCGCACTAGACTTTTCACTTAGCGATGCTGAAATCACGGAACTCGAGGCACTCTATCTGCCGCACCCCGTCGACGGGATCATTCCCCCGCTTCCTGATACGCCCCCTTCACTCACGCCGCCTTCAGCAATACAGAACCGTTAACACCCTTCCCTGGCCCGGCGTTGCCGGGTCTCATTATTTTCAAGAATAACGAAGCACACCGTTTTCAGTGAGAGGCGATAAGTGGATGGACTTGTGAAAAAAATTCAGCAACGGATTAGCGCTAATCGGTCTATGGTGTATATCATTTCCGTATCAACGCAGTCGGGCGTTAAGGCACAAGGAAAAGGATTCTGTATGCAAATAAGCAGAGCTGAAGTTGCCGATCTCATTTATTTCATGGCTATTGCACGTCATCGCAGTTTCAGCCGTGCTGCCATTGAATTAGGTGTCAGTGCATCAGCGCTTAGTCATGCCCTGAAGGGACTGGAAACCCGGCTCGGGGTTCGCCTGCTTAATCGCACGACCAAGAGCGTCACCCCTACGGCAGCAGGTGAAGAACTGGTTCAGTCTGTCCTTCAGCCTTTCGACATAATAGAAGGCGCACTTGAATCGCTTAACAAGTATCGTAATACCCCTGGCGGACGTATCCGCATCAATGCTGCCGTTGAAGCGGCCAATCTTTTGCTTGCGCCAGTTATGCCCGCGTTTATGGATCGCTATCCCGATATTGAAATCGATATTGTGGCCAGCAACCGTATGGTTGACGTCACTGATGCGGGCTTCGATGCCGGTATCCGCTATGGTGGCACCGTCCCGGAAGACATGGTTGCCCGGCGTTTATCTGCCGATATTCGCTGGGTTATCGCCGCATCCCCAGACTACCTGGAACGTTACGGAACGCCTGAACATCCGGATGATTTATTACACCATCGTTGTATAAGCAATCGTCTCGGCGACGATCGGATTTATCGCTGGGAACTTGAGCGAGACGGCGAAACGTACCAAATCACTGTGCCAGGCTCAGTGACGGTCAACCAGGCTGAAACGGGCCTTGTGGCCGTATTAGGCGGAGCTGGTCTGATGTATTTTCCGGAGCCTCTTGTTGAACCCTATGTGAAGGATGGTCGGCTCCGCCTGGTGCTCACGGAATGGTCCCCGCTGGAGGAAGGTTTTCATATCTATTATTCAAGCCGCCGGCAACTGCCGACCGGGCTTCGCCTTCTGATTGAGTTCATACAGGAGGCCAGGCCGCTGGGGTTGTGAAATAGCGCTTCCATGCGGGACGATACGGGAACAGTTGTAGGAATCATTTGATCACCGAGTTAACGCTGCTATTATCAAAGTATTAATCTTCGAATCATAAATTTTTTCAATATATTACCCTGCTAATTAATAGTCCTCACGGAATGAAGGAGCTTCCTCGATGAACTTACCCGGTCAGCAGTCGCCTGACAGCACCCTTCCCTCTTATGATCTCTCGCGAAGCCTTGGCCTACAGGCCGGTGCAGATATCGATTTTAAAAAGCTGGCCGCACAGCTCGACTGCACGCGTAATTTTTACAATGTCGGCATCATTTTTGATGATGGCAAGCAACGCTGGCTGGTTCGCCCGTCTCGACGCATTGCTGATGTGAATCAGAGCACCGTCAGCCATGTAGTCATCAGTAAAATTCCGGATGCTAAGGAAATCAGTGCAGAAAAAGCTGTGGTTGCGACGCTAACTACTCCGTCACTTGCTACGGAAATTACCTCGACCGGTTTTGCCTGTGGCGCGATGATTGTTACGCTTGTCATGGCGTTTGGTGCCGGTGCGGCAGTACCGTTTACCGCTGGCGGGTCTGGTGTGATTGCGGCGATTAGTCTGTCCGGTACACTGGCTACGGGAGCGCAATGCATGATTGGCGCGGGCCGTCTGCTGGCTATCCATAACGACCATGGTTCCGATGTTGCATGGCTTGACAGCCAGGACTGGTACGTTGCCACCACGACAGTTCTGGATGTCATTTCGCTTGCTGCGGCAGGAACCGCGCTAAGAGGTACTTTAGAAACGTACAAGCTGATGAAAGCGGCGTCTTCAAGTAAAGTTACCGCCTGGTTCCAGAGCCTGAGCCGTGCCGAACGTAAGCGCATCACGGAAGAGATCATTAAAGCGCAGAATCCAGGTATCTCCAGTGCCGGGGTAAAGGCCGCGATCCGCGCAGGTGTTTATCCGAAACGTTTCCCAAGCGAATCGTTACAAAAATCACTGCAGCGCGAACTGATGAGTGCGGTCAACAACGCATCGGCCTTTGTGGGGAGCTCACTCACTGGGACTATCCGCAATCCACAAAATACCGTCCAGTCAGGACGCTATGTAGTAGGTGTGCTGCAATCATTTTTACCTAACTGAACGCTGAGTATTTAAATGTTTAAAGTTTTAACCCGTCGCCTGCAACACTGTAACGAGGTGGCTACCAGCATAAGCAATACCTCCCCGACACAGCTGCAACAGCTAAAGACTCAGTTGGCTGAAGAAATGGGCAAACCTGTGGGTCTACACACCATGGGTATTCCGGCGGCAATCAGTACTCTCGGGGTAATTGTCAGCTTCGCGATTCCTCAGCTGTGGTTGGGCTATGATGTACTCGCCGCACTCGGCCAGCCAGCCGAACGCGTATTCGTGTGGGTTGTGCTGATCGCCCTCCTGTTCGCAAGCATCAACGGCGTGACGATGTTTATGATTGGCAAAGGCAGCATGCGCGCCGTGCGGTTACATCTTACGCTGGCGGTGATGAGTCTGGTATTAACGGCAGCCTATTTGCTGGCCGCGCTGAGCGGTAGCGCTGCTCCGGGCGTCAGTCTGACCGCTGCGATGGTGAGTACTGTCATGCTGGGGCTTAGTGGCAGCTGCATCTTCTCTACCGCTTTCTATAAGATGCTGCTATTTACTCTGCATAACAGAGCCTGGCGCAAACTGATCAGCAAGGCGCGCTAAGCATTCATCCCGTAAAAACCCGCCGCTACCGGCGGGTTTTTTTAAGGCTTTTTATGCCTGCGCAACCAAATTAACTTATACGCCGCAGGAATAATAAACAGCGATAGCAGCGGTGCCGTAATCATCCCGCCGATCATGGGCGCCGCTATCCGGCTCATGACTTCTGAGCCTGCCCCGGTCCCCCAGAGAATGGGCAGCAGACCGGCAATAATCACCGCGACGGTCATCGCCTTTGGCCGCACGCGCAGCACGGCGCCCTGATAAAGGGCGTCATCAAGCCCCTGTTCAGTGAACGTTTCGCGCTGGGACAGCGCCGGATGTGCTTCAACGGCATGACGCAAATACATCAGCATGACCACTCCAAACTCTGCTGCCACCCCGGCCAGGGCGATAAACCCGGTGCCGGTTGCCACGGACATATGGAAGCCCTGCCAGTACAGGAACCATATCCCGCCGACCAGCGCGAACGGCAGGCTCATCAGGATCAGCAACGCTTCGTCCACGCGACGGAACGCCAGATAGAGCAGAATGAAAATGATCATCAGCGTCATCGGCACCATCAGCTTCAGTTTCTTGTTGGCGTGCTCAAGCAGTTCAAACTGCCCGGAGAATGACACGCTGGTACCCGGCCTGAGCTTCACGTTCTGGCCGATGGCCGTCTTAATGTCGTTCACCACCGACACCATATCCCTGCCGCGGGCATCGATATAAATCCAGCTCGCAGGCCGGGCATTCTCCGTTTTCAGCATCGTGGGGCCTGAAACAACGTTGATATCCGCCACATCACCCAGCGTAATCTGCTGTTTCATTGGCGTCAGGATCGGCATCTGCTTCAACGCGCTCGGGCTATTCCGGTAGTCCTGAGGATAACGAATATTAATCGGATAGCGGGCCACGCCTTCCACCGTTTCACCCACCGTCGCACCGCCGATGGCCGAGGAGACGAACAGCTGCACGTCGCCCACCGTCATTCCATAGCGGGAGGCTTTCTCCCGGTTGATATCGACATCGATGTAGCGCCCGCCTTCCAGACGTTCTGCCAGGGCAGACACCACGCCCGGCACCGTTTTGGCTACCGCTTCGATGCTCTGCGCCGTGGCGTCGATATCAGCCAGAACGGTACCAGACACCTTGATGCCAATCGGGCTTTTAATCCCGGTCGACAGCATATCAATGCGGTTGCGAATGGGCGGAACCCAGAGATTCGCCAGACCGGGCAAACGAACGGTCTTATCAAGCTCCTCAACGATCTTGTCAATCGTCATCCCGGGTCGCCACCGATCCTCAGGCTTAAGCTGAATTGTGGTTTCCACCATTTCGAGCGGCGCGGAATCCGTTGCCGTTTCGGCTTTGCCGGTCTTGCCGAAGACAGAGGCCACTTCAGGGACGGTTTTTATTAACTTGTCCGTGGTCTGTAAGAGCGCGGCCGCTTCTGCCGGAGAGACGCCGGGCAACGTCGACGGCATATACAGCAGATCGCCCTCATTAATCTTCGGCAGGAACTCACCGCCTACCTGGCTCAGGGGCCAGATCACCGTGAAGATGGATAAGGCCGCAACCAGCAGGGTTGTTTTGGGCCAGTTGAGCACCCGAATCAGCAGCGGATGATAGGCGTTAATCAGCAGCCTGTTCAGCGGGTTACGACTCTCGGCGGGGATTTTACCCCGGATCCAGAATCCCATCAGAATGGGGATCACGATGATGGCCAGCGCGGCCGCTCCTGCCATGGCGTACGTTTTGGTGAAGGCCAGCGGACCAAACAGCCGCCCTTCCTGCCCCTCAAGGGTAAAGATGGGAATGAAGGATAAAGTGATGATCAGCAAGCTGATAAACAGAGCCGGTCCAACCTCTACAGAGGCGTTGGTAATCACCTTCCAGCGGGTGACGTTATCAATCTGCTCTCCCGGGTGCTGGTGATCCCACTCTTCCAGCCGCTTATGCGCGTTCTCAATCATCACGATGGCGGCATCCACCATCGCGCCGACGGCGATGGCAATGCCTCCCAGCGACATAATATTGGCGTTCAGCCCCTGGAAATGCATGACGATAAAGGCAATACACAGGCCAAGCGGCAGAGAGATAATCGCCACCAGCGCCGAGCGAATGTGCCAGAGGAACAGCGCGCAGACGATGGCCACCACGATAAACTCTTCGAGAAGTTTGCTGCTCAGGTTATCAATGGCCCGGTCGATGAGCTGGCTGCGATCGTAGGTGGTCACAATCTCAACGCCCTCCGGCAGGCTGGCCTTCAGCGTCTCCAGCTTGTCTTTTACCGCCGTAATGACCTCGCGCGCGTTTTTACCCGAACGCAGGATCACCACGCCGCCCGCCACTTCACCCTGCCCGTTCAGCTCGGCAATACCACGGCGCATTTCCGGCCCCGTTTGTACGCGGGCAACATCACGCAGGTAAATCGGCACACCGTTCTCACCGGATTTCAGGACGATGTGATTGAAATCATCGATGGTCTGCAGATAGCCGCTGGCCCGCACCATATATTCCGCTTCCGCGATTTCTACGGACGATCCCCCCGCTTCCTGATTAGACGATTCAAGGGCCTGCTTAACTTCCGGCAGGCTGACGCCGAACTGCGCCAGCTTTAACGGGTCAACCTGAATCTGATACTGCTTCACCACGCCGCCAACGGAGGCCACCTCGGCCACGTTCGGGATTGTTTTCAGCTCAAATTTCAGGAACCAGTCCTGCAATGATCGCAGCTCGGCGAGATCGTGTTTTCCGCTACGGTCCACCAGCGCATATTCAAATATCCAGCCTACGCCCGTGGCGTCCGGGCCGATTTCGGAACTCACCCCGGCGGGGAGTTTGCCCTGAACCTGATTCAGGTACTCCAGCACGCGCGAGCGGGCCCAGTACAGATCGGTCCCGTCTTCAAAAATAACGTACACATACGAATCACCAAACTGTGAAAAACCGCGCACGGTCTTCGCGCCAGGAACAGACAGCATGGTGGTGGTGAGTGGATAGGTCACCTGGTTTTCAACAATCTGCGGGGCCTGGCCGGGATAGCTTGTTTTGATAATCACCTGAACGTCAGACAGATCGGGCAAGGCATCGACCGGGGTGTTGATGATGGTCCATGTCCCCCAGACGCTGAGAAACAGCGCACCCATCATCACCAGGAAACGGTTGGCAACCGAACGCCGGATAATCCATTCAATCATCATCGTCTCCTTAATGGCCTGAATGCGCGTCGTCAGCGGCTTCAGCGTGGCGCATGCGCTCCAGCGCGCCGGTAATATTGGCCTCCGAGTCAATCAGAAACAGACCGCTGACCACCACCGACTCCCCCTCTTCCAGTCCGGTACCAATGCCGGACTGCTGCTGTGATTCATGCAGAACGTGGATCCTTTTCGGTACAAACTTCCCGTTCGCATCAACGGTAATAACGCGCTGTTCTTTCCCGGTATCGATAACGGCCTGAGACGGAATGAGCAACATTTCCTGACTTTGGGTATTCAGCTTCAGGTAGGCATTCATGCCCGGTTTCAGCAGTTCATCCTTGTTGGAGACCTGCAGGCGCACCTGCAGCGTACGGGTGGTTTGATCCACGCTCGGCAGGAGACGCCATTTTTCAACCGGGAAGGATTTATCCGGATAAGCCGGTACCGAAACAGTAAACTGCGAGGTATCTTTCAGCAGATAAGCAATGGATTCAGGAACCGCCGCGCCGATCCAGACCGGATCCATCCCCTGAATCTGCGCCACCACCTTCTCTTTGGAAATATTCATTCCGGTGCGCAGGTCAAAGGCCGTGATCACCCCGTCAATGGGCGCCTTGATGGTAAACCGGGTCTGGATAGTGCGGGTCGCACGCAGCCGCTGAATGTCGTCATCCGGCATACCCGCCAGGCGCAGACGCTCCAGAACGCCTTTTATCTGCGTGGGCGTTCCACCGGTGCCGGAGAGCAGGAGGAACTCGCTCTGCGCTTCGACCCAGTCCGGAATGGTAATATCAATCAGCGGGGTGCCTTTCATCACCTTATCGCCGACCGTCAGCGGGTAGACTTTCTCAACGAACCCTTCCGCACGCGCCTGCACAATGACAAACTGATAGTCGTTATAGCTGACGTTGGCCGGGATCGTCTGGGCATAATTCAGCGTTCCGCGCGTCACTTTTTGCGTTTTTAATCCTAAATTCTGGACCTGCGTCGGATCGATACGTATTCCGGTGCTGCTTTTATCGTCATTTTCGTCCGTATATTTCGGGACCAGATCCATATCCATAAACGGTGATTTACCGGGCTTGTCGAATTTCACGTCAGGCTTCATCGGGTCATACCAGAAAAGGACCTTTCTTTCAGAGACGCTATTTTCTGTTTTTTCAGATGAATGAAGAGCCTGCCAGGCCGTCACCGATATCAGCCCTCCCGCAATAAGGCTGCCGACTATCACAGCAGCATATTTTATTTTTAATGAGGCCATGCCGTATCTCGCTATTTAATGCTCTTGAGTAAAGAGAGATTGCCCTGCTGAACAAACGAGAAATTCACGTGGCTGCCGACTTTTAAGGCAGTAATACTCGCGTCGGCCTGCATAAAAGTAAAACGCATGGTCATCGCGGGCCAGCCAATTTCCGGGATGGCTTCGTGAGAAATCGTCACTTTTTTATTCGTGAGATCAATATCCTTCACAATGCCGGTCCCGGTGATAACCTGCTTGGCGGCGCTCATCTCCGCGTGCTGATGAACCTCAGCCTGAAGACCGGCAGAAAACATAATGATTGCACCAAATACGACGGCGTTAAGTGAATTGCGCATGTTTAATATCCTTTTTAATTAAGTGAGGTTATTCGGCCCAACCGCCGCCCAGCGCGGTGAAGAGGTTAATTTCATTAACCTGCCGGGCATAAATAAGGTCGAGAATATTTTGCTGCGTGGAAAACAGCGACCGTTCCGCGTCTAATACTTCGATATAGCTCACCGCGCCGCTGGTATATAATCCTCTGGCCCGCTGCAGGGTAATGTTTAGCGAATCAAGATACCGTTCTTGCGCAGCAAGCTGCTGGTTGAGGCTGTCCCGCAGCGCGAGCGCGTCGGCAACCTGCCTGAAGGCAGCCTGTATTTTTTGTTCGTAATTCACAACCGACTGCTGCTGACGAATTTCAGCCAGCTTCAGGTTGGCCTTATTCCTGCCCGCATTAAAAATCGGAAGCTCAATTTTGGGGATGAAATTCCACATCCCACTGCCCGCGGTAAACAGGCTGGATAATTCCGTACTGCCTGTTGAAAGCCCGCTGGTCAGGGAAATAGACGGGAAAAAAGCGGCACGTGCGGCGCCGATATTCGCATCGGCCGCGTTAAGCTGATACTCCGCCTCCATAATATCCGGGCGTTGCAGCAGTATCGCTGAAGAAAGATGGGGCGGGAGTTTTACCGGCGCAATATCGCGGGCGTTCATTCCGCTGTCGCCCGGCAATCCGCGATAGGTGCCGAGGAGCAACTGCAGAGCATTGTTGGCCTGCGCCAGCTCCCCCTCTCGTTTGGCAATCTCTGCCTGCGTGCTTTCGATCTGTCCCCGGGCCTGTTCCAGCGCCAGCACGTTGGTGCTCCCCGTCGCCAGCTGGTGCTCAACGAACGCATAAGACTGCCGGTAATTTTTCAGCGTTTCCCGCGCGATGCGCAGCTGTTTATACGCCAGCTGCTGGTTGAAATAGCTCTGCGACACGTTAGAGACAAGCAGAATATGCACCGCGCGACGGGCCTCTTCGCTGGCGAAATAGTTTTGTCGGTCGGCCTCGCTCAGGTTCTTCAGCTTGCCGAAAAAGTCGAGTTCGTAGCTAAGCGCAAGACCGGCGTCGTACTGCCGTGAGGTCGGTTTGTCACTTTTTAGCCCGCCGCTGTACGTGATACCCGCGGATCCATTCAACTGCGGATAACGATCCGCCTCCGTCACGTTGAACTGCGCCCGGGCCTCTTCAATCTTCAGGGCGGCCATTTTGATATCGCGGTTGTTTTTCAGGGCTTCTGTAATCAATCCAGCTATCTGTGGGTCGACGAAGAAGTTGCGCCAGCCGGTGTCCTGATACCCGGCCGCCGCGGGCGTCAGGTCGTTGCGCGAGAGCGAAAACTGCCGGGGTACCGGTGATGCCGGGCGCGGGTATTCAGGCGCCAGCGAGACGCAGCCTGCCAGGATAAATACCGTAGTGATGCTGAGTCGTTTTAACAGGAACATAGCGGTTCAAATCAAGTCCAGAGGGTTTTTAGGGCTACTCTACTGAACGCATCCTGTTTGACCGGTGACAGGATAATGACAATGCTGTCATTTATGGCGTAAGTCATTGTTAACGATCGCGGGCTGACTAGAATGTCATCAGCAGCCAGTCTGGGGAGCAAGATGAAAATACTGATCGTTGAAGACGAAATGAAAACCGGGGAATACCTCAGCAAGGGGCTGACGGAAGCGGGGTTTGTCGTGGATCACGCGGATAATGGCCTGACCGGGTACCACCTCGCCATGACCGCGGAATATGACCTGCTGATTCTGGATATCATGCTGCCCGACGTGAACGGCTGGGATATCGTCCGCATGCTTCGCTCTGCCGGCAAAGGAATGCCCATCCTGTTACTCACGGCCCTCGGGACGATAGAGCACCGGGTTAAAGGGCTTGAGCTGGGCGCGGATGATTATCTGATTAAGCCTTTCGCCTTTGCGGAACTGCTCGCCCGGGTCAGGACGCTGCTAAGACGCGGAAATACGGTGATCGCGGAAAGCCAGCTTCAGGCGGCTGACCTGACGGTTGACCTTGTGTCGAGGAAGGTCAGCCGGGCGGGCAATCGCATCCTGTTAACCAGCAAGGAGTTCAGCCTGCTGGAGTTTTTCATGCGTCATCAGGGCGAGGTGCTGCCCCGCTCCCTGATTGCCTCCCAGGTGTGGGATATGAACTTTGACAGCGACACGAACGCAATAGATGTGGCGGTAAAGCGCCTGCGCGCAAAGATCGATAACGATTTTGAACCCAAGCTGATCCAGACGGTACGCGGCGTAGGCTATATGCTGGAGGTGCCGGATGCCCGTTAAGCCCCTCCGACGCCCGTTCTCGCTTGCGCTGCGGCTGACCTTTTTTATCAGCCTCTCCACCATACTGGCCTTCTTCGCCTTTACCTGGTTTATGCTGCACTCCGTTGAGAAGCACTTTGCCGAGCAGGATATCAGCGACTTACAGCAGATTAGCAGCGCAATTCATCGCATCCTCCAGTCTCCGGCCGATCCCGACCAAAAGAAAATCAGCAAGCTCAAAGAGTCGGTCGCCAGCTACCGCAACGTGGCCGTCCTGCTTCTGGATCCGCAGGGCAATACCCTGTTCAGCTCGGCGCAAGGCGCGGCATTGCGCCCGGCGATGAACACAGCGAACTTTAGCGAACACCGTCAGGCACAGGATGTGTTTCTCTGGACGATAGAAGACCCGGTCAACCCTATGCATGCCGGGTCCGACATGAAAATGGAAACGTACCGGATTATCGCCTCCTCAGGCAGGACAACGCTGCAGGGCAAAACCCAGGACTACGTCATGCTGATCGGGCTCTCAATTAATTTTCATCTCCACTACCTTGAGGCGCTGAAGAAGAATCTTTTTGCCATTGCCGCGGCAATCAGCCTGCTGATTGTGCTGGTGATTCGTATCGCGGTGCGTCAGGGACACTTGCCCCTGCGTAACGTCAGCACCGCCATTAAAAATATCACCTCCGAAAATCTGGATGCGCGACTGGAGCCGTCCCGCGTGCCCGTTGAGCTGGAACAGCTGGTGATCTCCTTCAACCATATGATTGGGAAAATTGAAGATGTCTTTACCCGGCAGGCGAATTTTTCCGCCGACATCGCCCACGAAATCAGAACCCCCATCACCAACCTGGTGACGCAAACGGAAATTGCGTTGAGTCAGAACCGCTCCCAGAAAGAGCTGGAAGATGTCCTCTACTCCAGCCTCGAAGAGTACAACCGGATGACCCGCATGGTCAGCGACATGCTGTTCCTGGCGCAGGCGGATAATAATCAGCTCATCCCGGATCGGGTGATGTTTGATTTAAGCGCTGAGGTGATGAAAGTCTTCGATTTCTTCGAAGCCTGGGCGGAAGAACGCCACGTCTCGCTGAAATTTAACGGGATGCCCTGCCTGATAGAAGGCGATCCGCAGATGTTCAGAAGAGCAATCAATAATCTGCTCTCCAACGCCCTGCGCTATACGCCGGAAGGGAAAACGGTAACGGTCTCCATCAGAAAACGGGATAACGACGTTGAGCTGGTGACAGAAAACCCCGGCACGCCGATCCCGCAGGCGCATCTGCCAAAGCTGTTTGACCGTTTTTATCGCGTCGATCCGTCCAGGCAGCGTAAGGGCGAAGGCAGCGGGATTGGGCTTGCCATCGTGAAGTCCATCGTCACCGCGCACCACGGAAAAGTCCGCGTGGAATCGGATGCGGTGTCGACGCGCTTCATCCTCACGGTGCCGGGGAAAGTGCTCTGAGCGTCAGCAAACTGCGCGGCACACCTCAAGGACCTTTTCCCTGAGCCAGCGATGCGCCGGGTCCCGCTCCATGCGCGGATGCCACATCTGTGACACCGTAATGGTCCGGGTCTTAAAGGGCAGTTCAAAGACGTGCACGCGCTCGGTCATCGCCTGATTGAGCAGGTACAACGCCGGCACAATAGCGATCAGATCGGACGCCAGCGCTACGGATAACGCCGTCGGGAATCCAGGCACCACGCTGGCGATCTTTCGTTTCATCCCCCGCTCCGCCAGCGCGTCGTCCACAGATCCGTGTAACGCCCCATCAGGCGACGCCACCACATGGCCCCAGGCAACATAATCGTCAAGGCTGACCTCAGGCTGTGAAGACAGCGGATGTCCCTTGCGCACCGCGCCAACAAACCGATCCTGAAAGAGCCTTTGCAGCCGTATTTCAGGCCCCATGTTGCTCTGCACGCCGATCTCCAGGTCGACAAGCCCCTCCCGTAAATAGCGCGACGTTTTTTCAGGTTTGGGAGCGAAGCGGATGCAGACCCCGGGCGCAACGCTCGCCACCGCGGCTATGAGCATAGGTCCAAACGCCACGACAAAACCGTCGTTGGCCCGAATAGTGAACAGCCGCTCAAGGCTTTCCACCTTCAGCGTGTCGGTGGAGGGCTGCAGCACCGCCCTCGCCTCGTGCACGGCGCTTCTGGCGCGATCCCGGGTGGCTTCGGCCCAGGGCGTCAGCACCATATGACGCCCGGCCCGCACCAGAATAGGATCGCCGGTCACCTCCCGCAGCCGGCTCAGGGTGCGGCTCATGGCGGAGGTGCTCAGGTTTAAACGTCGCGCCGCGCCCGCCACGCTGGCTTCGGCCAGCAAAACGTCGAGCGCAACCAGAAGGTTAAAGTCAGGATCGGACACGATGGCTCCTCAGATAAGGCGTTATATGCAACGATTAAGTGCAAATGCTGCGTCTTCCGCCCTGTATAGCGCATGATTATAGTTTCGTCATCACTATTCTTATCCGGAGTAACGACGATGACGCTATTTACCAACCAGCCCGGCGATGAAGGTTTACCCGGGCATGAACGCGCCCGGGTCCTGGCCGCCGTCATGACCACCACGCTGATGGGCGTCTTTGACGGCACCATGATCAACATCGCGCTCCCCTCCATGGCTAGAGCGATGCAGGTCCCCGCGAACGTTGCGGTCTGGTTCGCTAACGGTTATCTGCTGTCAGCGGCGATGACGCTGGCTATTTTCGCCGCGCTGGCGGCCCGCGTGGGCTATCGCCCGGTCTTTCTGAGCGGGCTTGCCACCTTTACGCTCACCTCGCTCGGCTGCGCGCTGGCAACAACGCCGGAAATATTAACCGGGATGCGAATTCTGCAGGGCATCGGCGGGGCGGCGACCCTGAGTATTGCTCCGGCGATCCTGCGGTCCGTTTTTCCGGGCCGACTGCTGGGCCGCATTCTGGGGCTGCACGCCCTGCTTATCGCCTCCAGCACGGCGATCGCCCCGGTACTCGGCGGAACAATACTGGACGCACTGAGCTGGCAATGGCTGTTCGCCATTAACCTCATTCCGGGCAGCATCGCCCTGCTGCTGGCGTGGCGGGCCTTGCCGCGGGAATCGGTTGCTGACAGACCGCCCTTTGATGCGCCGGGCGCCGTGCTCTCGGCCGTCCTGTTAGGTTCCGCGATCATGCTGGCCGACAGCCTTCAGCACGTGGCGCAACACATTAGTCTGCAGGCCGTCTTCTGGGGCGTTCTCGCGCTGGTTAGCGCCCTCGCCTTTACCTGGCGGATTCGGCGCGCGCAACATCCGTTACTGCCGCCGGTGATGTTCAGAAACGGGCGCTTCACCCTCGCCGCGCTGACCTCGCTGGCCTCGTTTGTCAGCCAGGGGATCACGTTTGTCGCGCTGCCGTTCCTGTTTCAGAGCGTATATGGCTACAGCCCTGTAGCGTCCGCGCTGCTGTTCACCCCATGGCCGATTGGCATCGTGCTGATCGCGCCGCACGCGGGTCGCTGGGCGGATACGATCTCCGCGCCGCTCATCTCGACCCTCGGGCTGATGGTTTTTGTCGGCGGGCTGGTCCTGCTGGCCACGTTGCCGGACAATCCTTCCGCCTGGAATATCTGCCTGCGCAGTCTGGTATGCGGGATGGGATTTGGCTGCTTCCAGAGCCCCAATAACCGGGAAATGCTCGCTAACGTCGCGCGGGAACATGCCAGCTATGCCTCCGGCGTGTTGTCGATCGTCAGAACATTCGGCCAGTGTCTCGGCGCCGCCGTGGTGGGGGTTCTGCTGGGAGCGGCGGCAGGATGGGACCATCAACATGCTATCCAGGTTGCACTGTGGTTAGCCGTCATCGCCTCGACGGGTTCGGTGGTATTTAGCCTGAGCAGGCTGCGCCCTGCGGGGTCTACAGGCAAGCGTTGCACAATGTAGGCCGGGTAAGCGCAGCGCCACCCGGCAAGAAAGACGGCGCGTTTGTTTACTCCAGCGCCAGCAGCGCAAAGCTCGCCAGCCAGTGCCCGCCGCTGTAGTGGCTGCCAACCACATGCTCGACGCTGGCGGCCAGATGTTTCGTCACCGCCTCGCGCAATGCCGGTTGCGCCGGGTGGCTGGCTGGAAGCGCTTTCGCAATGTGCTTCATACACCATGCGCGGCTGAGGTTTAACCCGTCCAGATGGGCAATTTTCGGGTCGGTACGATCGCTCACTTCCGCCGGGTTCATCAGTGCCGTAACGGCGCCCACCTCAGGCAGAAACGCGTCAAACCAGGCCGGGAAGCCCTCCGACACCTTGCTCATCAGCAGCGCTTCCGTCAGCGCGCCGGAAATATACTCGTCTCCGCCGGGCTCATAATGAGCCGGATAGCGCGTGTCGGCGAGATAAAACCGCTCAGCCGCCGCCAGAATTGCCTGCTCAAGCGCCTTGTCGCCCACTGCGCGACCATAATCCAGCGCCAGCGCGAGGGCAAACGCAGTGTTGTAGTGCGTCCCGACGCGGATCGGATAGGTGAGCTTGCCGAGGTAATCCACCAGCCGGTTGCGAATGTCCTGGGTGAGCGGCTCCAGCGTCTGGTACCAGCCTGCGGCCTGCGGCAGCGACGACTGTTTCAGCTCCTGGGCCAGCGCCAGCAGCCAGCCGTAGCCATACGGCCGCTCAAACGAGGCGCGGAACGGCGCGGTAAAATAGGCCAGCTCCTTCGCCACGTTCTCTTCGGTCAGGTGCTCGTCAAAAAGCGCGACGATCGCGTCCCGACACGGTAATTCTGGATAGAGGCGCACGCAGCGCAGCAGCAGCCAGTAACCATGAACCGCCGAGTGCCAGTCAAAACAGCCGTAGAAAATGGGATGCAGCTCGCGCGGCGGCAGCACGTCACCATCATCATTCAGCAGGTGCATGATGTGGTTCGGGTATTCCTGGCGCAAATAGGTCAAAGGCATGCGGGCAAACGCGTCGGCCTGATGTTGCGTTAATTCCATGACAGCTCCTTAGCGAAACACGAGGAAATACATGAGGAACACGTTGACCACCAGCAGGGTTAACGCGGTCGGGATCTGGATCTTGATCACCTGATATTTGTCTTTCAGCTCCAGCAGCGCGGCGGGAACGATATTGAAGTTCGCGGCCATCGGCGTCATCAGCGTGCCGCAGTAGCCTGCGTACATGCCAATCGCCAGCAGCGGCGCCGGGTTGCCGTGATGCACGTTGATCAGAAACGGCAAGGCGATACCGGCACTTAACACCGGGAAGGCCGCAAACGCATTCCCCATAATCATGGTAAACAGCGCCATCCCCACGCAGTAAATCACCACCAGCATGAAGCGGTTATCCGGGTTCACAAACAGGCTCACCACCTTCTGCACCGAGTCACCCGTGTTGGCCACCACGAACACGCCGCCGAGCATGGCCAGCATCTGCGGCAGGATCACCGCCCAGCCGATGGTATCGACAAGACGGCGGGACTGACGAACGGCATGGAGCGGCGTGCCTTTGGTCAGCCACCAGCCGGTGAGGATCGCCGCGACGCAGGCCACGCACAGCGCCGCCAGGGTGAGCTGTTTCTGATCGAGCAGAAACACGCCGCCGATCGAAACGCCCTTCAGGAATAACGTGCCCAGCACCGTCACCACCGGGATCATCAGCGCCGGCAGGAACAGCCAGTTTTTAAGCCGATTTGACGACGCGACGCGCCCCTCCTCGGTGGACATTTTATAGTGCCCTTTCCCGACGAGACCAAAACCCGCCAGCAGCGCGATAACGATAACGCCGCCGCCAATGATCCGGTACGCCAGTGATTTCCCCAGTTCCTGCACCATCAGATCGCCAAACAGGAAGATCCCGCCAAACAAGAACCAGAACAGCGCGGTAGTAAAGCGCCTCGGGTTGGCGCGATCGCGCAGGGTCATGACAACCAGCAGCATTACGACAAAGCCAATCAGGTAGTACACGCGGTTAATGGTGATAAGCGTCATCATTGCGCGGCCTCCTGCGTACCCTGCTCTGCACGCCAGGCCATCACGTCGCGACGGATGCTCGCATCGAGGCGCAGCAGGCGCGTCATATGAATAATCAATGCCGCGATGGCAGTTGGAATGGCCCACAGGCCGATATGCAGCGGTTCAATGCCCGGAATACCGTTCTCTTTCAGGAACGCGTCGATCAGCAGTACCGCCCCGAAGGCAATAAAGATATCTTCCCCAAAGAAGACCGCGATGTTGTCGCACGCGGCGGCGTGGGCTTTGATTTTGTCGCGGATGTGCTGCGGCAGTTCGCCGTATTCGTTCAGCGCCGCCCCTTCGGCCATCGGTGCCAGCAGCGGGCGCACCGTCTGGGCATGGCCGCCCAGCGACATCAGTCCCAGCGCGGCGGTGCCTTCACGGGCGACAAAGTAAAGCATCAGAATACGCGCCGAAGTGGCGCTGGCGATTTTCGCCACCCAGGCCTGGGCGCGCTCCTTAAGCCCGTAATACTCCAGCAGACCAATCACCGGCAGGATCAGGATGAAGGTGGCCAGCGATCGGCTATTGACGAACTTCTCGCCAAAGGTCTCCAGCAGCATCCCGAAATCCATGCCGACCAGCAGACCCGTCGCAAGCCCCGCCACCACGACCACCAGCAGCGGGTTGAAGCGCAGTGCAAAACCAATAACCACGATCGGTATCCCGATCAGCGGCAGCAGCGTAGTACCGTCCATAACGTTTACCCTATCGAAAGTGAGCGTTGCGCGCCGACGGCTATTTTTTTAATTTGCGGCGAGCGATGTTGTGTTTTGTTGGCAGGCTTCGCAAAACCTGCGCTAAAAAGCTATATCTGAACCTCAAAAACATGTAAACAAATTATCAATAAAATGTTCTTATTTTATCGATGAGTTTACATTTCTGGCTAAGGAACGTTATGACCTCAGAAAAGAGTGCTTCACCCGATCGCGACGATATCAACGAGGGCCGGATCGTCTCTTCCCGCCATCTGGTATCCGAGCGCTGCGCGGAGTTATCAGAGCTGGAATATGCGCTGATCATGACCGGCAACGCGTTTAACAAATGGATGGTGCGCTGCATGACGGCTGCCGGCGAGCCCGATATGGGCGCCTTTGACGTTTCGCTGCTGCATCACGTGAACCACCGCGACCGCAAGAAAAAGCTGGCCGATATCTGCTTCGTCCTCAACGTGGAAGACACCCACGTGGTGACCTATGCGCTGAAAAAGCTGGTCAAAGCAGGCTACGTGACGAGCGAGAAAGCGGGTAAAGAGCTCTTTTTCTCTACAACGGAGGAAGGGAAAGCGCTGTGCATGAAATACCGGGACGTGCGGGAGGCGTGTCTGATTGCGATCCACGCGGAGAGCGGCATTGCTGGGACGTCGATTGGCGAGACCGCGCAGCTGTTACGCACGATCTCCTCCCTGTATGACACCGCCGCCCGGGCGGCGGCGTCACTGTAACTAAGGACGGCGGAACAGCGTAATGCTCCGTCCGGCCAGCGCGTACTCAACGGTTTCGGTGATCGCTGTCCCGGTGGCGGCATCATCCGCCGTAGACAGCTCCAGCACCCATCCCCCTTCGCCAAACTGCGGGATCTGGAACGGCACGGTGCCTTCAAACGGATTGAACAGCATCAGCACGTCGTGCCAGATGCCGTCCTCCTGCTGAAGATCTGGCCTGCTGATGGAGACCCCGAGCGTTGAGCCTTCCTCCCACTGCTCGGCCTGCTGCGGACCGCCCCCGGCATTGAACCAGCGGATCTCCAGCCCGTCGCGCCAGCTTTCACGGCGCAGCAGCGGCTGTTGCGCGCGAAGGGCAATGAGACGACGGGTAAACTCGCGCAGCGCAGCGTCGTTTTCGGAGAGCCCCTTCCAGTCGATCCACGAGATCTCACTGTCCTGGCAGTAGCCGTTGTTGTTCCCCTTCTGCGTGCGGCCAAACTCGTCCCCCGCCAGCAGCATCGGCGTGCCGTGGGAGAACAGCAGCGTGGTCAGGAAATTACGTTTCTGCCGTTCGCGGGTAGCAATAATATCCGGGTTCTCGGTTGGCCCTTCCTCGCCGTAGTTGTACGAGCGGTTATCGTTATGCCCGTCGTTATTGTCCTCGCCGTTGTCGGCGTTATGCTTTTCGTTGTACGACACCAGGTCATTCAGCGTAAAGCCGTCGTGAGCGGTGATGAAGTTGACGCTGGCCCACGGGCGACGCCCACGCAGATCGTACAGATCGCCGGAGCCGAGAAGCCGCGCGGCAAAGTCCGTGGAGACGTTGTCCCCCTTCCAGTACTCGCGAACGGTGTCGCGGTATTTGTCGTTCCACTCCCCCCAGCCCGGCGGGAATCCGCCCACCTGATAGCCGCCGGGGCCAATATCCCAGGGTTCACCAATCAGCTTCAGTCGGGATAAGACCGGATCCTGGGTCATGGCGTCGAAGAAACCGCCGCGCGGATCAAACCCTTCGGGCTCGCGGCCCAGGATCGTCCCGAGGTCGAAACGAAAACCGTCTATGTGCATTGATTCCGCCCAGTAGCGCAGGGAGTCCATCACCATCTGCAGCACGCGCGGGTGCGAGGTATTGACCGTGTTTCCCGTGCCGGTGTCGTTGATGTAGTACCGGTGCTGGTCGGGCAGCGTGCGGTAATAGCTGTAGTTATCAATCCCCTTAAACGAGAGCGTGGGGCCAAGCTCGTTGCCTTCCGCCGTGTGGTTGTACACAACGTCCAGAATCACCTCAATGCCCGCGTCATGGTACGCGCGCACCATATCGCGAAAGCCCTGGATCCCCGCCGGGCCGTAGTAGCGCGACGCCGGAGCAAAAAAGCCCAGCGTGTTATAGCCCCAGAAGTTCTTCAGGCCGCGATCGAGCAGATGCTGATCGTCCGGGAACCAGTGAACCGGCAGCAGCTCCACCGAGGTAATGCCCAGGCTTTTGATGTAGTCGACCGAGGCTTTGTGCCCCATCCCCTCAAACGTCCCGCGCAGCTCGGGCGGAATGGCCGGGTTCATCTGGGTAAACCCTTTCACGTGGCTCTCATAGACAACGGTATGCGGCCAGGGGACGTTCGGCCGGTTGTTGTCCTGCCAGTCAAAGGCGTTCGGGTCGATAACCCTGCATTTCGGCGTAAACGGCGCGCTGTCGCGGGTATCAAAGCTCAAATCCAGCTCGTCATGCCCCAGCGCATAGCCGAAATGGGCGTCGTTCCAGTCGATGTCACCCACCAGTTCGCGAGCGTAAGGGTCAATGAGCAGCTTATGCGGGTTAAAGCGATGACCATTTTCCGGGTCGTAGGGGCCGTAGACGCGATAGCCGTACAGCGCGCCCGGCTTCAGGTCAGGCACATAGCCGTGCCAGATCTCATGGGTATACTCCGGCAGCTCCAGCCGGGCGATTTCCGTTTTCCCGGACGGGTCAAACAGACAGAGCTCCACTCGTTCAGCGTGCGCGGAGAACAGCGCGAAGTTAACGCCCTTCCCGTCATAATTCGCCCCCAACTGCTGGCCATGACCGGCCCGAATTTCAAACGTTGTATCCTTTGCCATTTTCGTTCTCCACAATTATTCGCAGGTAAGCAGAACCAGTACACATCCCTTTTCTGACGTTAAATCCAGCGTCTTTTGCAGAATGCGGCTCTCACCGCTGAACAGATCCCGATAGCGCTTCCCGGCCAGTTCGTCGGGTATCGCCACCGTGGTATTGACCCACAGCTGATGATTATCCGTGACGCCAAAAACCAGACGCGGCACGGCGACAATCAGCGCCTCCTCGTCCTTAACGCGCGCATAAACAATCAGGTTCTCTTCCCGCTCGCCGGTGACCTTAAGCGGCAGCCAGTCGCCGTAGCGGAAAAGCGCGTCGTAGTGCGGTCGAAGCCGCAGCAGCGTGGCGGTAACAAACTGCTTCACCCTACCGTCACGCCAGCAGGTCGGGTTGTCAAACACCGTGGCATCCGCCGCGCTGAGGTGTTGCACCAGGGCCGGAAAGTCCGGCTCGCGTCGGTTATCCGGGTCGACCAGGCTGAAGTTAAGCGCCTCGCTGCCCTGATAGATATCCGGCACGCCGGGCGCCGTCAGCTTGATCGCCGTCTGGCTGAGGCTGTTCATCAGCCCGGCGCGGATAAAGGGCTGCATCGCCTCGCTGAAATCGTGCAGGAACAGGGTGTTGTCCGGCGAAAGCAGGTGCCGCGCGTAGCTCAACACCACGCTCTCATAGCTCTCGTTGCTGTCGATCCAGTCGGTGCGCTGCTTCGCCTCGCGCAGCGCTTTTTCGAGGAAGCCGAGGAACCGCGTTTCGAGTGCTTTAAGCCCTTCAGCGTCGTCCGGTGACAGCGTGGCGGGCCAGACGCCCGCGAGCGCCTGGTAGATCATCCACGTATCGGCGGCGTTCGGCGCGGTACCGTCATTGAGAAAACGCACCTGGGTCTGGTTCATCTGCCGCCAGCGGGCCAGATTTTCCCCCCAGCGTTCCGGGGCTTCCGTCAGGGTGTAAAGGCGCGCCCGGGCGTCTTCCCCGCGCTTGGTATCGTGCGTGGAGGTGCCCAGCAGCGCGTCGGGCTGACGGGCCAGACGAATGCGCATCTCCTGGTGGAAGCGGGATAAGGAAAACGCGCGCGGCGTCGGGTCGGCCCCCACTTCATTGAGCGCAAGCTCAAGGTTGTGGCGAAAGAACAGTGTGTCTTCAACGGACTTCGCCATCAGCGGCCCGGTGAGCTGCTGGAAGCGGGTCCTGAACAGCGCGGCGCTCTCGCGGCAATCTTCCGGCAGGTCGCCGGTAAGAATGCGCACGATCAGGCTGAGCGCCGCTTCCGACGTCTCCACGCTGGCAACCACGCGGTTGAGCAGCGCCACGTCCGGCGGGGTTAACCCCTCGCGAGTGCCGTAGGTGCGGTAGACCGGAAACGCAATAAGCAGCTCGCGCAGCGCGTGGCGGATATCCTCGCGCGGCAGCGCAACCTCATTGCGGCGGGCCAGATCCTCAGCAAGGTTTAGCAGCGTGGTGAATTCACCCTCAAAATTGCGATCGGTCATCAGGCCTTTGGCATCGCGCAGCTCCGCGTGGCGATCGACCGTCACGCCCAGCGTCTCGTCGTGGATTGTCTCCAGGCGCGAGAGGTTATCGTCGTCGACCAGCACCTCCGCCAGCGAGGCGATAAACTCGTAGCCGGTGGTGCCGGATACCGGCCAGTCAGCGGGGAGCTGTTCCCCTTTGGCGAGAATCTTTTCGACCGTGATGTAGCAGTCGGGCCCGGCGGCCTGCCGCAGGCGCTGCAGATAGCCCAGCGGATCCGCCAGGCCGTCGACATGGTCAATGCGCAGGCCGTCCACCACGCCCGCGTGGACCAGCTCAAGGATCAGCCGGTGCGTATCGTCGAAGACCGCATCATCTTCAACCCGAACGCCGACCAGCCCGGTGATCTCAAAGAAGCGCCGCCACGAGAGCTGCTTCGGCGCCTCCCGCCAGGACATCAGCCGCCAGCTTTGCGCCTCGTGCAGCTCGGCAATGCTCTTCTCCTCGCTGTACGTGCCCGGGTTAAGCGGATACTCGGCGTCGTAGTAAACCAGGGCGGCCTTTTTCGTGACAGGGTCACGTTTTAGCGTGATGGCTCCCTTCTCCAGCTCCGCCTCAAAGGTATCGCCAAGAAACGGCAGCGTCAGCGGCCTCGACCAGTCAATGTCAAAATAGTGCGCGTAGCGGCTTTGCTGGCCGTATTCAATCACGTCCCGCCACCAGAGGTTTTCCAGCGAGGTGGACATATGGTTCGGGACAATGTCCAGAATCAGCCCCATGCCGGCCTGCTTAAGCGCCGCGGCCATGCGGTCAAAGCCTTCTCGTCCGCCAATCGCGGGGTCGATTTCATTCGGGTTGGTCACGTCATAGCCGTGGGTAGACCCCGTCGTGGCAGTGAACACGGGCGACGCGTAAAGGTGGCTGATGCCGAGGTCCTTCATATACGGCACCAGCGCCACAACGCGGTCGAAGGTCATGCCGTTACGGAACTGAATACGGTACGTGGCGGAAGGGATCATAACGATGCTTCTCCATCAGCAAAGCGAACGACAATACCGTTCGGGGGTAAAACGTCGTTGAGTTCCGGCCAGGCGAAGCGCGTCTCCCCCGCGAGCGCGGGCAGGTCGACGGGCTTCGTTCCAATATTCAGCGCCAGAGAAAGCGTGCCTGACGGGAAGCGCCAGCTCACCGCCACCATGCCGGGCGCGGTCTTGAGCACATGGCCCTCAACGGCACCGCCCGGATGCAGAAGCGGAACGATATAGCGATGGCGCAGCGTCAACAGATGGCGCGTATAGCGCAGCCACGTTTTGCCCTCGTCGGTGGCGATTTTGTTCCAGTCGAGCTTTGAGCGGATAAACGTGTTCACGTCGTTCGGGTCCGGGACGGTTTCATCGTGCCCGGCATGGCCGCTAAACTCTTTCGCGCGCCCTTCCCGCACCGCCTTTGCCAGTTCGCCGTGAAAGTCGGTGAAGAACAGGAACGGATGCGTTTCACCAAACTCCTCGCCCATAAACAGCAGCGGGATATGGGGGGAAAGCAGCAGCGCGGCGAGCAGCACCCTCGTTTTATCAGCCCCCGCGAGGGAGATAAGCCGCTCGCCCTGGGCGCGATTGCCGGTCTGATCGTGGTTTTGGATGAAATCGACGAAGAACTGCGGCGGCTGCGTGCGGCACTCCACGCCGCGGGATTCGCCGGTTTGCAGCGAAATCTCGCCCTGGTAGACAAAGCCTTCCGCCAGCGCCCGGGCGAACTTTTTCTCCGGCTCAAAGGCAAAGTCCTGGTAGTAGGCGTGCGTCTCACCGGTGGCAAACACGTGGGCAGCGTTGTGAAAATCATCGTTCCATTCGCCGGTAAACAGCGGCGTGTGGCCCTGTTCATCGCGCGGATGCAGAAAAATCACGTTGCGGCTGTCTTCCGTGGTCAGGTGAACGTGCCGGTGTGGTATCGCCTCGCGAATTTTTGCGGCAATCTCCTCGAGAATGTGCGTCCCGGAGCTGTCTTTAATCTGGTCGATGGCATCAAAGCGCAGGCCGTCCAGACGGTACTCCGTCAGCCAGTAGAGCGGTGCGTCGGTGATGTACTGCCTCACCGGCTCGCGCTCGTAAGCGATGCCGTTGCCCCACGGCGTCATTCGATGCTCATCAAAAAACGCGGGCGACAGCAGAGGCAGATAGTTCCCCTCCGGGCCGAAGTGGTTGAGCACGATATCCAGCACCACGGAAAGCCCCAGCCCGTGCGCGGCGTCGATAAACGCGTGGAAATCCTCCGGCGTGCCGTACGCAGAGTGCGGGGCATACAGCAGCACCCCGTCGTACCCCCAGCCGCGGGAACCGCCAAACTGGGAGACGGGCATGACTTCAAGCTGGGTAATCCCCAGCTCCGCCAGATACGGCAGCTTGTCGATCGCCGCCCGGAAGGTGCCCTCCGGGGTAAACGTGCCGATGTGCAGTTCGTAAATGATCGTCTCTTCCCACGGCCGCCCTGCCCAGTCGCGGTTGACCGGCTGGTAACGTCGGGGATCGATCACGACCGAGGGGCCGTTAACGTCGCCCTTTTGCGCCCGCGAGGCAGGATCGGGCACCGCCGTGCCGTCCTGAAGAACAAACTGATATTCTGCACCGTGCCTGACGCCGGGGACGTCCGCCTGAAACCAGCCGTCGCCGGTTGCCGTCATCGGCACGTCGGTGGCGGCAAGACGTAGCGTAAGTTCTTTCTGTCCTTCTGCCCAGACGCGAAAACGTACAACGTCATCGGAAATAAACTCAGCACCCCACTGCTTTTGAAATGTCCTGAATTCCATTCATTGTCCTCGAATGACCCACATTTTACGCGGAACGAAGTACAAGCTTAGTTCAGGATTAAAAGTGCGTGAGCTCAGCGGATTTAACCGCTTCGTCTATTCTTTATGAAATAACTCACTAACGGGAATACTATGCAGATTCGAAAAGGACTCAATACCGACTTCGCACGCCTTGAATGCTGTGACTTTTCTTTCACCATTAGCCACATTGCCCGGGAGCCGTTTATCCACTGTGATTTGCATATTAAAGCCGTGGCAGAGCCGTGGATAAAAACCTACGAACTCGACATTCAAACGCTTGAAAATCACTGCGTTAATCCGGACGCCATATTTCTTGTCGCGGAAACGGACGACGGTGAAATAGCCGGATTTATTACCGCGTCAGTCGGCTGGAATAAATTTATTTCAGTGGATTATATTGCCGTTGAGCGCTCCAAACGCAGAACCGGCGCTGCGCATAAATTAATGGCCGCCGCGCACGTGTGGGCCCGCAGCGTAAACGCGCCGGGATTACGGCTTGAAACACAAAATGTGAACGTCTCTGCCTGCCTGTTTTACCGTCACTACGGATTTACCCTGGGCGGATACGATCGTTATCTCTACAACGCCCTACCGGAAAAAGACGAGGTCGCTCTGTTCTGGTATTACATGCTGGTCTAGCGGAAACACATTGCCACATCACGGTCATATTTCTGTCACTGAATTTCATTACGCTTTCGGGATTTTAACCACGGTGTTGAGGAAAGAAGTGTGAATTCAATGGCTAAGGCATTACTGCTGGCATTACCGGTTTTGAGTGCAGCGGCAGCGGCGACGGCCGCGGAGCACGACCTGTGTGAACCGAAAGCGTACGAAATGGCGCTGCGCTATCAGCAGAAATCGGCAGAGATTATGGCCCTTCAGCTGCAAACCTATCGGTTTGCCACCGAGCGTTTCAACGAAAAGTTAAAGGATCTGAAAACGCCCGAAAATTACGCCGTGGTAATGGACCTGGATGAAACGGTACTGGATAACACCCCTCTGCTGGTGCGCGACATGGAGCAGTGTCACGACTATACGAAATGGGACACCTGGAGCGACTGGGAGAAACAGGGAAAACCCGGCTTAATTCCGGGGGCGAAAGCGTTTCTTGACCACGTGAATCAAAGCAAGGTCCGCATCTACTATGTCTCGGATCGTATGCAGGAAAACAAAGCCGACACGCTGAAGACGTTAAACGCTCTCGGCCTGCCGCAGGTATCTGACGAAAGCGTGCTGCTGGATACGGTCAGCAAGGAAGAGCGCCGTCAGAGCATCCTCAAAAAGCAGCAGATCGTGATGCTGTTCGGCGACAGCCTGCCGGATTTCGCCGTGCAGTTTAAAAACAAAAAGCCGAGTGAGCAGCAGCGTGAACTGGTTGAGGCCAGCGCGGAACACTTCGGCAACGACTGGATTGTGCTGCCTAATGCCGCTTATGGTTCATGGTCCAAAGCCACGCCGGACAGCTGGAACGCACCGCTGAAAAAATAATGTCTTACGGGCCGGGAAAGCTATCGCGCGCCTTCCCGGCCCTTCGGTTTCCTATCCATCCCGTTTATAGGTCCTATCATTTCTGGGCAGGTTCTTATAATTTTACGGAGCAGTAAGATGAGCACTTTCAAAGGAGACTCGTATGCTTACCGTGAAAAAACTTGCTCTTTCCACGCTGATTTCCAGCTCACTGCTTTTCTACCCTGCGCTCCAGGCCTCCGCAGAAACGCCGCAGCACGTCGTTAAACAACCGGCGGGCGGTTACAGCGTGCAGGTCGGCGACGTGCTTGTCACCTCGTTTACCGACGGGACCGTCGCGCAGGATCTGCACAAGCTGCTGCGCCGGACAACGCCGCAAAACATTGATGCGCTGCTCGCAAAAAATTTTCAGACCAACCCGGCTGAGGTCTCCATCAACGCGTTTCTGATTGCGATACCCGGACATAAAATTCTGGTGGATACCGGCTCGGGCCAGCTCTTTGGTCCTGATACCGGCGGACGTCTGGTTGAGAGCCTCGCTACGCAGGGTATAAAACCCGAGGACATCACTGAAGTCCTGCTGACCCACGCCCACTCCGATCATGCGGGCGGCCTGGTGAAAGACGGCAAGGTAGTGTTCAGCAACGCGCGCGTTTTCGTTGGCAAACCGGACATCGACTTTTTCTTTAACGACGACAATCAGAAGAAAACCGGCTACGGCAAGAACTACTTCGACGTCGCGCAGAAGACCTTAAAACCCTATCTTGACGCGGGTAAAGTGGTGCCGTTTAGCGGCACATCGGAGATTCTTCCGGGGCTTACCGGCACGGTTCATCCCGGACACACGCCGGGTTCAGCCTTCTACACCCTGACAAGCAAAGGCGAGAAGATCACCTTTGTCGGCGACATCATTCACGCCGCGGCGGTCCAGTTCCCGCAGCCTGCGGTGACCATCACCTACGATGAAGATGAGAACAAAGCGGCAAGCGTACGCGAGCATGCGTTCGCTGACTTTGTGAAAAATAAGGACCTCATTGCCGCGCCCCATCTGCCTTTCCCGGGCATCGGCTATGTGACGAAAGGCGAGAAAGGCGGCTATGCCTGGGTCCCTGTGACCTATACCAACCGGGACGCCAGCAGAGCGAAATAAGATGACGCGGATATCTGACATGGACATAGACCTGCTCCTGACGCTGGACGCCCTGCTTCAGGACAGGAACATCACCCATGCGGCCGCGCGGCTGGGCATCAGCCAGCCCGCGCTGTCTGCCCGTCTCGCGCGTCTGCGCACGCTGTTTGGCGAACCGCTGTTCATTCCCTCCCCGCATGGACGCGGGGTGTTACCCACGCCGCGCGCGGAAGCGCTCAGGCCGCAGGTGGCAAGCGTGCTGCGCGGCATCAGCGCGATGTTTGCGCCCACCGCGTTTGATGCGCAAACCAGCAGCCGGACATTTGTCATCGCGCTGCATGAAAACCCGGCGCTGATGCTCGGCACCGCGCTGCTTAACCAGGTGGGTGCCGATGCTCCCGGTATTCGCCTGCGCTTCGCCCTGCCCGAGATGGCCGAACTGCCGCAGCAGCTGGAGAACGGCGATGTGGATCTCTACATCGGCGTGAGCGCGGGCGCCCATGACGGGTGGGTAAGGCGCAAACTCCTCGACGACGCGTTTGCCACCGCCCAGCGAAAAGGCCATCCGCGCGGAACGGGTGCGTTAGATCTGGAGATCTACTGCGCGCTTTCCCATCTGGTGGTGTCGTCGGCGGGCGATCCGTTTACCGGATTTGTCGACCAAACCCTCGCCGGGCTGGGCTATCAGCGACACGTTGCCATGTCCACCCAGAGCTACGCTATGGCGCCTGCGCTGGTTGCCGCTACCGACCTGGTGTGTACCCTGCCGGAACGGATGCTGAAGCAGTTCGCCAGCACGTTGGATCTCTTTGCACCACCGCTGCCGCTCCAGCCCATTACCATCAACATGTACTGGCACCCGAAAAACAGCCAGGATCCGGCGAACGCCTGGCTGCGCGAGCAGCTCCTGCGGGCAGCAGGACGTCAGGTGTGATCGAGCGTAACCAGAAACTTTTTAAGCACCTCTGAGCGAATAATCCGGTGGCAAACCAGGGTGAGTTCGCTCTCCCGCAGCCGGTCAAGGATGTCCACGTAGACGACATTCTCGACGCTCACCGCCTTTGCCGACGCGGGCAGCAGCGCCAGACCAAACCCTGCCGAAACCAGGCTGATGACCGTGGGCACGTCGGTCGCGTTTTGCACCACGTCCGGCTGAAAGCCCGCCCCGCTGCAGGCGTCATAGAAGTACTGCTCCAGCCCCATTCCCTCCGGATCGCGCAGGGAGATCCATTTTTCGTCTTTCACCGACGAAAGCGTCAACGCGGCGGACCCGGCCAGCGGATGCTGACGATACAGCGCCAGCACCGTTTTCTCCGAGGCGAACGGGCGGCTTTGCAGATCGTCCGGCAGCGACGGCAGCGGCGCGCGGATGATGGCCACATCCAGCTGGTTGCTCTGCACGGCGGCGTAGAGCGTCTGCACGTTTCCCGTCATCAGCGACATGGTAATGTCGGGCCAGCGGCTGTGCATCTGGCGCAGCGCGGCGGGCAGCCTGCCGTCAAACATCGCGCTCGACACGCACCCGAGGTTTAACACACCCTGCTCGCCCCGTGCCGTTTGTCTGGCGTCCAGCACCGCCTGTTCGGTCAGCGAGATGGCAAGCCGGGCTTTCACGAGAAATGCTTCGCCCGCGGGCGTCAGGGTCAAGCGGCGGTTCGCCCGGCTGAAAAGCGTGACGCCTAAGCGTCCTTCCAGGGCCTTTATCTGCTGGCTCAGCGCCGGCTGCGCCATGTTCAGACGCTCGGCGGCCCGGTGCATATGGAGCTCTTCGGCCACGACGATGAAGTGGCGCATCTGGCGAAACTGCACGAGACGACCTCCTGAATTGATATGAATTTACTTATCAATTTAACAGTAATGATGCAGTTGATGCTATTGGTCATTGCCATAAAAATGGAGGTATTCAACCGAGGGAGGAAAGTATGGAAAACCAGATTAACGATCTCCGCAGCGCCATCGCCTTACTGCAGCGCCACGAAGGGCAGTACATTGAAACCGATCGTCCGGTCGATCCCAATGCGGAGCTGGCGGGCGTCTACCGCCATATTGGCGCAGGCGGCACGGTCAAACGTCCGACCCGCACGGGCCCGGCGATGATGTTCAACAGCGTGAAGGGCTATCCGCACTCCCGCATCCTGGTGGGCATGCACGCCAGCCGCGAGCGCGCGGCGCTGCTGTTGGGCTGTGAGCCTTCGGAACTGGCAAAGCACGTCGGCCAGGCGGTGAAAAAGCCGGTTGCGCCGGTTGTCGTTCCGGCCTCGCAGGCCCCCTGCCAGGAGCAGGTCTTCTACGCTGACGATCCTGACTTCGACCTTCGCAAGTTGCTTCCGGCCCCGACCAACACGCCGATTGATGCGGGTCCGTTCTTCTGTCTGGGGCTGGTGCTGGCAAGCGATCCGGAAGACAGCTCGCTGACGGATGTCACCATCCACCGCCTCTGCGTTCAGGAGCGCGACGAGCTTTCCATGTTCCTTGCCGCCGGGCGCCATATCGAAGTCTTCCGCAAAAAAGCGGAGGAGGCAGGAAAACCGCTGCCGGTGACGATCAACATGGGTCTCGACCCCGCCATCTACATCGGCGCGTGCTTTGAGGCCCCTACCACGCCGTTTGGCTACAACGAGCTGGGCGTCGCCGGGGCGCTGCGCCAGCAGCCGGTTGAGCTGGTACAGGGCGTGGCGGTCAAAGAGAAAGCCATCGCGCGGGCGGAGATCATCATCGAAGGTGAACTGCTGCCGGGCGTGCGCGTGAGAGAGGATCAGCACACCAATACCGGCCACGCGATGCCGGAGTTCCCGGGCTACTGCGGCGAGGCGAACCCCTCCCTGCCTGTGATCAAAGTGAAAGCCGTGACCATGCGAAACCACGCGATCCTGCAGACGCTGGTGGGACCAGGGGAAGAACATACCACGCTGGCCGGACTGCCGACCGAGGCCAGCATCCGCAATGCCGTAGAGGAGGCTATTCCGGGCTTCCTGCAAAACGTCTATGCCCATAGCGCGGGCGGCGGCAAGTTCCTCGGGATATTGCAGGTGAAAAAACGCCAGCCGTCAGACGAAGGACGTCAGGGCCAGGCGGCACTCATCGCCTTAGCCACCTATTCGGAGCTGAAGAACATTATTCTGGTCGACGAAGACGTGGATATTTTCGACAGCGACGACATCCTGTGGGCGATGACCACCCGCATGCAGGGCGATGTCAGCATCACCAATATTCCTGGGATCCGCGGCCACCAGCTGGATCCGTCCCAGTCGCCGGATTACAGCACCTCGATTCGCGGCAACGGCATTTCCTGCAAGACGATCTTCGACTGCACGGTGCCGTGGGCGCTGAAGGATCGTTTCGAGCGCGCGCCGTTTATGGAGGTGGATCCGCGTCCGTGGGCGCCGGAGCTGTTTGCTGGCAACGCGAAATAAAAACACCACGCGTATGGCCCGCGGGTCATACGCTGATTTTCTTTTCAAGCGTGGCGATGTTTTCACCCGTCACGCGTTCCACAGTGAAACGATCGACGCTCAGCAAAATGAGCATCAGCCCCCTGCCGCTCTCCAGCAGCGGCGAGATTTCACAAAAACGGTCTCGCCTGGCGGCCTCAAGCCGCGCCAGCGGGAACGCGTCACCCGCGTCGGTAAAAACAATGCAGACGTCGCTGTCGCGGATATCGAAGCGTACGCTGAATGTGCGCGAGGCATCCTCATGCAGCGCGTGCCGGATGATATTCGTCGCCACCTCACAGACGGCGAGATCGAGCGCGAAACGCCACTCATCATCTACGGGAAGCGCGCTCAGCCGCGCTTCCAGCCAGCCGGCCAGCGGCGTCAGGGAACCGAGCACCGCCGGAAATTCTGCCTGCACCGGCGTCTGCATCTACTGCCCCAGCTGCGCAAGCGCGCTGCTTTTGTCCGGATAGATACGGAATATGCGATCCATGCGGGTCAGGGTGAACATATTCATTATCCCAGGGTTCAGGGAGCACAGCGCCATGTCGCCTTTCCCGTTCATCAGCTTAAACAACGACACCAGCATTCCCAGCCCGCTGCTGTCGATAAAATCCACTTTGCTGAAGTCGACAATCAAAGCCTTGCGATCGTCGCCAATTTCTTCCGTCACGGACGCTTTAAACGTCGCGGCAACGGAGGCATCCAGCCGCCGGACTGCGGGCGTGAGAATGTTGGCATGCGGTAGTCGTTCAGTGTTAATAATCATTCTGTTCTCCCTGACGCTCGATCACGAGCAGTGAAACGTCATCGGTTAAGGCGGTCGGTTCATCACGATTTGCGTTGCGCCAGCCGGTCAGGTGGTCACCGAACCGCGCCAGGAGCTGGTCAACCGGAAGTCGGGCATGGTCATGAAGCCAGCGTTCGAGACGCTGCGGGCCAAACTGCTCGCCGCTGACGTTCTCACACTCCGTAATACCGTCACTGAATAAGCATAAACGATCCCCCGGATTGAGGGTAAACGCGACGTCCTCCCAGCTGAGGTCAGGCATCAGCCCGACCGGCGGGCCGCCGTTGCCCACGGACGTGACGGCGCTGTCTGCGTTGACAATGACGGGAGTGAGATGCCCGGCCTGACACAACACCCCTCGTCCGCTCTCGGGGTCGATCACCCCGTAGATAATGGTGAAATAGCTGGTAATGTCGCTCTCTTCACTGCAAAAGCGGCTGTTCAGGATCCTGATCACCTCCGCAGGCGACTGAATGCCGCCCTGATCGGTAAACAAAAAACGGTCTACCACCCGGCCATGTAAGAACTGACGCGCCACCGCGAGGGACATCATCGCGGCCCCCACGCCGTGACCGGACACATCCACGCAATAGAACCCAATGTGAGAATCGAGTGGAAAAATATTGAACACATCGCCTGAGACCCACGCAGACGGCATGAAAAGCCAGTCGGAAAAGTAGTTCCCAAAGCGTAAGCGGTGCGAAGGCAGCACGGAGTGCTGAACGCGCGCCGCGAGTTCAAGATCCTGTTCAATCTGATGCAACGCTTCACTCAGGCGCTTGTTGTGCGCCGCGAGGGTCGCTTCCAGCGTTAAAATACGGACCCCGGCGTGCAGACGTGCCCGCAGTTCATCCTGCTCGACCGGCTTGCTTAAAAAATCATCGGCTCCGGCATCAAAGCCCTGCGTTAAATCCCCGGCATTTTCGCGTGCCGTGAGCAGAATGACATAGACGTAGTGGCCAAACTGACGGTTGCGGATGGTCTGACAGAGCGTGAGTCCGTCCATTTCCGGCATGTCCCAGTCGCTTATCACCATGCTGATCGGCTGGCTGGACAGTATTTCCAGCGCGGCGACGCCATTTTCCGCCTCGCTCACGATATACCCCCACTGGGTGAGCATTCGGGACAGTAACCGACGATAAATCAGCGAATCTTCTACGATTAACACGTGCAGCGCCGACATACATCCCTCCTAAAGCGGTAAGAACCAGATGAGGCTCACGGTCCCTTCCCTGAATTTTGCATTCCCGTTGCCGTGCCCCGGATAGCGCGTTCCCGCATAGTTCGCGTACTGGATGGAGAACGAACCCGGCGTATAGCCGGCATAACCGAAGCTGTAGCTGTAATCGCCGTTCCAGGGCTGCTGCTGGCTGCTGTCCGGGAACCAGAATGCCGTCGCGCGAACGAAGAAATGTTGTTTGAAGGTGTAGCCGCAGCCGCCGAGCATGACGTTTTTATTTTTGCGGATGTCATCGCTGCTGAGGTCGTAGTAGCGCGGCACCCAGCTGTACCCGACCTGGCAAATGATGGAATCCCCTTTATTAATCAGGAGCGTGTTTTCGACCGGTTTCGGTAGCGAAAACTTGTAGGCCAGCGTGAAGGCGCCCTGTTCGAAATAGGTGTGTCGTCGGCTGCCCGATGTCCAGAAATGGTTATCGCCGTAGTTGCTGTAAACCAGACTGACGGTGTTGGCGTGCCAGTCATCGTAGCCGAAGCTGTAGCGAAAATCGGCGGTGTAGCGGCTGGTGTCTCTGACCGGCAGTCGGGACGTAATGTTGGCAAACCAGAAGCTGTAGGGGGAATACTGAAGGCTGAGATTCAGCGTCTGGTTAATCTTTTTCTTTTCCGTGGCGGTGTCTGAACTGTTAGGAATGCTCATCCACTGCTCTTTCAGTCCCGAGCTAAAGCTCAGCGCACCTGAGAATTTCTTGTCGTTACCCGAGAACAGGCGCCCCCAGCGGCTGGTAAAGACGCCAGCCTGAACAGGTTCACCGTTCTTGTCGCGCAGGGATTCATTTTCACTGCTTTTCGCCGCCTCTGCGGCGGGGATCGCGGCGAGCAGCACGCCCGCCAGAAGCCATTTTTCGCGCATAACCGCCATCCTTAGTTAGGTATCCAGCGTGCGCCGACGTCGTATTTTGCCATCAGCCACAAAATACCCAGTGCCGCCGCATGCACTAACGTGTTCTCTATCCAGGCATGACGCCATAAGTCGAAGGTGATGAACTGGCTCACCAGCAGCACCACGTACACATGCAAAATAAAGGTATAAAGCGAGTGCTGGCCGAGCGGGATCAGGAACCATCCCAGCAGGCGATTGAGCGGCGTCCAGCAATACGTCAGCACCAGGTAGACGGTGACCATCAGGGCAATATCGTTTAACACCCTCACCGGGCCCAGCCCGTTCTTCGCCGCCCAGGTGTGATAAAACGAATTGAAGCTGTCAGGCGGGATGACGTGCATCAGCAGCGCGGGCGGCATAAACGGGTTGGTATGGTTCTGAGCGACAAATCCCAGCATCAGCGACACCATGACCAGCGCCACTACCACCCCTTTCCCCGGAGGCGTCCGGGCGAAAGAGAGCAGTTCGGCTTTATACCAGCCGCTGGTCATGCCCAGCACAAAGATGAACTGCCAGGCGAGCAGCGGGAAGGCAAATTCGAATTCCGACGGCGTCAGCCGAAGCGGCCAGCGCTGCCACAGGCTGTACACCAGCAGCGACAGCCCCAGCAGCCACCAGACTTTTCCTTTCTGCAGCATCCCCAAAAATAGCGGGCTGAGTAGCAGTAAAAAGATATACAGCCCCAGAATTTGCGTCTGATGAGGACCAATCTGCAAATAGAGGATAATGTTGAACCAGGTCTCTTTTATTTGCGGCGTAACCGGATAAAGCGACCAGCTTTCACCCGAAAAACGGTCGGTAAAATGGGTGACCTCGAAAACGTTAATATATGGGATATAGGCCAGAAGAATAAACGACACTATGATAATGATATTTACACGATATATTTTCCATGCCCTGAGATAAAGCCCCCAGGAAACCGTGAGCAAAACCACTTTTTGCAGACGCGCGCGGTTCAGCATGCCAAGCATAAACCCCGAGAGAATAACAAAACCTTCTGCACCGGTTGTTAACCCAAAACGCTCCCAGGAGAATATATTAAATACCGACATCACCTCCGTATGCGCCACGACCATCATGACGAGGGCAATGCCGCGCATAAAGTCGATTCTCAGGTCCCTGGCACCTGCAACGGCATACCGCCATGCTGTTGATTTAGCGTCATCTTCTTGCGCTACCGACGGCGCAACATGGCTCATAGGGTGTCCTTTGCCTGAAAACGAAAATTAAGGTCTAAATAAAGTAGATAGCCTAAAGGAATAGTAACCGCAATTTATCGACGGCCGATGAAACATCATTAAGCAGAATTCAAGCTGAATTAACCACCGCTAAATATTAATAAAAACGTGGCTGGACACTTTTATTCGGCGTTCTACACTTATCTTAAATCTTGTTTAATCGCTATTTTCTTTCGCTTTTGGGCAACTGTCTGCGCAGCAGAATGGGTCTGCATTTTCACGGAATCAGGAACGCCGGAACTATGGATTTTTATTTTTCCCGTTTTGAACATCGTCGTCCTCCGGAACCGTTAACAACACCGCGCTGGGTCATGTTCACCTGGCAGGTGTTAGCGGTCGCGGCGCTTATTCTGGGTGCCAATTATATTTACTGGCGCTGGACCGCCTCCCTGAATACTGACGCATTATGGTATGCCATTCCGCTGGCCCTCGCCGAAACCCTGGCGTGGATTGGCACCGTGCTGTTTACCATCAATTTGTGGAAAGAACAGGATCCTCCTCAGAGTCCGCCGCCCGGCGAAATTAACGAATGCCTGTCGCCTGAGGAGGCCGTAGAGCCCCGTCCCGTCAAGGTGGATCTGTTCATTGCCACCTACTCGGAAGACACCGAGCTGGTCAGGCTGTCCATTCGCGATGCCCTGAAGATGACGTACCCGTTCCCGATTGACTACCGCATCCACGTGCTTGATGACGGCCGCCGCCCGGAGATGAAAGCCGTTTGCGAAGAGGAAGGCGTTAACTATATCACTCGCCAGACCAACATCGGCTTTAAGGCCGGCAACCTGCGCAACGGCCTTGAGCAAACCGACGGCGATTTCATTGTTATCTGCGACGCCGACACCCGGGTATTTCCCACCCTCCTCTGCCATACGCTGGGCTATTTTCGCGATCCGGACGTGGCCTGGGTACAGACGCCGCAGTGGTTCTTCGATCTTCCGGAAGGAGAAAACCTGTCGCGCTGGGGCCAGCGAAAAGCCGGAAAAGTGGGCTACGGTCTGGGCTGGCTGATTCAAAAGTGTGTTGGCCCGATCACCGTAGGCCGCGACCCGTTTTTTAACGATCCGCGCATGTTCTATGACGTGATCCTGCGGCGGCGCAACTGGGCGAACGCGGCTTTCTGCTGCGGCGCAGCGTCCATTCACCGTCGCGAGGCGGTCATGCAGGCCGCGCTAAGAAGCTATGTCTGGTCCGTCGAAGAGGAGATCCATCGTCATACGCGCGACATTCGCGATGAGGAGACCCGGGACGCGCTGCAGAATGCAATGCGTCCGCACGTGGCGTTTGACACCGAGCTTACCCCCTACAAATTCCACGTCTCGGAAGATATTTACACCTCGGTGCTGCTGCACGGTGACGCCGCACGGCGCTGGCGCTCGGTTATGCATCCGCGGGTTGAGTCGAAGATGCTCTCTCCGCAGGATATGCTCACCTGGATGATCCAGCGCTTTAAGTACGCCGCCGGTTCGCTGGATATTTTGTTTCATGACAACATCTTCAGCCGTCGCCGCTTCAGGCTTTCACTCCCCCAGACGCTGATGTATGCCACCACCTTCTGGTCATACATGGCCTGCGTGTGGAACACGGTGTTTTTGATTTCGCCCATTATCTATCTGTTCACCGGCATTCCGCCGGTGTCCGCCTGGTCGACGCCGTTCTATCTCCACTTTCTCCCTTTTTTTATCTTCTCTGAACTGGCGTTTATGTTCGGCACCTGGGGGATCTCGGCCTGGGACGGCAGGGCCTCATACCTTTCCTTCTTTTCCATGAACCTGCGCGCGCTCAATACGGTGCTGCGGGGCGAGCAGATCAAATTTCACGTCACGCCAAAAGAGCGGCAGACGGGCCGTTTTCTCTACCTGGTGAAGCCGCAGATTGCCATCGTGGTGCTGACCCTCGCAGGGCTTATCTGGGGCGGTATTCAGGTGGCGCGTGGGCAGGTGGATGACCCCTCCGGCTACGTCATCAATATTTTCTGGGGAGGAGTGAACATCGCCGCCATGCTGCCGCTGATTTTCGCGGCCATGTGGACGCCCGCTGAAGAGGACGAGGTCACCCAATGAGGATACGTGATGCCCTGCTGCCCGCGCGCAGCTACCTCACCATTTTGCTCGGCTTCCTGATCGGCTTTGCCATTGTGGTCTGGGTGGAGAAACAGATGCCCACGCGCGTGGAAAGCAGCGGCGGCATCGCGCTCAGTAAAGACTTCCCGCCGCTGCCCACAAAACGGGCGCTGACCTATGACGAAGCCATCTGGGCGCGGGTCGCCTGGCAATACTACGTGAATAATACCCAGCCAAACGGGCTGGCGAACGCCAGCGACGGTGAACCCTGGCTGAGCCTCTGGAGCGTGGGAAGCTACCTCTTTGCGACCGCTGCCGCAGAGCAGCTCAATATCATTTCCGCCGATGAGTTTGACGAGAGGGTCAGCACCGCCGTGTTCACGCTGGGGCAACTGCCGCTCAATGACAAAGGTCTCCCCGCCGCCTATTACCATGCGGACACGCTCAAGATCCTGGGCAAACCTGACGGCTCCGCAATCGGTCTGAGCCGGCTGCTGACGGCATTACAGACCCTGCTGTGGCGCTATCCCCAGCACGCGGCGGCCATCCGCGATTTGTTGAGCGTGTGGCGCACCGCGGCGCTGATTGAAAATAACACCCAAAGCCAGGCTGCGGTGCCGCTCCACCACTGGACGCTGGCCGACGATGAACTGCGGGACACTTTTGGCTACCGTCTCTATGCCAGCCATACGCTGCGCCTGATTGACAGCGCGGCAGGACTCGCGGTGACCAACCCGCCTGAAGGGCAAAAGATGATCGATCTGGATGGCGTAATGGTGCCCGATGAAGGGCTTCGCACGCCCTGGGGCAAGCAAACCTCGCTGATCAGTCTCCCCTATCTGTTAACCGGTCTTGAGCTGGGCTTTGATGCGCAGAGCGCTGAAATTGCGTGGCGGATTATGCAGATCCAGCAGCGGCGCCACGGCCTGCGCGCGCCAAAACCCCCCGTCAGCACGGATTATGCCGAACCCGCGCCGGATTACGTTAACGATCTGCCGGACAGGCAGCCGGTACAGGCGCGTAACCTGCGCGACGAGGTGCCGGAGAAAGTGGCGATGACCTCCACCCGCACCGCGTTTGCCTGGTATGCCCTGTTCCGCAACAGCTGGAGCGAAGCGCTGCGCCAGCAGGTTCTGCCGCTTCAGGTGCCGGGTAAAGGCTGGCAGCGTGGGTTAAATCTCAATAACAGCGTCAATGCCGTCGTGGACGCCGATACCAATGCCATTGTGCTGGAAAGTCTGTCTTACATCGCGCATGGCCAGATGCTCTGTCTGGCCTGCCTCTACACATCCCCCTCAGCAGGAGCAACGCCATGAAGCCACGATCCCCGATCCTTTTCCACCTGCTCACGGGAATAACGATCTGCTGGCTGGCGCTATCGACCGTGCGTGCGGACACGAAGCTGCCTGCATCAGGTTACTCCCCGCGCAGCGGCGAGCTGACGGCCCGAGAGATGACCATCGCCAAAAACGCCTGGCAGTATTTCGTCACCAACTATCAGCCCACGACGGGCCTGGTGAATGCGGTCAACAAATATCCCTCCACCACCATGTGGGACAGCGCCTCCTATCTGGCCGCCCTGACGGCGGCGCGCGAGCTGGGGATCATTGATAAAGCGGAATTTGACCGCCGGATGCTGAAGTTTCTCGCCACGTTAAACACCCTGGTGCTGTTCCGCAACGAGCTGCCCAACAAGGCCTATAACACCATCAGCGGCCAGAAGGTGGACTACACCAACAAGCCCGGCGAAATTGGCTTCTCGGCGCTGGATATCGGGCGAATGCTGGTCTGGCTGAAAATCATCAAGGAGCGTTACCCGGAATACGGCAACAGCATTGATAACGTGGTGCTCGGCTGGGATTTCAGCCACGCGATCGACCCCTGCGGCACGCTGTACGGGGCCTATCTGGAGAACGGCCAGCCGAAGTACGTTCAGGAAGGTCGACTGGGCTATGAAGAGTACGGCGCGGCCGGTTTCCAGCTGTGGGGGTTCAATACCTGCAAAGCCAGCCGTCCGCAGCCTTACGAGCTGGCCGAGATCTACTGCGTGCTGGTCCCGTACGATACACGCGACCCGCGCAACACGTCGCAGCATAACTACGTGGTGACGGAATCCTACCTGCTCTACGGGCTGGAGTTCGGCTTTGATAAACCGACTGACCGGGATAACGCCCCGCGCGACTACTCCCTGACGTGGATGAAAAACTTTGCCGACCGCGTTTATCAGGCTCAGGAGAACCGCTATACCATTACCGGCGTCCTGACCGCGCGCTCCGAGCACCAGCTCGATAAGGCCCCTTACTTCGTCTATGACACCGTCTTCAGCGACGGGTACAACTGGAACACCATTACCGATAAAGGCCAGTTCGTCCCTAACGCTGCCGCGATTTCGCTGAAGGCGGCGCTGGGCATGTGGGTGCTGTGGAACTCCCCCTATACCGACCGCCTGCTGAACACCATTGAGAATGCCAACGAAGAGGGAAAAGGCTACTACGAAGGGCTGTATGAAAACGGCGACGGCCCGATCAAAGAGTTCACCGCGAACAATAACGGCATCATGCTGGAGGCCCTGTTGTTCAAAAAAGAGGGAAAACTGCTGGCCTTCAACACCGACAACCCGAAGAGCAAGGATTTTGCCCCGTCGCTGTGGGATCGAAAGCTGCTCGATCAGTTTGAAGAGAACAACGCGCTGCGCAGCCGCCCGTTCCTTGCCAGCACCCCGGCCGTAAAAAGCTGGTGCGACCGGACCGGCGTCACGCAGCGCACCAAACCCGCCTGCCAGGCCTGTCAGTGCGCGTCATGCAGCGTGGACGAGCCCGTTAAACTGCCTCCGGTGACTGCGCAATGCTTAAAACCATAGCCAGAGGGCTTGCGGGATTACTCCTTGCAGGCGCGATTGTCTTTGCGCTGTTTGCCCATCAGGGCGCAGGCTGGCGCTGGCTCATCAGTGGCGGCTGGCACTCCAGCGCGCGCATTGCCGCCCTGACGCCGGAAGAGCAGACGTGGGCGGCGATCGCCTGGCGCTATTTCGTCAATAATACCCAGCCGCAAACCGGGCTGGTCAACGGCAGCGACAAACAGCCCCGCGTCACGCTCTGGCAAATGGGCGATACGCTTATCGCCCTGCTGGCGGCCAAAGAGCTGGGGCTGATTGAGGAGGCCGAGTATGACGCTCGCCTGACGCGGCTGATGGGCACCCTCAACCGCCTGATGCTGACCGAGGCCCGGACGCCCGGGCGACTCTATTCCAGCCAGACGGCGACGCCGATCGACTTTAGCGGCAAGCCCGTTAAAAATGGCTGGTCCGCGCGCGATATGGCGCGTCTGATGCTCGCCCTGCGCCTCACCGCAGAGCGGGAACCGCAGTACAGCGAATACCTCGATAAAATCATCCTGCGCTGGAATTTCTGTCCGGTCATCGATCGTGAAGGCGAACTGTGGTCATCTTCCCTGCAAAACGGCCAGCCGGTGGTGCGCGAGGAGCTGCGCCTGGGCGAGAGCGAATATGCCGCAACGGCGTTTCAGCTGTGGGGGTTTTCCCCGGAGAAAGCGTTTACGCCCCCGGCGCACCACGTCATCATCGCCCAACGGCGTCTGGCCGTCGATGCCCGGGATCCGCGCACCACGTGGCAGCCCTCTCTGATTACCACCCTTCCCTATATGCTGCCGGGCCTGGAGTTTGGCTGGGAGCCCGAAGGCGTTGCGGCCGATCGGCAAAAGCACCTGCGCAAGCAGGCCGAAAACGTCTGGCTGAGCCAGAAGAGCCGCTGGGAGACCGATAAGATCCTGACGGCCAGGGCAGATTTCTCGCTCCCGCAGGCGCCCTGGCATATCCAGGATACGGTCTGGGGAAATGGCTATGCCTGGAACTCTGTCGGCGACGATGGCCGGGACTACACCCGTTTCGCGCAGGTATCGACCAAAGCGGTCTTTGCCCTGTGGGCCCTGTGGGACACCCCGTACACCGACGTGCTGATGGCAGTGACAAAGCATCTTAACGATCCGCAAAAAGGCTGGTACGAAGGCCGCCAGGAAGCCACGGGCGATACTAACGCTGCGCTCACCCTTTCCACCAATGCCACGGTGCTGGAAGCCCTGTTCTTCAAACACAACGCGGGCCCCCTGTTTGACGCCCGCCGGGCTAAAAAAGAGAGCTACTTTACGCGCCGTGTGGCAGATGACTATACGCCCGTCGGGCACTGTCTACCGGGCGAAAACGCAGTAAGGAGGACGCCGTGAAATTTTACCGCGATCTGTTTGAATCCAGTCTGAACCGCGTCTTTCCGGATAATGATAAAACGGCGTTTTTTCAGACGTTCTATGACGCCTTCGTCCATATGTCACCCGAGACGGAGCAGCATTTTTCTCGCCTGCCGGATACCGAGGGTCAGCAGACTCTGTTTAAGAGTTTCTTCGCCATGCTTGCGGTAGACGGCGCGTTAATCGTGCCTGATTTTCTCGAGCGCCTGGCGCGGGAGCAAAGTGACGACGGTCTCCACCTGCCCCCGCGTTTTTTCGCCCTGTGGCGCGAAGCGATGTTGAACACTGTGAGCCTGCGCGATCCGCAGTGCGACGATGAGATCCTGACGGCCTGGGCCATGGCGATCGCGCCCGGGCTGGAATACCTGCGCCGACAGGCAGAACTGCACTACCGCGCGTAGGAGGATCACGATGAGCGCATTCACGTACGATCTTAACGCGCTGCCGGCCGCCGTCATGATTTATGACGCCGAGGAACGCCTGCAGGCCTGGAATCACAACGTGGCCCTTTTTTATCCGGTCATCACCCCGTGGCTGAAGGTGGGCACAACGCTGGCGTCGCTGGCGGAACGCTTTATCGACGCCGTTTACAACGTCGACCCTGGCCTTCGCCAGACGCTGCGCGAGTCGATCGTGCGCAACTGTCGGCAGGATAAACACTGCGAAGTGCGGCAGGCAGGCCAGCGGCGGATCTTCGTCCAGCACCAGCGCCTTGCGGACGGCGGCATTGTCAGCCTGCACAGCGATGTCACGGAGCTGGATGAAGCGCAGCGGGCGCGTCATCAGCTGCATGACGATTTTCTGCTGACGGCAGAATCCATCCATATCGGGATCTGGGACTGGCAGGTGTCTGGCGACACGCTCCAGGTCAACGATACCCTGCTGGCCATGCTGGGCCAGTCGCGCACCCAGTGGCGATATCCGGTGCGTTTTCTGCTCAATCAGGTCCACGAGAACGATCGCGCTGCGCTGCGCAAGGCGCTGCACGCGTCGAAGCAGGATCATCGTCCGGTCTTTGAATGTGAAATTCGCGTGCATCACCCTACCGAAGGTCTGCGCTGGATGCTGCTCTCCGGCCAGGTGGTCACGCTCTCCATTGAGGGAAACGCCGAGCGCGTGATTGGCACGCTGCAGGATATTACGCGCCGCAAGGAGGCTGAAATTCAGGCGTTCGCCTCGGCCATTGAGGCACAAAAAGCCAATGAGGCAAAAAGCGCGTTCCTGGCGAATATGAGCCATGAAATTCGCACCCCCATGAACGGCATTATTGGCATGACCCAGCTGTGCCTCGATACGTCTCTCAGTGCCGATCAGCGCGATTACCTGACGCTGGTGATGAGTTCTGCCCAGTCTCTGCTGCATATCATCAACGACATTCTCGACTTTTCCCGAATCGAAGCCGGCAAAGTGGAGCTGGAGGCGGAGCCCGTCCCGGTCCGCCCCTTCATTCAGTCGCTTATTCGCCCCCACATGCCGGGGGCGAGCGAAAAAGGCATTGAGCTGCTGGTCGATATTGCGCCCGACGTTCCCGACGTGCTGCTGGTCGACGGCGCGCGGCTGCGCCAGATCCTGACCAATCTGCTGGGTAACGCGCTGAAATTTACCCACCAGGGGGAAGTTATCCTGATTGTTGAGCCCGCGGATAGCGCGGATCGATGGCGTTTCCGGGTGTGCGACAGCGGCATTGGCATACCGGCAGATAAGCAGAAAGCCATTTTTGAAGCCTTCAGCCAGGCGGATAACTCAACCACCCGACGCTATGGCGGTACGGGGCTCGGGCTAACCATCTCAGCGCGACTGGTCGCGGCGATGGGCGGCGAATTAACGGTCTCCAGCGAGCCGGGGAAAGGCAGCGAATTTTCCTTCGTGCTACCGCTTGCGACCCAGGCGCCCGGCCCGGAGGAACGCCGGCATAGCCATCGCTTTAACGGGGAACCCGTGCTGGTGGTTGATGATAACGCGACCAACCTGCGGCTATTGGCCGCCATGCTTAGCCAGATGGGGCTGAAACCCACCTGCGTTAATAACGCCAGCGAGGCCATCAACCGGGTTAAAACCGGAACGGCATGGCCCCTGATCCTGCTGGACGCGCAGATGCCGGATATGGACGGCGTGTCGCTGGCTCTCGAACTTTCGGTGCTGCCGCAGGTTGCTGAAAGCCACATCATCATGCTGAGCTCCATGAGCCGACATTTTGATATCAATATGCTGAAGCGGATCGGTATCCAGAACTACCTGCATAAACCTATCGCCCAGAATGAATTGCATCAGGCGATTGCCGCGGCGTTTGAACGTGCACCAAAGACGGTGAGTGAAAGCGCGCCCGCGCCCACCGTCGCGCCGGACACGGCCGGGCTCAGGGTCCTGCTTGCGGAAGATAATCTGGTCAACCAGAAGGTCGCCGCGCGCCTGCTTGAGCGGCTCGGGCACACCTGTCAGATCGTCGATAATGGCGTCGCGCTGCTGGAACGCTGGCGCGCGGGCGTGTGGGACGTTTTGCTGATCGATCTTCAGATGCCAGAGATGGACGGTGAAACCGCCATTCGCCTGCTGCGTGAAGAAGAACGCGCCCGGCCCGGACCGGCGCAGCCCACCGTCGCCATGACGGCACACGCCATGCAGGGGGATAAAGAGCGCTGTCTTCAGATGGGTTTCGACGGCTACATTGCCAAACCCATCAGCCAGGAGCGTCTCGCTGAGGAGATTGCTCGCGTGCTCCCGCGCCACGATGACCCTTCCGCCTTCCCGGATGAAGCACGCCTTCTGAAGCAGTGCGCTGACGACCCTGCTCTGGTCCAGGAGCTGCTGGCCCTGTTTGGCGAAGGGCTGGAGGAGGCCATGAAGGCCATCACCCTGGCTATCGACAGCGACGATCGTGAAGCGCTGCGCCGCGCCGCCCACAAGCTGCGAGGAGAAGCCGTCACGCTGGATTTCGGGCGACTCGCCCGTCAGCTGCAGGCGCTGGAGAGCGAGGCGCACACGCTGGAAGGGCAACAGCTTGCGGCGCTAAACCAGCAGCTTCAAAAGGAATCGCTGCGCCTGATGGCGTGGCTCAACGCGCGCGGGGTAAACGCATGATGACTCGCAACTGCGCGCTGCTCGTTGCCCTGTTGACCACCCATACGGTGGCGAACGCTGCGCCGGTCAGCTGGTCTCTGGCCGGAGAATGGCAGGTTCAGGATGCCAATGACAGCGCACATCCTGCCGCATCAGGCTGGCGCCCGCTTCAGGTCCCCGCCAACTGGTACAGCGCCGGGTACGATCATCAGGGCGCGCTGTGGTACAAGCACGCGTTTTCCCTGCCCGTGCAGCCGCCCGACGTAATGAGCACCCTGGTGTTTGACGGCGTCGATTACCTGGCCGAGGTCACCCTGAACGGCCAGCCGCTGGGCCAGCATGAGGGCTATTTTCAGCGCTTTTCGCTGGATGCCGGTCAAGCGTTACAACGTCACAACCGACTGGTGGTCAGGGTGGACAGCCCTTACGAAGATCCCACTAAGGTCTGGCCGCTGCATAAAACGGTCATGAAGGGGATACTTAACCAGCATGACACGCGTCCCGGCGGGGCCTGGTCGCCGCAAGGACAGGACGCCAACTCGGGCGGCATCTGGGCACCGGTGAGGCTGCATCTTAGCCGGGGCGCTACCCTTGATGAGACCATCCTGCGACCAGACTGGTCACAGGGTCTGATGCACCCCGCGCTGAAAGCAGATATTCGCTATCGCGCGCTCGGTCAGGGCCCGGCGACCGTGCGGCTCACCGCCACGCCCGCCAACTTCAGCGGCAGGCGCTATCAGGCTGACTTTCCGGTTACCCTCGAAAGCGGCGCCCATTCCGTGCAGGTGACGCTGCCCATGCCGAAGGCAAAACTGTGGTGGCCCGTCGGCACGGGGAAACCGCACCTGTATACCATTCGCGTGGCATTGCGGGATGAAAACGGCCTGATGGATACGGCGGTCACCCGAACAGGGCTGCGCAAGATCGTCGAGCAGCCCGACAATAAGGGCTGGCTCATTAACGACAAACGCCTTTTCATTAAGGGCAGTAATTACATCGGATCCCCCTGGCTCAGCACCATGACGCGAGAAAAATACCGTCGCGATCTTCGTCTGGTGGAAGCCATGAACGCCAACGCCATACGCGTGCACGGACACGTTGCCGGACGTGCGTTGTATGACGTGGCCGATGAGATGGGCATGATGATCTGGCAGGATGTTCCGCTGCAGTGGGGCTACAACAACAGTGCGGCTTTCACGGAAAATGCGGTTCGACAGACGCGGGAGATGATCGAACAGTTCGGTAATTCCCCCGCCATCATCGTCTGGGGCGGGCATAACGAACCGCCGTGGAACTCGCCGTGGATGGAAAAACGCTTCCCGGACTGGAATAAAGATCTGAATCGCGCGCTCACGCAAAAGGTGGCGGATACGCTTGCCGAAGATACCTCGCGCATCGTGCACCGCTTCTCCGCCGTTGAGGAGCATTACTGGGCGGGCTGGTACTTTGGTACCGTACGCGACCTGCTTGCTCCGGCCAAAACGGGGATCATCACCGAGTTCGGCGCGCAGGCGCTTCCCCGCTTATCGACGCTAAAAACCATCATCCCGGCGGCGTCGCTCTGGCCCAAAACGACCGCCGCTGACGATCCCGGCTGGACCGTCTGGAAATACCATAATTTTCAGCCCTTCCAGACCTTTAAGTTTGCCGGTATTTCGCGTGGGGACAACATTCAGGCGATGATCCGCAATACTCAGGCGTACCAGTCGCAGCTGGTGGCCACGGCGGCAGAGAGCTACCGTCGACAGCGCTACCAGCCGGTGACGGCCCTGTTCCACTTCATGTTTGTGGAAACCTGGCCCTCCATCAACTGGGGCGTGGTGGACTACCTGCGTAAGCCTAAAGCCGGGTTCTACGCCTTAAAACGCGCCTACCAGCCTGTTTTGCCGTCCATTGAACCCGTCACGGCGCAGTGGCAATCCGGGGCGGCGGCGACCGTGCGTCTGTGGGCCATCAACGATACCTGGAAACCGTGCCGCGAATGCCGTCTGAGCTGGCGCATCACCCAGCGCGATATGGTGCTGGCAAAAGGCACGACGACAACGACGATCGCAGCAGACTCGGGAACGATGGTAAAAGCGGTCACGGCCACGCCCGTGAGCCAGGACGACGTGTCGATTCGGTTTACGATTGAAAACAGCGCGGGAAAAATTGTCGGCGAAAATCAGCGCACGGAGTCCGTCATAAAGTAAGCGAGGGGAAAAGGAAAATTGCCGCTTCCCCTGCTTTCTTGTACCCTTTCAGCGTTTACCCCAATCCCCTGAAAATCGAGACATCCGGACGCCTATGACTGCACATATTTCCAAAGATCCTTTGCATGGCGTAACGCTGGAGATGATGGTCAACGCCCTGGTGGCGAAATATGGCTGGAGCGAGTTGGGTGACCGCATCAAAATTAACTGTTTCAGAAAAGACCCCAGCGTTAAATCGAGCCTGAAATTTCTGCGCCGCACCCCGTGGGCGCGCGCGGAGGTTGAAGCCCTGTATCTGGACTCTCTCAGCGATGAGGGAAATACAGAGCAGGCGGCGCCCGCCTTTAATCCCTGGGCCAACAGCAGGATTATCAAGAGCTAATACGCAAATGACGCGACACGTAAAACGGATTGGTGCGCTGGCTGCCTGCGCGCTTTTACTTGTAAGCTGCTCCTCAAAACCACCCAAATCGCTGGTTACCCCTCTTCCCACCGTCAGTAAACCGACGCCGCAGGCAAACGCCCCGATGCGCGGCATCTGGCTGGCGACCGTCTCGCGTCTCGACTGGCCGCCGGTGGCCTCGGTGAATGGCCGCAGCGCGGACCAGCGCATCGCGATGCAAAAGCAGGCGCTGATCGCAAAGCTCGACAACCTTAAGCAGCTCGGCATCAACACGGTATTTTTCCAGGTGAAGCCGGACAGCACGGCGCTCTGGTCATCCAAAATTTTACCGTGGTCAGATATGCTGACCGGCAACATCGGTGAGTATCCGGGATACGATCCGCTGCAGTTTATGCTCGATGAAGCGCACAAGCGCGGCATGAAGGTCCATGCCTGGTTTAACCCCTATCGCGTATCGACCAACACCAAACCGTCCACCATCGCCGCCCTGAACCGGACGTCATACCAGACGCCGTCCAGCGTTTATGTCCAGCATCCGGAATGGGTCCGCATCTCGGGTGACCGCTTTGTGCTCGACCCGGGCATTCCGGAGGTGCGCGACTGGATAACCAAAGTGGTGACCGAAGTGGTGGCGAACTACCCGGTAGACGGCGTGCAGTTTGATGATTACTTCTATGCCGAATCGCCGGGATCCGCGCTCAATGACGCGCAGAGCTGGCGGCAGTACGGCCAGGGGTTTGCCTCAAAAGCCGACTGGCGAAGACACAATACGCAGCAGCTGATTGTCCAGGTCTCCCGCGCGATCAAGCAGACAAAGCCCAACGTGGAGTTTGGCGTCAGCCCGGCGGGCGTGTGGCGCAACCGCTCCTTTGACCCGGCAGGCTCCGACACCCGCGGCGCCGCGGCCTATGATGAATCCTACGCCGATACGCGTCAGTGGGTGCAGCAGGGCCTGCTGGACTACATCGCGCCGCAGATTTACTGGCCCTTCTCCCGGGATGCCGCGCGCTACGACGTGCTGACCAGATGGTGGGCCGACGTGGTGAAGCCGACCCACACTCGCCTGTATATCGGCATTGCGTTCTACAAGGTGGGCGAGCCGTCGAAAAAAGAGCCGGACTGGACGGTTCAGGGCGGCGTGCCGGAGCTGAAAAAGCAGCTCGATCTCAACGATTCGCTGCCCAACGTCAACGGCACCATCCTGTTCCGGGAAGATTACCTGAACCAGCCGCAGACCCAGCAGGCGGTAAACTATCTCCGTGGACGCTGGGGTAGCTGAGTGACCACCAGGCAGAAACGCCCGTTTCTGCCTGTTTTTTTTTACGGCTTCGGCCCGAACATCGCCTCGAGCTGCTGCGCATCCGGCATCCCCACCACCTGCTGCAGCTCGTTTTCCGCATTCAGATAGTAAATTGCGGGCGTGGCGTTAGCGCCGAGGCTGTCCATCAGCGCCTGATGTTTCTGTAGGATCGCAACCGTTTCGCGGGAAGCCTCGCCTTCAGGCTTGGGCAGTTTTTTGCCGCCGGAAAGCTCGTATTCGCGCCAGGCCGAAACCGGATCTTTCGCATTCAGAATGGCGGCGGCGTTGCGCCCGCTGTTAGGGTTGAGAAACGCCACCAGCAGCGTATTGAGCTGCACCTTACCGGCCTTGACCCAAGGCTGCGCCTCGGACCAGAACTGCTTGCAGTACGGACAGAACGGATCGGCAAAGACAAAGACCTTGCGCGGGGCGTTATCCGCCCCTTCTTTCAGGGGATGCGCCGCATTCAGGTTCTTCCACATTTCACGTCCCATTGGGGCGTAGATCTCTTTCTGGAAATAGCCCTCGCTGAGGTTCTTCCCTTTTTCATCATAAAGATAACCTGAGATCACGTGCTTGCCGTCCGGCGTAAGAAAGAGCGTCACGCCCATATCCTGATACTGCCCCAGCCAGGCTGGCGCCCCGCCCGGCGCATCCAGCTTCTTGATGATTTTAATGTTCTGCTGCTCGCTGAAGTGCTTCACCACATCCGGTATGGCTTCAGCCGCCTGTACCAGCCCTGACGTCGCCAGCGCCGAAAGTAACAGTAATTTTTTCATTTCCCTCTCCGGTTTATCGGGGGCATTACGCCCCCTTCAGGTTAGCGGTTTTTCAGTGCTTCACTGACCATTTCGTCGAATTGTTCGAACGGCACCCAGCCGGGAAGCAGCCCCTCGCCGATAAGCGTGGCGGGCGTGCCCTGGATCCCCATTTTTTCCGCCACAATGAGGCTGCGCCTGATCGTCAGAAAACTCTCCTCGTCCGGCGTCGTCACGCTCACGCCCGCCCGCTTTTGCGCCTCCTGAATGCTGGCGTCATCGTGGTACCCCTTTTTCGCCATCAGGGTGTGGTTCAGCTTCATAAACTGCTCAGGATGCGCACGCCAGACAGTTAGCGCGTCTCGTGCGGCGGTCAGCGAACTTTCCGAGCGGAAAGGTAAAAACTTAAAGACCACCGCCACGTCCGGATGTTTTTCGACAATCTTCTCCAGGTACGGATCGAATTTTTTACAGTACGGGCAGTTGTAGTCGGTAAACACCACCAGGGTGAGCTTTGGGTTTTTCGCGCCGATGCGCGGGGAGTTCGGATCGTTAAACAGGAAATCAGCGATTATCTTCTGCGCGCGCTGCTCCTGGTCCGGCGTCAGCGGCTGCGCGGCGAATACCTGAAGCGGGGCCAGCAGGAGCAGAAGCGTAATAAGGAATTTTTTCATGACACAGTTAGCCTTTTGCGTTGTTCAGGGTGGTGACCAGGGTGCGCTTGTCCAGCAGCGGCGAGAGGATCTCGCCATCAGGCAGGCCGGGGCCATACACCGCGTTAAACGGAATGGCGTAGCGGTTTCGCTTCGCCAGAAAATCCGCGATAAACGCGGACGGCTGGCTCCAGTCCCCGCGCAGGGCCACCACGTCCGGCTGGCGCAGCGCGGCAATCACGTCCGGCTGACTGAGTACGCGGTGCTCGTTAACTTTGCACGTCACGCACCAGTCCGCGGAGATATCCACAAACACCCGTTTCCCCTGCGCCAGCGCGTTCTCGATAGTCTCTTCACTGAGCGGCTGCCACGGGATAGTCTGCGCAACGTTTTGTGCCGGAGCGTCAGGCGGCGCGTTAAGCAGACCGCGCGCCTGATACCCGCCGAACGCCGACAGCGCGATGACCACCAGCCAGAACAGCGGCGAAGATTTTTGCCCCTTTAGCGCAAACAGCACCAGCGCGACGGCAGTCAGCCCCAGCATCACGATCTGGCTCACCGCCTCGCCCAGATGCACGCTCAACAGCGTCGCCAGCCAGAGGCTGGAGGCCAGCATCATCAGGCCAAGGATGACCCTGAGCGTGTTCATCCAGCGGCCGGGTTTGGGCAGCAGCATGGCCGCTTTCGGCACCAGGGCAACGAACAGCCACGGCAGGCTCATGCCCACGCCGAGCATCAGGAAGATCAGCCACAGGGCGTGCAGCGGTGCGCCAAGGGCAAAGGCGACAGCCGTACCGAGGAACGGCGCGGAGCACGGCGTTGCCAGCAGCGTGGCGAACATCCCTTCGCAGAAGCTGCCGCCGATCCCCGATCCCCCTGCCGTCGCCAGCCGTCCGGCGGCAGAAGAAGGCAGCAGCATTTCAAACGTCCCAAACAGATTCAGCGCAAAGAGGAAGGTCACGGCGACCATCAGGCCGATAAACCACGGGTTCTGGAACTGAATGCCCCACCCCAGCGACGCTCCGGCCAGCTTCAGCGCGGTGACCATCCCGGCCAGCAGCATAAAGGAGGAGAGGATCCCGGCGCTGGTGGCGAGGAAGCGCAGCCGGATGGCACGCCTGTCCGAGCCCGCCTGCAGGATGCTGTTAAGCTTCATGCCCATTACCGGCAGCACGCAGGGCATCAGGTTGAGGATCAGCCCGCCTAATAGCGCAAAGAGCACCATTTTTCCCGTCCCGTCCGGCACGGAGGTCTCTTCGGGCGCTGTCCCAACGGTCATGGTGGTTTGCTGCGCCCGATCGCCGTTGGTCAGCACAAATGACAGCCTTTTGCCTGCCAGCGAGGCGGGGTTATCGCCCCATTCGTCGGTCACGGGCACCGTCACCCGAAGCGCAGTGCCGTCGTGTTTAATGACCGGCTCGCCGGGCAGAATATCGCCCTCCAGCGGGTCAAAGTAGATCCCCGGATTGTCCCATTTCCCGTCCGTGGTGCCGGTAATCACCAGCTTGTCGCCAGAGAGCCAGGCGGAAAGATCCGACGACACGCCTGATGAGCCCGGAACGGCGCGCATCGCTTGCCCGAAGGCGCTGCGGAAGCCCTCATCCACCGGCTGGGTAAAATCGAGATGCAGCGGGTAGTCCGTCAGCAGGCAGACGTTGCTGCACGTGGAGAGCGTGAGCGTCCCGTCGAGCATGTCGCCCTTCACCCCGTCGAGAACGATCGGGATAGTGACCTTATCGTGATAGCCCTGCGTCGTCATGCCGGAGATATCGAAACGCGACGGTACTGGCCAGGACCAGCTGTCCGTTACGCCGTCCGGCCAGCTGATTTTCGGGGCCACGCCGCCCTCGCCCGGCGATCGCCAGTAGGTTTTCCAGCCGGGCTTTAGCTCAACGGTGAGCAGACCCTTAATGTGCGTTTGTTCCCTCTCCGCCTGAAAGCGGATGCGGGCGTGATCGTTTTGTGGGGAGACCAGCCAGCCGGTGTCCGCCGCATGGACAATGCCGATGCAGGACAGCCACAGGAAGACGAATCCCCTGAAGAGGTTAACCATGTTGTACTCCGTGAACAGTGAAAAATTATCGTGTGAGGACGATGTTTTTCATTCACGGAAAACGCAGTTTTTCAGGTGTATTCGGGGAGGCGGTGCCTGAACGGGCTGTTCCGCGGGAGCCAGTGCCCGCCCTTGCGTCAACAGCTGCAGCAGCGCGAAGAAGATAATAATGGCCGGTAATGCACCGTCGAAGAACAGCGGCTGGGCGCAAAGCAGCGAGTGCGCGCCGAGCTGACACGGCGACGGGCCGGGTTGTTCAGTGTTGCTGGTTTGAACCGGGGCATCTGCACTCAGCGAAATCTGCGGATCCAGTCCCTGTAAAAAATGGTTGAGCATCACCGCACGCTGCACGAGGCAAAGCGCCATCGCGAGACAGGTGATAATCAAAAGCCATTTTCCGAGGAGCTGACGGTTGCGCATAACATTCCAGAGTGACAAGACGCCCCGATCATAAACGATAGTGATGAATCTACAAGTGCCGGAAGTGTAAGGTTTTGTCTGCCGCCGCTATTCGCCCGTCAGCGCGTCATAGACGTCCCGCAGCCGCGTGCGGAGAAACAGCACTGCCTTGTGCTTGCGGGATAGCAGCGCCTGTTCGCTGGCGCCGGTCTCCTCTGCCAGCATTTTAATGCTGTAGCCGTGGAGCTCGGTCTTTTCAAACGCCTCCCGCTGCGGCGGTGGAAGTTCAGACAGCGCCTGGCCCAGCTCTTCCCACAGCAGCGTTTTGAGGTACTCCTCCTCCGGCGTGTGCGGTACGCCGAACAGGGTTTCGGCCAGCTCGTCTTCCGGATAACCGTCGTCATCTTCGCCCGTAAAATAGCCGGAGAGCGACACCTCGCGCTTTTTACGCGCCCGGTCGGTCATTTCGTTACGCGCCGCGCGGAACAGCCAGGCGGCGACGTTTTCGACCGGCTGCTCCACTTTCATCAGCTGATACGTCACTTCCTGCAAAATGTCGTCGGCATCATCGCGCACGGACGTCCGTCCGCGAATGAAGGCTTTCAGCCGGGCGCGACAGGCGTTTAGCGCCGACATCAGCATGGATCCGCCCGCCTCCCCGGCTTTCATCTCGCTCACTCCGCGTCCGGCGCTTTTGGCGTAGCGTCATCGCGCTTATCGTCACGATGGCCGTGCCAGCCGCAGTGACCGCGTCCGTGGCGACCAAACCCTTCGCGGCGCTGCTGAATAAACGCTTCGCGCTGCTCAGGCGTCATGTTCATCCAGCGCTCGTGCATCCGGCGGTGCGCGCCAAACATCCCCGGGCGGAAACCTAAGCCGCCAAACAGAATGCGGCTCAGCACCAGAATGCCCAGCGCCTGCCAGAAGCCGATGGTCTTCACGCCCAGGATCGCCGGGAGCAAGGCGTTCCACAGGGACATCACCAGCAGGCCGAGCACGATGAAAATCACCGCGCCGATGACTAAGCCCTTGCCCATACGGTGGCGACCAAATCCGCGCCCGTGACCTCTGCCGTGCATTTCAAAATCTCTCATGGTGTTTACCTCGTTTACCGTAACTGATTATGGCGTGTGATGAGGTAGACGGATGAGGATGGGAAATATTGCTGGGGTGAATGAAAATTTTTGTGCTGACGGTTTTGGACTCATAGCGGTAACGGCTGGCGGGTGCTATGAGTCGCTCGAAAGCAAATCATCGCGTACGAAGAATTCGCTTAACCAATGCAATAGCAATGACGGCCAGTATGATTGACAACAGTGCCAGGAAGATGAGCAAGGATAATAGTGGATTTAACAAGCCACCTAAACTAGTGAAGTCGCTGAGACGGCCAAGTTGCTCGGACGTGCATACACGCAGAATGATCTCAGGGATAATAAGCAAAAATATAATTACGGTCAGGACAAAATCAGAGCACTCTTGCGCTTTCCCATTTTCGATGTTGCCCCTATGTTCATGTTGAGAATTAATTCTTCCAATGCGCGGTTTCGATTTCTGATTACGCTGCGGTTTACGTTGTCGATAAAAACGAAGCTTTTTATTTCCTGACGCCAATTATGCTGAATTCAGGCGAATCCTCAAAGTAGCTAAGCCATTGCAGGCGCTTGTCCATCGTTTAAGATCGGTTTAGCGCAATCTTATGCCCTATTTCCAGGATTTTATCTGCACACTCTGCCGCTGATAACGCAGCGGTGTCCAATATGAGATGTTCTCTCTCCCAGGGTTCATACTCACGGTTTTTTACCCTTTCCCAGTCAGGAGGCGTGAGTCCCGGGATATCAGATATTCTGTTCTCTACGCGATAACGATGTTCTTTTTCGTCTGAGCAGACAATTTCAACTTCCAGGAAAGGGACATTCAACGACAGAGCAATATTGCGGAAAGCATCTCGCACAAGGTTAATATCATTAACGGAATCGGTCACAACGGTGGAGCCCAGCTTAAGATTCTCACTTGCTAAACCATAGAGGGCAAAATAGCCCTCCGGACCCGTTTTCTGACCGGGTTCAGAAACTGAGCTAATGGCCTGCTCAACGGTATCAACCCGCAGGTAGACCGCTCCCAGCCTTTGGGCAACTATTTTTGCAACGGTGCTTTTACCGCTGCCGGGTAGCCCACTAAAAATAATTAACATAATTTTCCCTGGTGATCGTTATATTAGATTTGTACTGCCCGTAGAGACCTTCTGAATTATACAGTTACGGTTACGCCAGGTACAAAAAAGGCTCCCTGCGGAGCCCCCTCATACCATCAAGCCTGCACCGGCAACCTAAAACTCGAAATACTCCGCGAAAGCTGCTGCGCCTGCTCTTCCAGCGAGGCCGCTGCCGCAGCGGACTGCTGCACCAGCGCGGCGTTCTGCTGGGTGACGCCATCCATCTCGGTCACCGCCTGCCCGACCTGGCCGATCCCGCGGCTCTGCTCTTCAGAGGCGACGGAGATCTGCTCCATCAGCGTATTCACTTTGTTCACCGACGAAATGATCGCGTCAATCACCTCGCCCGAGCGGCTCACCAGCTCCGCACCGTTTTTCACGCTGGAGACCGACTGCGCGATCAGGCTTTCGATATCTTTCGCCGCCACCGCGCTTTTCTGCGCGAGAGTGCGCACTTCGCTGGCCACCACCGCAAAGCCGCGGCCCTGGGTACCGGCGCGCGCCGCTTCAACCGCCGCGTTCAGCGCCAGGATGTTGGTCTGGAAGGCGATGCTGTTAATCACGCTGGTAATGTCTTCGATGCGCTTCGAGTTCGCCGCGATGGTATTCATCGTGTCGATGACTTCGCGGGTTACCGCTTCACCGGTGTGGGCATTTTTCACCGCGTCCTGCACCAGTTTTCCGGCCTGATACACATTGTCGGTATTGTTCGCCACCGTCGCGCTCAGCTCTTCCATGCTCGCTGCCGTCTGGGTCAACGCGGAAGCCTGCTGCTCGGTGCGTGACGCCAGGTCGATATTCCCGGAGGCAATCTCCTGGGCGGCGTGCGTCACGGTATGACTCGCATCGCGCACCTGGGCGATGGTCGCCAGCAGCGCCTGACGCATCTGCTCCATCGAGCCCATCAGATGGTCGATTTCGTTGCCTGTACTCCCCTTCACCGGCACCGGAATGTCCAGCTTGCCTGCCGCAATCTGGCTGCAGTGCTCGCGCGCCAGGTTGATCGGCGCAAAAACAAAGCGCTTCATCAGCAGGCTAACGGCGATAATCACCACCACAAACAGGCTGGCGATAGCAGCAACGATCGCCAGGCCGGAGACGAAGCTACTGCTCGCATCTTCGTTCAGGCTTTTGGCGTATTTCTGGTGGACGGAAAGCACCTGGTCGAGAACGATCTCGTACTGGCGGTCGAGGCGGGAGACTTCCGGGATGAGCGCGTTAAATTTGGCGACATCGTGCGCCTCGGCGGCATCGATCAGCGGCGCCAGCCCCTGGTTGCGGTAGTTCTGCCAGGCGTCCTGATAGGCAGTGACCAGCGGCGCTTCATCGCTCAGGCGCGGCGACGCCATAAAGGCTGCAAAGGCGTGGTCCGCTTTGGTCAGCGCCTCTTTCACGGCGGTCAGCTTTGCAGCGCCGTCCGCCGCGTTGCCCGCTTCCACCATCTTCACATACTCCATCACCCGCACGCGCAGCGTACGGCTGTGGTTGATGGGGTCAATAATGGACAGCACAACCTGGATCTCTTTGTTGACGTTATCCAGGGAATTATTACTTTTAATGATGATGCCAACGCTGGTGACGGTGCTGATAACAAAGAAGAAAAGCAGCGAGAACAGGACTATCAGGGACGACTTTTTCAACGACATAAACCAATACCTCAAGGAGAATTATTCCTTATGGTTATCGGCCATTCCAAAACTTAAATTAATTAAAGTTATTGATGTATCGGTCCGGGCTATATTGCTCACTTATAGCGCCGCTGCAGGGTGGCCGCCAGCTTGCGTTGCAACGGTTCCGGGGTCTCGCCCTCGATCAGTTTGCTAATCAAATCAAAGCAGTGCCACGCCAGCTGGCGGTTATCCTGGCGAATGGTATCCACCGGGATCGTCAGCGAATCGTAGAGATAGTGATCGTCAAAACTGGCTAACCTGATATCGCTTTGCAGCAGGTTATGCTGGCCCATATAGCGCAGCACCCCTTCCAGCAGCCCGCAGGCGGCGGCGAAGAGCGCTTTCGGCGGACGCCCCAGGCAGGCGCAGAGTTCAGCAAACATCTCGTAACCGGAGCTCGGGTGATAGTTGCCGTGAATGATCCACTCGGGGCGCAGCGCCACGCCGGCCTCACGCAGCCCTTGCTTAAACCCTTCCAGGCGGTCGCGCGTCGGAGAAAGGCGCGGCTGGCCGCCGAGGAAGTAGAATTCATCCGGATGCTGGCGCGCAATGTCCGCCACCAGTTCGGTCGTCGGGGTGATGGAATCGGTGATCACCAGCGGCAGCGCGCTGTCGTTGATGTGGCGGTCAAACAGAACCACCGGCAGCTGCTCGCTCAGCTTATGGTAGTCCGCGTCGTTGAGCATGCTGGAGGCCACAATCAGCCCGTCCACCTGACGTGCCACCATGTTGTTCACCACCACCGTCTCCTGCCCCGGGTTTTCATCGCTGCAGGAAATCAGCAGCTGCACGCCCGCCTCGCGGCACAGCGTTTCCAGCTCGTGCGAAAAGACGGCAAAACCGTAGTTGGTGATCTCCGGGACCACCAGACCAATGGTGTGGCTGCGGTTATCGCGCAGCGACCGGGCGTGAATGCTGGGCTGATAGTGGTGCTCTTTTGCAATTGCCAGCACGCGCTCGCGCGTCTCTTCCGCCACGCGAAGCTCTTTGCTGCGGCCGTTCAGGACCAGGCTGGCGGTGGCTTTTGACACACCCGCCAGCTCCGCGATGTCTTTAATGGTGACGCGTTTTGTTTTTCTCACAACGACTTAGATCCGGCTGCCAAAACCCTCATTCTATCATGCAGGCGCGCAGCGACCAGTAGCGTAATGTGATATCGGACGCACCTTCGAATCGCACCCGGGCCGGATGGTCAGGAAAATAGCGGCTGCTCATTACCCCTTCGCCATGGTTAATGAAGATTTCGACGCTGGAGCGGTCGCACAGGACGCGCAAATGACGGACGTCGCCCTGCCAGTAGCGGGCCAATGTTTCACCGGTTTTCAGGCTCGCGCGCTCCAGGCGCACGCCCTGCTCATCGAGCGACAGGCGCAGCGCGCCGCCAAAATCGACGCTCACGTGCGCGGCGCCCAGCTCAAACTCCAGGCGCGTCGCGTCCAGTTCGGGCGCGTCGCTGGCGCACCCCTGCCAGTGCTGCTCATCTTCACGCAACGCCGCCAGCTCGCGCGCCGGGGTTTGCCAGAGCCGGCCGTCGCGGAAGCGCAATTCTCGCGGGCAGGTCATCTGGTGCATCCAGCCGTGCGCCCGCGTGGGCTGAAGCATCTCTTCCCCGTCCGGTACGCCCATCCAGCCAATCAGGATGCGGCGTCCATCTTCCGCCAGCGTGGTTTGCGGGGCGTAGAATTCAAAGCCCGCGTCCAGCTCGTGCAGCTCGCCGTGATCGAACGTCGCGCGGGCATAGTCAAACGCCCCGCTCATCCAGGTAGCCGGATAGGTATTGAGGTAGCGATGCGGCTCGCGCGCCAGCCCCTGCGGGCAGCAGATCAGGACGTGCGTCCCGTCGAGGGCAAACAGGTCCGGACACTCCCACATATAGCCCGCGTCCGACAGACCGTTAACCCCGTGACCGGCGATCTCCCCGCAGGATGTCCAGGCGTGCAAATCGGCTGATTTAAAGAGCAGCACCTTGCCGCGCTTTTGCACATCCTGCGCGCCGAGCACCATGTACCAGTCCCCGTCGTGCCGCCACACCTTCGGGTCGCGCACGTGGCCGGTGTAGCCTTCCGGCAGCGCCAGCACCGGCCCCAGCTTCCTGAAGGTCCCGTCCGGCTGCTCCACGGCCAGGCACTGCCAGGCGGTGCGGCTGCCGTCATCGAACTTGACGTTGCCGGTGTAGCACAGGGTCAGTACGCCCTGGTTATCGACGGCGCTACCGGAGTAGCAGCCGTTGCGGTCATACGCCTCGTCGGGCATCAGCGCCAGCGGCTCATGCTGCCAGTGCACCAGGTCCGCCGAACTCCAGTGCCCCCAGCACTTAAAGCGGTGCTCGCAGTCCAGCGGGTTCCACTGATAGAACAGGTGATAGCGGCCAGCAAACCAGATAAACCCGTTCGGGTCGTTCATCAGCCCCGTCACCGGCGCGGCGTGCCATTGCGGATAATGGCTGTCCGCCAGCGCCCGCGGCTGACCTGTCATAACGGCCTGCAGGATCGCAGGCCAGCGGGAAGGTAACGTCATTATTCAGAATCCGTTTTATATTTCAGCAGCAGTGAGACGGTAAACGCCACGCCGAAGGCAATCACCATGCCGATAATATAGTTCAGCAGCGAGCTGGCCTGCACGATGGCCATCCCCGGAATCGCGGTCAGCCCGACGGCGGTCATGTACACGTGCACGGAGACCACCCAGGCCCCGCCCACCGCACCGCCAATCAGCGCGGCGATAAACGGCTTAACGAAGCGCAGGTTGATACCAAAAATGGCCGCTTCGGTGATGCCCAGCATTGCAGAGAACGCCGACGGCAGGGTAATGGCTTTGATTTTGGCATCTTTGGTTTTGAACCACACCGCCAGACAGGCGCCACCCTGCGCCACGTTCGCCATGGCCCAGATCGGCAGCAGGAAGTTAACGCCAATCGACGGATTCCCCAGCAGCCCGGCTTCAATCGCGTGGAAGCTGTGATGAATACCGGTGATCACAATCACCGAGTAAAGTCCGCCGAACAGCAGCCCGGCGAGCCAGCCCGCGTGGGCGATCAGCGTGCTCAGAATAAAGGAGATACCGTCCCCCAGAGCGCGCCCCGCCGGGCCGATAATCAGCAAGGCGATAAAGCCGGAGATGACGACGGTGAGGAACGGCGTCAGGATCAGGTCTAACGCATCCGGGATCGCGCGGCGCAGGTTTTTCTCGACGATGCTCATAAACCAGACGGCCAGCAGCACCGGGAATACCGTGCCCTGATAGCCAATCATCGCAATCTCAAGGCCGAAGAAGTTCATGGTGTGGAAGCCCGACGCCACGCCCCAGGCGTTGGTCAGCGCCGGGTGGGTCAGAATCCCACCCAGCGTCGCGCCGAGGTACGGGTTACCGCCAAATTCGCGCGCGGCGGTAAAGCCAATCAGAATAGGCAGAATGATAAACGCCGCCGAGCTGCACATGTCCAGCATGATGTAGAGGGCGTTATCCGCATTGACCCAGCCGTAGGTTTTCACCATGCCGAGCAGGCCCATCAGCAGACCGGACGCCACAATCGCGGGAATGATCGGCACAAAGATGTTGGAGAGTAAGCGGGCAATGCGCTGGAACGGGTTCAGCTTGCGCGCCGCCAGATCCGCGGCTTCCGATTTGCTGGATTCGCTAATCCCGGCCGCCTGAATAAATGCGGCGTACACCTTGTTGACCACGCCCGTGCCAAAAATCACCTGCATCTGCCCGGCGTTACGGAAGCAGCCTTTCACGCCGTCAACCTTGCCGATGGCCTGCTGATCCGCCAGCGTGTCATCAACCAGCACCAGACGAAGACGCGTTGCGCAGTGCGCCGCGCTGGCGATGTTTTCCTTGCCACCGAGCAGCGGAATAAGCTCGCGGGCGATTTGATTAAAATCCATAGATACCTCTGCCTGACTTCTTTTTATGATGTGCGAAACGCTCCCGCCAGGCGGGAGCGTGATGGGTTAAAACCAGGTTTCCATCTGGACCCCAAAGTTCCATTCCCCGCCGGCGTTGAAGCCGCTGCTGCCAAAGGCATCATCGCTGGCGTAATTATCCAGTTTGCTGCTCCAGTCCATCCAGGTGGCAAACAGGCGCAGTTCCGGACGGCTGAAGAAATCGCCGATTTTGCTCGCTTTTAACGTCGGCGCAAAGGTCAGCTTGTAGAAACTGCCGTTCACGGCGTTGCGGTCCTTATAGCCCTCCGGGTTTAAATCCATGTACTGGTAGCTTCCCTCAAACGCCAGCGCGAAATTCTGGGTGACCTCTTTGATCAGGCGGGTATTGAGCGTTACCCACTCATAGCTATCGCCCTTGACGTAGCGATCTTTACTGCTCTGTGCCAGAACGGCGGGCGCAACGCTCCAGCCACCGCCGATTGGCGTGACACCGTAACTTGCGAAGCGCCAGGTATCCGCCTCAGACAGCAGCGCGCCGTCGGAGCCGATGCTTTTCACCTCCGCACCCAGCCCGTGACCATACAGCAGCGCCGTTTTGGCGGTCCCTTCACGCAGGCCGTAGAAGCTCTCATTATGCAAGCCTACCAGGGCATGAACGCCGTGATTGGCGGCATCCGTTTTAATCAGATCGCCGTTAGTGTCTTTACGGTCGTCGTTATCTTTCGCCCGCAGGCCGCTCACCATCAGCTGGAACGGGCCGGCGAAGTGGTTCATGCTGAGGATATAGTTCTGAACGTTGTTGTCGGTCTGCTCCACGCTGCCGAAGTTGCGGCCGTAAATGGAGAAGTTGCTGCGCAGCGAATCGTTCCACTTCACGTCGTAAACGCCGCCGCCGGTACCGGCCAGGAACACCACGTCGGAATCCAGCCAGTGGATGTCAAAGTTGTCGCGGTCGAAGCGTTTACCCGCCCAGAAGGTGCTGCCCTTCAGCGCGCCGGTAAAATCAGGCAGGTTGCCCAGCTCCGCGAAGGCCTGACGAATATTGAGGTCGCTGGTATCGGCTGACCAGTCGTTATAGGTTCTCTGACCGTCGGCCAGCATCGCCTTGAAGCGCGTGGTCGCCCCGTTATCCAGGGTTTGCTTGTGCTCCAGGTTCAGCTCGACGTAGGTGTCGGCTTCGTTACCCAGACGCCCTACCGCACCGCCAGTTTCACCGGCTGGGGTCAGGTAAGGGCCGCTTTTGCTGCTGGAGGCCGCATCGTTCATCAGCAGGCCAGAGCGGGCATAGCCGTGGAACTCAAACCCGCCGGTCTGATCCGCCTTCTTCTCCAGCGCGGCGGTACGCTGCGCCACCGCCTGGGTTGTCGTTTGCGCCTGCTGCTGAGCGGCAACCAGCTGCTGCGTTTTTTGTTCTGCTGCCGCAGCGCGCTTCTCAGCCACCTGCGCGCGCGTTTCCGCGTCCTGAAGGCGCTGCTCCATCGCGGCAAGACGCGCTTCAATACTGGACATATCCGTCTGGGCAAAAACAGAGGTACTTCCGGCCAGCATGCCTATCATCACGGCAAGTCTGCGTTTTTTATACATTTTGTCGCATCCCTAAAAGAAGTCATTAAACGTGCTAAATTGCTAAACCGGTTTAGGTTGCTGATACTAAACCTGTGAATTTTGGATCGGCAATCTTTTTTGCTAAACCGATTTAGTAAGTGTGATCGAGGCGACAATTCAGGCCGCCGGATGGCGGCCAGGAGAGGAGAAATTACAGGTCGTGCTGCCAGGGCAACGCGGTCATCGCCCCTTTGGCGGTGGTGGCCAGCGCGCCGCAGCGCTGGGCGAGCGCAATAACCGGCGTCAGGTCCTGTCCGGCGGCCAGCCCGTAGAGCAGCCCCGCCACAAAGGCATCGCCCGCACCGGTCGTATCGACGCATTGCACAGGCGTTGCCGGGTAGTGTTTTACGCTACCTTCATGCCACGCGGTTACGCCCGCTTTTCCCTGGGTAACCAGCACCAGACGCGCCGGGCAGCGCTGCATTAGCACCTCCAGACCAACGTTGACCTCCGCGCTGCCGGTGAAAAAGGCCAGCTCTTCTACCGAAAGTTTCACCACGTCGGCGCTTTGCAGGGCCTGCTCCAGGCAGCCATGCAGTGCGTTCTCATCCGGCCAGAGGTCCGGGCGAATATTGGGGTCGAAGCTGACGTAACCGCCCGCCTCACGAATGGCGGCCATCGCCTGAAACGTCGCAGTCCGGCTCGGCTCGGCGCTTAAGGCGATGGAGCAGACGTGCAGCCACTCCCCGGCGCTGAACGTCGGCAGGTCGTCGGGTTCGAGAAACAGATCGGCGCTCGGGCGCACCATGAAGGTAAACGAGCGCTCGCCGTGGTCGTCGAGATCGACCACCACCGTTGAGGTGCGGTGCGCCGGGTCAAGGCGCATCCACGTCACGTCAACCCGCTCGTCAGCGAGCGTTTTCGCCATAAAGCGCCCGAAAGGATCGTCGCCAACCCTGCCGATAAAGGCGCTCTGGCCGCCCAGCCGGGCAATACCGACCGCGACGTTCGCCGGCGCGCCGCCGGGACACTGCAATAATCGACCTTCTCCATCGGGCAGCAAATCCACTACCGCATCGCCAAGTACCCAGATTTTCTTCATGTGATCCTCGTAGCTAAACCATGTTAAACCGTTTTAGCTATTTAAGCACAGGCTAGGCAAAGGGGAAATAACGGGAGGGAAAATTGGCTTACCGCACCAGATGCGGCCAGTGGATATCGCCGACGCCATTAAGCTGCGGCCGGGCAAACAGGAATCCCTGAAAGCGGCGGATCCCGGCCGATTCGAGCCAGCACCACTCCTCAATTTTCTCGATGCCTTCGGCCACCAGGGTGATTTCAAGATCGGAGCAGCAGCTGATGATGGAGCGCACAATCGCCTGTTTGGGGCCGCTCAGGTGGATGTTGCTGACAATCTCACGGTCGATTTTAATTTTGTCCGAGTGGAAGCGGGTCAGCAGCGAAAGCCCGGCATAGCCCGAGCCAAAATCATCGATCGCCAGGCCAATCCCCTCGCCGCGAAGCTGCTTGATGGCGCTGTTAAACTGGTTGAGCCCGGAGATCATCTCGTTTTCAGTGACTTCAATGACCACCTGCTCCGGCTGAAGGCCATGTTTTTTAATCTGATCGACCAGAAATTCCACCGCGCCTGGGACATTCACCAGCGACATGGGCAGCAGGTTTACCGCGATTTTATGGCTGCCAATGCCCAGCTTTTCCGCCAGCGCAAAGGCATAGGCTTTCGTCTGGAGATCGACTTCGTAGACGTTGTCCGGATTGACGGTGCTGAAGAAATGCTCCGGGCTGCCGCCGTCGTTGCCGCGGATAAGCGCCTCAAGGGAGCTGATTTTCCCTTCCGAGGGCTCGACAATAGGCTGCAGCGCAAACTGACAGGTTTGCCCGGCAATCAGGCCCAGATGTTCGCCAAAGGGTAGCGCTTCGGTCGAGAGCGTCCATTTGTCCGCCGTGTAGCGTGCCCCCGACGGGGCCGGACGTTTACCGGTTATAAAGGTCTGAATAAATTTGAACACCCGATCGTCGGAGGTCAGATAGCTGTCCAGCTTGCTGTAGCGCAGCACCGACTGCAGCACCTCTTTCGGCGACTGCGTTTGCAGGTCGAACAGCAGCATACCGACGTTTTCGAAGCGTCTGCGCGGACCATAGTCCCGCAGCAGTTCTACTACCCCGCTGTGCCGCTTGTCCTCGCGGATTTTATGGAACAGTTTGACCACACTCTCTTCCGACCCTTCGAGGATCTGCAGAACGTCGTTGCCTTTAGCAAGGAGGACGCCGGTAATGTCCAGTTTTACGTTGCGGCCCCTGGCGCGCTCCACCAGCTCCCGCAGTTCGGTGGACGGGCGGGATAAATTCAAGTGGCTTCGGTAGATCAGCGTCGTCAGCACAAAAAGGGGTTCCAGTGATAAAGAGAGGTGCCTTGAAGCTACTATGTAACATACTTAATCAATGCGACCTAACATATTCACGCCACAAGGGAACATTACTTTTTCTGGTCCCCGATCCGGCTGTTAATCCTCTCCTGCATATAGTCGTAGAACGGGTTCGAGGTGACCCGCATAAGCGCCTCTTTCCCGACGCTCAACACGGACGTCTCTCCCCACAGCGCAATCGTCCCCAGGCTGATGCCATATCGGTTTTTCACGCGTGGTTCACGACCATAGAGATCGTCATCCGGCGGGAACGGCACCGCAACGTGCGACAGGGAATAAACATCCTGCGGCCAGGACTGGGCAAGCGGCACGACCGTCTCCCGCGTGCTGCCTGCCGGCGTGATTTTCGCCACCGTCGAGAAACTGTGCTCGCCGGCATTGGTAATAATCGTGACACCGTAACGCCGCTGCGCGACCGGCAGCAGCGCCGTGGTGGCCGTCCAGGACGACGGTTTAAAGAGCGGACGGAAGCTCGCCGCCTGGTTGATATCAAACACCACCAGCTCGCTGCCGTTTGCCGGAAGCTGGTCAAACAGGCCGCTGACCACCGCGCGGGTACTGACCGTGGAGTCCATCACCGACTGGAACGCCAGCACCGACGGCAAATTCGCCAGCCTGTTTTCCCGCGCCTCACGGCCAATCTGCTCCTGCAGGGTCTTCGTCAGCAGCCACGACTGGCGAGCGGAGTTCACCGGGAACGAGTTGTATTTATACGGATTATATTCCGGGGAGATATTCAGCCAGGCCGCTTTGGCAAACGGCGGCAACAGCGCCGGTAGCCCGGCGAATCCGGCGAACCGCGCAAAGGACGTCACGCCGATCATCGGTGAGAGCAGGATCATCTGCTGAGGCTTACGCAGCGCAGGGTCTTCCAGCGCATCGAGGGCATACTTCATCGCCAGCGCCCCGCCGTTGGAGTAGCCCACCAGATGCAGCGGCACGTTATTCCCCGTCAGACGCGTGGCTTCCCGCACGGCAAGCCGCGTCGCTGCCAGCCACATTTCCCAGTCCACGTCCGTCAGCGCACCGGGCGCGGTGCCGTGTCCGGGAAGACGCGGGACCACGGCCACAAAGCCGTGCTGCTGATAGTTCACGGCAAGGTGCCTGACGCTGTAAGGCGAGTCGGTCAGGCCGTGCAGCAGCACCACCGCGCCGCGGGGCTTCCCGGCTGGCATCAGCACAAAGGAGCGGTTGGCATCGGGGGCAAACTGGCCGGGCCATACCAGGCTCTGGCGGTAGTAGCGGTTTAACGGAGTTTGATCCTCGCCCGCTGTTTTCGCCGTCACCGCGTTATCCAGATCGGTGAAAATCGCCTTTTCACGGGCGAGGTACCCGGCGAAATCGGCGTTATCCAGCTCGCGCACGGACATCTCATCTGCCCGCCAGGTGTGCCACGGGTGCAGTTCCGGCCCCTGCTGCGAGAGATAGACCCGCACCGCCAGCAGGACGACCAGGACGATCCCCACGACCATCCCTGTTTTCTTTGCAAGCGCCACCAGGCGCACGCTGACTCGCCAGGGCCAATTCGCCATGCCGGGATCCCTTTTATGTTCACTGTCTTTCTATCTTATCAAAAATGTGAACGGGCTGACGTATTCACCAAATTCATCCCTGCCAGGTCAGCCAGTGCACCAAAAGTGAACTACGCTGCACAAATGTTGATCATTGGTTAACGAAATATTGCATGAAGTTTATTGCGCAGCGGGTTTTCGCCTTTCTGTGAACATGGCACGCGTCATGCATTGTTAACCCGGTAACACATATTCAGCTTTTGACAGCCTGTTAACAGCGAGGCGGTATGACGACGAAACCCGAGATGTTAAGCCGTATCGAGGCGACCTTCAGCCAGCTCACGCCCAGCGAAAAGCGGGTCGGAAGCTGGCTGCTGGCGCACGCCGCGCAAATCCCGTTTGAAACGGCGGAGAGCGTCGGGCTGGCGAGCGGGACCAGCGGGATCACCGTCGGACGCTTCCTGCGCAAGCTGGGATATCGCAACCTGGAAGATGCCAAAAAGAGCCTGCGCGATCCGTACCAGCCCTGGGGCATGAACGAGCGCCTCGACTCCTGGCAGCAGCAGCGCCCCCTGCCCAACCGCCTTCAGCACGCCCTGTCGCTGGAAGTGGACGCCATCACGCAGGTGTATCAGCTGGCGCAAACGGACGCTTTTCGTCAGGTGGTGCACCATCTGGCCCACGCGGACGCGGTTTTTGTGCTGGGGATCCAGTCCACGCGCGGGATCGCCAACGCCTTCTTCAGCCACCTTGAATACCTCCGCCCGCGGGTGAGCTACTCCGAAGGGGCATCCGGCAGCTGGGTAGAATCCCTTAACTCCGGGTTTGCTCACCCTTATGTCGTGCTGACCGATACGCGCACCTACTCCACGATGGCCCGCCAGTACTGCCGCGTCGCGAGCGAGAAAGGCATTCCGCTGGCCTTAATCACCGACATCTGGTGCCCGTGGGCGCGGGATTACCCGATGGATTTACTGCAGGTGAAAACCGATACCGGTCATTTCTGGGATTCACTTGCCCCCGTGAGCTGTCTGTTCAACCTGCTGCTGTCGGGCGTGGTGGAAGCGCTGGGCGATGCGCTCCCGGCGCGCCTGGCGGTAAACCGACAATTACAACAAGAGTTTGGTCAATTCGAACGCTAAAGGAGCGGAGCTATGCCCGTAGAGAGTGAACTGATTGATGTGGCGAAGACGTTCCCCACGCTGCATATCGATCTGAAGTACGCCACCGCCGACAACATCACAGGCCGCCCGATCTATCAGGAGACGCTGTGCCTGCTGCACACCGATGCCGCTACCGCGCTGGCTAAAGCCATCAGCATTGCCACGCTGGCCGGGCTGAAGCTGGTGGTCTACGACGCCTATCGGCCGCAGCAGGCGCAGGCCCAGCTGTGGGAGGCCTGCCCGAACCCGGAATATGTGGTCGACGTGGCAATTGGCTCTAACCACAGCCGCGGCACGGCCATCGACGTCACGCTGATGGACGAGCATAACGTCGTGCTTGATATGGGCGCCGGTTTTGACGAAATGCATGACCGCTCGCATCCGTATCACCCTTCCGTGCCGCCGCACGCCCAGCGCAACCGTCTGCTGTTGAACGCCATCATGTTCGGCGGCGGTTTTGTCGGGATCGGCAGCGAATGGTGGCACTTCGAACTGCCGAACGCCGCCAGCTACTCGCTGCTTGATGACCGTTTTGCCTGTTTTCCCCTGACGCACACCCCTCTTTAAAACCTGGAGCACTGCCATGAAAACATCGCTTCTCTCGACCGTCATTGCCGCCACGCTGGCCCTGAGTGCACCGCTGGCGCTGGCTGCCGTCCCGAAAGACATGCTGGTCATCGGTAAAGCCGCCGACCCGCAAACGCTCGATCCGGCCATCACTATCGATAACAATGACTGGACCGTCACCTATCCGTCCTACCAGCGTCTGGTCAAGTACAAGCCAGGCTCAACCGAGGTGGAAGGCGATCTGTCGACGGGCTGGAAAGCCTCCGACGACCAGAAAGAGTGGACCTTCACCCTGGCGGATAACGCCAAATTCTCCGACGGCACGCCGGTCACCGCCGAGGCGGTCAAACTCTCCTTCGAACGCCTGCTGAAGCTCAGCCAGGGGCCGTCTGAAGCCTTTCCAAAAGATCTGAAAATTGATGCCGTTGATGAGCACACGGTGAAATTCACCCTCAGCCAGCCGTTCGCGCCTTTCCTCTACACCCTGGCGAACGACGGCGCCTCCATCATTAACCCGGCGGTGCTGAAGGCCAATGCCGCGGACGACGCGCGCGGCTATCTGGCGCAAAACACCGCCGGGTCCGGGCCGTTTATGCTGAAGAGCTGGCAGAAAGGCCAGCAGCTGGTGCTGGTGCCAAACCCGCACTGGTCGGGCGACAAGCCGCACTTCAAGCGCGTCTCGGTGAAAATTATCGGTGAGAGCGCGTCGCGCCGTCTGCAGCTTTCCCGCGGTGACCTGGACATTGCCGACTCCCTGCCGGTCGATCAGCTGTCGGCCCTGAAGCAGGAAGGGAAAGTCGCCGTCGCCGAATACCCGTCTCTGCGCGTCACCTACCTCTACCTCAACAACAGCAAAGCGCCGCTCAATCAGGTGGATTTACGCCGTGCGGTCTCCTGGGCGACGGACTATGAGGGGATGGTGAAAGGCATTCTGAGCGGCAACGGCAAGCAGATGCGCGGCCCGATCCCGGAAGGCATGTGGGGCTTTGACGCCACGGCCATGCAGTACAGCCTCGACGAAGCCAAAGCTAAAGCAGCCCTGGAGAAGGTCAAAGACAAGCCCGCCAGCCTGACCTTCCTCTACTCGGACAACGATCCAAACTGGGAGCCTATCGCCCTTTCGACTCAGGCCAGCCTCGGCAAGATCGGCATTAACGTCAAGCTGGAGAAACTGGCCAACGCCACCATGCGCGACCGCGTCGGCAAAGGCGATTACGACATCGCCATCGGCAACTGGAGCCCGGATTTTGCCGACCCGTACATGTTTATGAACTACTGGTTCGAATCGGACAAGAAAGGTCTGCCGGGCAACCGTTCGTTCTATGAGAACAAAGAGGTCGATTCCCTGCTGCAGGCCGCGCTGAAAACCACGGACCAGGCGGAACGCACCAAAGATTACCAGCAGGCGCAAAAGGTGGTCATCGACGAGGCGGCCTACGTTTATCTGTTCCAGAAGAACTACCAGCTGGCGATGAACAAAGAGGTCAAAGGCTTCACCTTTAATCCGATGCTCGAGCAGGTGTTTAACATCGCCACCATGAGCAAGTAACCGTTTCGCCGGGGGAAAGTGTATGACGTTCTGGAGCATCGTGCGCCAGCGCTGCTGGGGGTTACTCCTGGTGGTGGCCGGTGTCTGTATTATCACTTTTATTATTTCACACCTGATCCCCGGCGATCCGGCCCGTCTGCTGGCCGGCGACCGCGCCAGCGACGACATCGTGCAGAACATTCGCCAGCAGCTGGGGCTGGATCAGCCGCTCTACGTTCAGTTTGGCCGCTACGTGGACGCCCTGGCCCACGGTGATTTAGGCACCTCCATCCGGACCGGACGCCCGGTTGCGGAAGACCTGAAGGCCTTTTTCCCCGCCACGCTGGAGCTGGCCTTTTGTTCCCTCCTGCTGGCGCTGGTCATCGGCGTGCCGCTGGGAATTTTATCGGCGGTGTACCGCAACCGCTGGCTGGATCACCTGGTGCGTTTAATGGCGATGACCGGGATTTCCACCCCGGCCTTCTGGCTTGGGCTGGGCGTCATTGTGCTGTTCTACGGGCACCTGCAAATCCTGCCGGGCGGCGGCAGGCTGGACGACTGGCTCGATCCGCCGACGCACGTCACCGGCTTTTATCTGCTGGACGCGCTGCTGGAAGGCAACGGCGAGGTCTTTTTCAATGCGCTGCAGCACCTGATTTTACCCTCGCTGACGCTGGCATTCGTGCATCTCGGCATCGTGGCGCGTCAGGTCCGTTCCGCGATGCTGGAGCAGCTTAGCGAAGACTACATTCGCACGGCCCGCGCCAGCGGCCTGCCCGGCTGGTATATCGTCCTGCGCTACGCCCTGCCGAATGCGATGATCCCGTCGATTACCGTGCTCGGGCTGGCGCTGGGGGATCTGCTTTACGGGGCCGTGCTGACCGAAACCGTCTTTGCCTGGCCGGGCATGGGCGCCTGGGTGGTGACGTCCATTCAGGCGCTCGATTTCCCCGCGGTGATGGGCTTTGCCGTCGTCGTTTCGCTGGCCTACGTGCTGGTTAATCTGGTGGTCGATCTGCTTTACCTGTGGATTGACCCGCGAATCGGGCGCGGAGGTGCCGAATGATGTTAACGCAGGAAACGCCCGTCCCGGTGAAAACCGCCAGACAACGCATCAACTGGGCAAAGCTGTTCTGGATGCTGCGCCAAAGCCCGCTCACGATCGTTGGCGGCGTCATTATGCTGGTGATGCTTTTCATTATGGTGGCCGCACCGTGGATCGCGCCGCACGACCCGAACGCGCTGGATCTGACCGCGCGCCTGCAGGCGCCGTCCGCGCAGCACTGGTTTGGTACCGACGAGGTGGGCCGCGATCTGTTCAGCCGGGTGCTGGCGGGCAGCCAGCAGTCCATTACCGCCGGGCTGGCGGTGGTGGTAATTGCGGGCGGCATCGGTTCGCTGCTGGGCTGTCTGTCCGGCGTGCTGGGCGGGCGCGGCGACGCCGTCATCATGCGGGTGATGGACATTATGCTCTCGATACCTTCCCTGGTGCTGACCATGGCGCTGGCCGCCGCGCTCGGGCCAAGCCTGTTTAACGCCATGCTGGCGATTGCGATTGTCCGCATTCCGTTTTACGTCCGCCTGGCGCGCGGCCAAACCCTGGTGGTGCGCCAGTTTACCTACGTGCAGGCGGCCCGCACCTTTGGCGCATCCCGCTGGCATGTGATCCGCTGGCACATCCTGCGCAACGCCCTGCCGCCGCTGATCGTGCAGGCGTCGCTGGACATCGGCAGCGCCATCCTGATGGCCGCCACGCTGGGGTTTATTGGCCTGGGCGCGCAGCAGCCGACCGCCGAATGGGGCGCGATGGTGGCCGTCGGCCGTAACTACGTTCTGGACCAGTGGTGGTACTGCGCGTTTCCCGGAGCGGCGATTTTGATTACCGCCGTGGGCTTTAACCTGTTTGGGGATGGCATCCGCGATCTGCTGGATCCGAAGTCAGGAGGTAAACAGTGATGACCGATCCGGTTCTCAAGATTGAAGACCTGCATCTGAGCTTCCCGATTTTCCGCGGCGAGGTCCACGCGCTGAACCACGTCTCGCTGGAGATCGGCAGGGGTGAAATTGTCGGCGTGGTGGGCGAATCCGGTTCGGGTAAATCCGTGACCGCCATGCTCGCCATGCGTCTGCTGCCGGAAGGCAGCTACCGCATTCATCATGGTCAGGTGAAATTACTCGGCGAAAATGTCCTGACGGCGTCCGAGAAACAGCTTCGCCAGTGGCGCGGCGCAAAGGTCGCGATGATTTTTCAGGAGCCCATGACCGCCCTCAACCCGACGCGGCGGATTGGCAAACAGATGGTCGAGGTGATCCGCCAGCATCAACCGCTTTCCCGGCGTGAGGCGCAGCAGAAGGCGATTACCCTGCTGGAAGAGATGCAAATCCCGGACGCGAAAGCGGTCATGGCGCGCTATCCGTTTGAACTCTCCGGCGGCATGCGCCAGCGGGTGATGATTGCCCTTGCCTTCTCCTGCGAGCCGGAGCTGATCGTCGCCGACGAACCAACCACGGCGCTGGACGTCACCGTCCAGCTGCAGGTGCTGCGCCTGCTGAAGCACAAGGCGCGGGCCAGCGGCACCTCGGTGCTGTTTATCAGCCACGATATGGCCGTGGTGTCCCAGCTCTGCGACAGAATGTACGTGATGTATGCGGGCAGCGTGATCGAGAGCGGCACCACGCAAACGCTGATCCACCAGCCCGTGCATCCCTACTCTATTGGCCTGCTGCAGTGCGCGCCGGAAAACGGCCAGCCGCGCGCCCCGCTTCCCGCCATCCCCGGCACGGTGCCCAACCTCAGCCAGCTTCCGCAGGGATGCGCATTCCGCGAGCGCTGCTTTGCCGCCGGGGCGAAATGCAGCGAAACGCCGCGCTTAGCGCCCACTGGCGCAGAGGGCCAACAGGCCGCCTGCTGGTATCCACAACGGGAGAAAGCCCATGTCTGATGTACAGCTGGAACTGGATAGCGTGCACGTGAACTTTGCGGCGCGCAAAAACTGGCTGGGTCGCGTGACGGAACGGGTCCATGCGCTCAACGGGCTCGACCTTGAGATCCGTCGGGGAGAAACGCTTGGCATTGTCGGGGAATCCGGCTGTGGGAAAAGCACGCTCGCCCAGCTGCTGATGGGCATGCTTAAGCCCAGCACCGGCGCCTGCCAGCGGGCGCACCACGCGGGCGGCATGCAGATGGTGTTTCAGGATCCGCTCTCCTCGCTTGACCCACGCCTGCCGGTCTGGCGAATCATCACCGAGCCGGTGTGGGTGCAAAAGCGCAGCAGCGAGCGCGACCGCCGCCAGCTGGCTGAAAACCTGGCGCTGCAGGTGGGCATTCGCCCGGAATATCTCGACCGGCTTCCGCACGCCTTCTCCGGCGGGCAGCGCCAGCGCATCGCCATCGCCCGGGCGCTCTCGTCCGATCCGGATATCATCGTGCTCGATGAACCCACCAGCGCGCTGGATATTTCCGTGCAGGCGCAGATCCTCAACCTGCTGGTGACGCTACAACAGCAGCGTAATCTGACCTACGTGTTGATCTCGCATAACGTCTCGGTGGTCCGGCACATGAGCGACCGCGTGGCGGTGATGTACCTTGGGCAGATTGTGGAGCTGGGCAGCGCCGCGCAGGTGCTTGGCGAGCCGCGCCATCCTTACACCCGCCTGCTGCTCGATTCGGTTCCGCGCACCGGTGAACCGCTGGATGAAACGCTGGTCTTACGCAAAACGGAGCTTCCCGGCAACCGCCGTCTGCCCGAAGGCTGTTTTTTCCGCGACCGATGCCCGATGGCCGCGCAGGGGTGCGAGCGTCCTCAGCCGTTACAGCCCTCTCGCGAGGGCCGTGACGTCCGCTGCTGGCGCAGTCTGGGTTAGATTTGCGCCATCCCGCCGTCCACGAACAGCTCGGTGGCGTTAATAAAGCTGGCCGCATCGGAGGCCAGAAACGCCACCGCTTTACCCACCTCACCCGGCGCGCCTAAACGGCCGAGCGGTACCTGAGCAGCCAGCGCGTCGTACAGCCCCTGGCGGTGTTCTTCCGGCACCAGGTCGCCAAGCCCCGGGGTTTTGATCGGGCCCGGGCTCACCACGTTGACGCGGATCCCACGGCCCTGCAAATCCAGCGCCCAGGAGCGGGCAAAGTTGCGCACGGCGGCCTTGCTGGCGCTGTAGACGCTAAAGTTTGCCGTCCCCTTAATGGACACCGTCGAGCCGGTCAGAATAATCGAGGATCCGGCGGACAGCAGCGGCAGCGCCTTCTGTACCGTAAACAGCACCCCGCGGACGTTAGTGCCGAAAATCCGGTCAAACTGCTCTTCGGTGATCGCGCCCAGCGGCAGCATATCGCCGCCACCCGCATTGGCGAACAGAATATCGAGGCGGCCTTCTTCTTTGGCTATCCGGGCATAGACCTCGTCCAGGTCCGCCAGTTTTGACACGTCAGCGCGAATGCCCACTGCCGTTGAAGCAATTTCAGCCACCGCCGCGTCCAGCTCGGCCTGACGACGTCCGGTGATGTACACCTTCGCGCCCTGTGCCGCCAGCTCCTGCGCCGTGGCAAGACCGATGCCGGTGCTGCCGCCGGTGACCAGTGCGATTTTTCCTGAGAGAGTCGTGTTCATGTCATTTACCTTTTGTTGGGTTTGCGTTGGACAAACTTTAGCCCTTGCGGGATTAGTGAAAAACCAGCAAAAATGAAAATGACTATTCACATACAGGAATAATAAGAGGGAGTCTCATGGATCAGCTCATGGCGATGCGCGCCTTTACCCGGGTGGTGGAAACCGGCAGCTTTACCCGCGCGGCGGACTCGCTGAACATGCCGATCGCCACGCTGAGCAAGCTGGTGAAATCGCTTGAGACGCATCTGGAGATACGCCTCCTGCACCGGACGACTCGCCGGGTAGTCGCGACGCCGGAAGGGATGGAATACTATGAAAAAGCGCTCAGGGTCTTGATAGATATCGAAGATATCGACACCGCGTTTCGCGTTTCCCGCGCGACGCCCAAAGGGCATTTGCGGGTTGACGTGGGCGGCTCCACCGCCCGGGACGTGCTCATCCCCCTGCTGCCGGACTTTATGCGGCGCTACCCGGATATCCGCATCGACCTTGGCGTGGCCGATCGTCCGGTGGATCTGATCAGCGGTAACGTAGACTGCGTGATCCGCGGCGGCCCGCTGGACGATTCGACCCTTATCGCTCGCCATATTGGTAACGCCGAAATGGTGACCTGCGCGACGCCGGGCTACCTGAAAAACCATGGCGTTCCAGCCTATCCACAGGAGCTGTGCAACGGCCACAAGCTCATTAGCTACCTCTCGCCCGTCACCGGGCGGGCTTTTCCGTTTCGCTTCAGAGAGAACGGCGAGACACTGGAAATCAATATCCCCCATTATCTCGGCATAAATGAAAGTAATGCCCACCTGGCGGCGGCCGTGGCAGGATTGGGGATCGTGCAGACGTTTGAGTATTCGGCAAAGCCGTATTTACAGGCGGGATCGCTGGCGTCGATCCTGGGCGACTGGCGCCCTGCCGCCTATCCGTTTCATGTGGTTTACCCTCAGAACCGGCATCTGACGCACCGTCTTAAGGTGTTTATTGCGTGGCTGGCGGAGGTGTTTCCCGCCGCGCTGAAGGGATAGCCGGGCGCAAACCCGGCGGGAAGTTAATTTAGCGTGTAGTCCAGGGTAATCTCGGCTTTCAGAAGCTGCGAAACCGGGCAGCCCGCTTTGGCTTTCTGAATAATACCGTCAAACTGCTGAGGGGCGATGCCGGGAACGGTCACCTTGCTTTTCAGGGCAACCTTCGTAATCGCAAAACCGCCGTCGGTTTTATCCAGAGAGACGTCCGCGGTGGTATCAATAGCGTCGGCGGTATAGCCCGCTTCGCCGAGCATCAGCGACAGCGCCATCGAGAAGCAGGCCGCATGTGCCGCGCCGATCAGCTCTTCGGGGTTGGTCCCCTTTTCACCCTCAAAACGGGTATTAAAGCCATAAGGCTGTTGATTGAGAACGCCGCTCTCGGTGGAAACCGTTCCTTTACCGCGCTTAATGTCACCAGACCAGTGTGCCGAACCGTGCTTATGAATAGTCATTCTTGCTCTCCTTTTGGCTTACAAAGGGTTAAGTATAGACTACGCATCTGACTGCCCCTGGAACACAGACAATTCCGGGACTTACACCTGCTGTACCGACAAAAAGGATAAACCTATGGCGCTAAAAATCAGGATGGCCGTTGCGATCGCTACCCTCGCTCTATCGTTGTCTTTGCAGGCGAAAACGCCCGAGAACTTTATCTATACCAGCTCCGGCGAGCTCGACGCGGCGTTCCCGCTCGTTGTGCGAAGCGATATCGGCGGCGTACAGATCGTCTACAACTGGCGCGCGCTTGAGCCTGAGAAGGATCGCTACGATTTCTCGCGCATTGAACGGGATCTCGCGCGTCTTAAGGCTGCCAGGAAAAAGCTTTTTATCCAGATTCAGGACCGTTTCTTTGAGGCGGACGCGCGCTACGTGCCGGATTATCTGATGCACGATAAGCAATACGGAGGCGGGATTGCGCCGCAGTTCGATAACCCCGGCGAAGGGAAGCCAGTCGGTTCAGGCTGGGTGGCGCGTCAGTGGGACCCCGCCGTGCGCCAGCGCTACCAGGCGCTGCTGGCCGCCCTCGCGAAACGCTTTGATGGCGAGGTATATGGCGTAAACCTGCCTGAAACCGCCATCGATCTTGACGAAAAAAATCCGCCCGCCGGATTTACCTGCGACAGCTATTTTGCGGGAGAAATGGAAAACCTGGCCTTTGCGCGCAAGGCTTTTCAGAAATCACACGTGGTGCAATACGTGAACTTCTGGCCGTGCGAATGGGATAATGACCACAACTACATGGGGCGTCTTTTTGCGTATGCCAGCGCCAACAGTGTTGGCCTCGGTGGGCCGGACATTGTTCCCAACCGCAAGGCGCATATGAAGAATGCCTATCCTTTCTTCCATAAAAATAAACAGACGCTGCCGCTTATCGCCATGGCGGTTCAGGAACCGACCCTGACCTATAAGAACCCTGAGACCGGCAAGCCCTTCACCAAAGCAGAATTTGATCGGTTCGCGGAAAATTATCTCGGGGCGGATATTATTTTCTGGAGCACGGCCTCACTCTGGCTAAAGGCTAAGTAAACGACGGCAAACGCCGCGCTCATGCCAGATAGCGGGCCAGCTCATCAAGGAACGCCCGCAGCGCGGCAGGCTGGTATTCCCGGGACTGATAAATACCATGGATGGCCAGCGGCTTCGGCTCCAGCGCCTCCAGTACCGGCACCAGCCATCCCTTCTCCAGCGCGGTTCGCGCCTCACGCTCCGGCAGCATGGCGATACCGCAGTGCTTAACCGCCGCGTCCATCAGCAGCGAAGAGATGCTGGCGCTCAGGTTGCCGCTGACGGCCACGCTCAGGCTCTCGCCTTCCGGCGTCAGGAAGTGCCAGGACTGCCCGGCAAAAAAGCTGTAGTGCAGGCAGTTATGCCGGGCTAGTTCTTCGGGGCTGCCGGGCGTGCCGTGCTGCGCCAGATAGTCCGGCGAGGCGCAAAGGACCGAGCGACACTCCCCCAGCCGACGGGCAATCATGCCGGGTTCAGGGTTATCGGTAATGCGTACGGCGACGTCAATGCGCTCTCCCACCAGGCTGACCGGATGGTTGTTCACATCCAGTTCGATGCGCAGCTGCGGGTAGCGCGAGAGCAGACCGGGCAGGACCGGCGCAATCAGGTGCATGGCGGTAAAGTGCGCGCAGGCCACCCGCAGGGTGCCAGACGGGAGATCTTTTTCCGACTGGCCTTCAATTTCCTGCGAGATCTGCGAGAGCGTCCGCGTTTTTTGCAGCACCTTTTCGCCTGCCGCGGTCAGCGTCAGCTTGCGCGTGGAGCGGTTTACCAGCCGCGTGCCCGCCCATTTCTCCATCTGTTCAAGATAGCGGCTCACCATTGGGCGGGAAATACCCAGCGCCCGGGCCGCCGCGCTCAAACTTCCCAGCTCGCATATTCGGTTGTAAACCTGAGCGGCAATCACGCGATCCATATCAACTCCATCTGCTCGATTTATGAAACTAAGCATGTCTTGTTTCAGGAATTCTGGCAAATGCGAATTTCCGTACAATAGAGACATTCCTGAACAACAGAGACAACAGCATGAAATTCACTCACCTTGCCCTGCTTTCCACGCTTTTCACGCCGGCTGCTTTTGCCGCGCCGTTAAGCATTGATACCTATAACCCGCAGGAGAAAGGCATTTTCGCGGTCTCCTCCACGCTGGTCTCCGGCCCGAAAGAAGCGGTGCTGTTTGACGCGCAGTTCAGCGTGAAGGATGGCGAAGCGCTGGTAGAGAAAATTCGTCAAAGCGGTAAGACCCTGAACAAGATTGTGATCACCTCCGGCGATCCGGATTTCTATTTTGGCCTGCAGCCGCTGGTCAAAGCCTTCCCGAACGCCAAAGTGGTGGCCACGCAGCACGTGGTTGATCACATCAAGGCCACTAAAGACGCCAAGCTCGCCTTCTGGGGTCCGCAGATGAAAGACGGCGCGCCAACGGAGCTGGTCGTCCCGCAGGTGCTCGCCTCCACCACGTTTATGGTTGACGGGGAGAAGATCGACATCGAACAGCCTGACAGCTATGCGGCCTATGTATGGATCCCGTCCGCAAAGACCATCCTCGGCGGCACTGGCGTAGCCTGGGGGATTCACGTCTGGACGGCGGACACCCAGACAGCGGAAAGCCGTAAGCAGTGGCGGGAAACGCTGGTGAACATGGCGGCGCACAAACCCGAGCGCGTGATCCCGGGTCACTATCTGGGTACCCCGCCAGCCGGGACGGGTGCGATTGATTTTACCCGTGACTATCTCCAGCGCTTTGAAAAGGCCTTGTCCGTTCATAAAGATTCTGCGGGCGTCATCAGCACCCTGAAAAAACAGTATCCGAATCTGGCTGAAGAGAGCTCGCTGGAATTAAGCGCTAAGGTGAATACCGGCGAAATGAAGTGGTAATATAAACGCTGCTCCTGCTATTTTTTCGAGATAGCAGGAGCACCGTCATAATATTCTCTCAGCGCCACGTCGATTTACCCCCGCATTTCAAAAGCACACAAAAGCATACACTTATGTCATTTTTATTTCTAAGATGAATCTGAGCCACAACCGTGAAAATATTTGCCATTCTGTTTGTGAATTAAATTTTTTGCGAGCCGTACCATTAAACAGACAACGACACGGAGGCAGCATGTTTACTTATTACCCGGCAAATACCGCAGCAGCACAACCTGAACTCGTTAACGCGATTGCACAGGGTCTTCACGCCGAGCACGGTGCTGTGACTGAAGATGACATTTTGATGGAACTGACCAGGTGGGTGGAATCCACAGATAATGACATCCTCAGTGACATCTACCAGCAGACCATTAACTACGTCGTCAGCGGGCAAAACGCACCCTTGTAAAAACCTGCTAAGCTGGATCTGCAACCTAAGGGGTTACATTTCGTTTGCGTAAGCAAACTGGTCCTTAAAACTATCAACAGGATTGAGGAGTTAATATGAAATCGAACCGTCAGGCACGCCATATTCTGGGACTGAACTACAAGCTTTCTAATCAGCGCAAAGTGGTGATTGAAGGCGACCATGAAACGCAAGTCACTCACGCCACCGGCAGAAAACGCCACGCCGGCAAGTAAGTTCCAGACTGAGATCCAGAACACCATCGGTAATCCCGATGGTGTTTTTGTTTATGTGTTGCGGTAATTAATATTTAGCTCCTTTATAATACCGCCGGACCGCACCCCATCGCACAGGCCAGAAAGATGACAAACAGCAGTGTCAGGGACGGATCTTCATAAAAAGAGTGAGTGACATGGACAACAAACTGAAAAAACATCGTTCCTTATACATCCCATACGCCGGACCGGTTTTACTCGAATTCCCCCTGCTCAACAAAGGCAGCGCCTTCAGCATGGAAGAGCGCAGCAGCTTTAACCTGCTGGGTCTACTGCCAGAAGTGGTTGAAACCATTGAAGAACAGGCAGAGCGCGCGTGGATCCAGTACCAGGGTTTCAAAACGGAAATCGACAAACACATCTACCTGCGCAACATCCAGGACACCAACGAAACCCTCTTCTATCGCCTGGTGCAAAACCATCTCGAAGAGATGATGCCGGTGATCTACACCCCGACGGTGGGTGCCGCCTGCGAGCGTTTCTCAGAGATCTACCGTCGCTCCCGCGGGGTATTCATCTCTTATCAGAACCGTCACAACATGGACGATATTCTGCAGAACGTGCCGAACCACAATATCAAAGTAATTGTGGTGACCGACGGCGAACGTATTCTTGGCCTCGGCGACCAGGGCATTGGCGGGATGGGGATCCCCATCGGTAAGCTCTCTCTGTATACCGCCTGCGGTGGCATCAGCCCGGCGTATACCCTGCCGGTGGTGCTGGACGTCGGCACCAACAACCAGCAGCTGCTCAACGACCCGCTCTATATGGGCTGGCGCCATCCGCGTATTACCGACGACGAGTACTATCAGTTTGTCGACGACTTCATTCAGGCCGTGAAGCACCGCTGGCCGGACGTGCTGCTGCAGTTTGAAGACTTTGCGCAGAAAAACGCGATGCCGCTGCTGAACCGCTATCGCGATGAGATCTGCTCCTTTAACGACGATATCCAGGGCACCGCGGCCGTGACGGTGGGTACGCTCATCGCCGCCAGCCGTGCAGCGGGAAGCCAGCTGAGCTATCAGAAAATCGTCTTCCTGGGCGCAGGCTCCGCGGGCTGCGGTATTGCCGAGCAGATTATCGCCCAGACCCAGCGCGAAGGCTTAAGCGAAGAGCTGGCCCGCTCCCGCGTCTTTATGGTGGACCGTTTCGGCCTGCTGACCGACGGCATGCCGAACCTGCTGCCGTTCCAGACGAAGCTGGTGCAGAAACGCGAAAACCTGAAAAACTGGGATACCGACAACGAAGTCCTTTCCCTTCTGGACGTGGTGCGCAACGTGAAGCCGGATATTCTGATCGGCGTTTCCGGGCAAACCGGTCTCTTCACCGAAGAGATTATTCGCGAGATGCACAAGCACTGCGAGCGCCCTATCGTGATGCCGCTGTCTAACCCGACGTCCCGCGTGGAGGCGACGCCGCAGGACATCATCGCCTGGACCGAAGGTAATGCGCTGGTGGCCACCGGCAGCCCGTTCGATCCGGTGGTGTGGAAGGATAAAACCTATCCGATTGCCCAGTGCAACAACTCCTATATCTTCCCGGGCATTGGTTTGGGCGTTATCGCCTCCGGCGCGTCCCGCATCACCGACGAAATGCTGATGTCGGCGAGCGAGACCCTGGCGGGCCACTCGCCGCTGGTCAACGACGGCGAAGGTCTGGTTCTGCCCGAGCTGAAGGACATTCACAAGGTGTCGCGCGCTATCGCGTTTGCGGTGGGTAAAATGGCGCAGCAGCAGGGCGTGGCGGTGAAAACCTCTGCCGACGCGCTGCAGCAGGCCATCGACGACAACTTCTGGAAGCCTGAATACCGCAGCTATCGCCGTACGTCGATTTGATCCGCTCCGCCCGTTCCCTCTCCCGGTGGGAGAGGGTCGTATAAGACAAATTTAAAACAAAGGCTTATATTTTTAATCACTTACTCGAATAATAGTCATTGAAAAAAAATTGAATGGCTGCTGTTGTGGGTGTTGTAATGCCTCATTATCGTATGCATTCATCTTGCTGGAAGAAGCAACAAATAATTAGTGTACGTAAATCGGTAAGTCCCCACTGCAACGGTTTACGAAATGAGCATTATGATTGCTTATGATTGCTTATGATTGCTTATGATTGCTTATGATTGCTTATGATGTGGAAGTGTGGAGTTCAAAAGAGCTTTAAGCAATGATGATGTTGAGAAGTTAAAGCTTCTATTAAAAGTTGAAAAAATAAAATCCCGCCAAAAATGGCGGGATTTTTATTAATCTTCGACCTGGCCCGTTAAAACAAATTTCTGATACTCATCTTCACGCCAGCCCAGGAACGTTCCCTGCTGCGTCCTTACGGGGTTAGTGGCTTGCTTCCGGCAGCTACGTATGGCTGGATTGCTGAACCAATATATGGTGCGCTGGAATAAAATAGCAAAGGGACTCAATAGAGCCCCTTTTTATCTTCAAAGTTCTGTCGTTCTAATTATATACTTCAGAATGCCGTTGAATTCAATGAATGATTCTAGAACGCCAGGGGCAATCTTATCTCTAATTTCAAAGGTTTTACATTCCATATTATATAAAAAGTATGACATGCTATCTTCACCAATAACAATGTTATCTTTTAAGTCCGGATCAATGAATATTTCATTATCTCTATTATAAAAGTTCATTGTATAGATATTTGACCACAGCATTTCCCCATCAGCAATCTGACTGAACCCATATATCGTCGCTGCATTAAATTCTAAACCATCAATTTTTGTATAAAAATATTTAACCTCCTCCACTTCGTCAAATAATGTTTTTATGTCTTTGTGTATATTTTTCTTTATTTCATTCCAGTCTGCGGGAGGCACGTCGCTTTGAATAAATTCCTGTATTTCTTGAGGAAGCGGTGTTGCAATATTATAATGATATTTAATCATATTGTTTTTTAAAATTTCAACTGATTTATCAATATCTTGAAAACTTATATTTTCCATTTCCATCACCTATTTACTGAAAAATGTTCCATTTGGCATAGGCCATAATGTATCAATGCTTTGACCTGGCATCAAATCTTTAGTAACGGATTTTTGTGCCCCAGTTAATGCATTATGATATGGCTTTGTTTGTATTAGTATCAAATTTCCAAAACTGTTGTCGCCCCCATCATCAAGAGGTAATTTATGATGAACCTGCCAGGAATCAGGAACACCTCCATGTGCCATTAATTCAATTTGAGAAGTATTAAAGTAATGATCAATACCTGGTTCGACTGATAAGCTTTTCATAAAATTTTTTCTGACTGTATTATCAAATTCTTTTCTAAGTGATAAATATTCATCACGTGGTCTGCGTAAGTAATTTATTTGTTCAACTTTTACATTCTGTAAGAAGACTTTTGTATTTTTTGTTTTCCCTAAAAATCCTGTTAGTTCTTCAGCCATCGCAGGATTTTTTACCAAAAGAATTGATGCAGCAGCTATACCCATTCCAATGTTAGTATCGGTCATAACGCCTTTATAACCTTCTAAAGCTTCTCCACCCAGTTGTTCAGCAGTCTTTCTAAATCCCTCAACGTTACCATTATAAACGCCGCCAGCGGCTAACAGACGCCCTACATTCTTGTTATTTATGGTCTTTGCTGACTGAGCATGTTGCTCAGGTTCAACATATCCAGGTGCGCCATACTGTATTTTCTGTGTAGGACGTGGTTTGATACGTTGATTACGCTCCAGCACTACATGATATCCGCTCAACACTGAATCACGGAATGAACATTCCCAAGAACCAGGCATAAACGGCTCGTAAACTATTTCACCGTTATCATCAAAAGAAAAAGGGTTATTATACCAAGTCCAATGTTTATCTGTATCTACAGCAACTATTCGACCGAGCAACAACTCCCTTTCTAAATCATCATAAATCGGATCATAGTACGTTAAAGGTTGCCTTTTAAATTTCTCACCAAAATGCCTATCGCCATTCCATTTTCTATTAGGTATATCAAAATATAACCTTGACTTATACGCGCTGTAGTCTAACACATAGTAATAACATGCCAATTCCAAGCCCCGCTTTGGACTCACTATATTTTCGAAGTCCAAAAGAGTAGCATCTCGCTCAAAGTCATAGATCTCACATAATCTGAACATAGTATCCCTCTATTTTTTAATCGTTATAAATGACTACAGCAATAGAGGAAATAAATATCAGCTTTATGATGCATATCATACTGGATTAACTTAAATAAAATCCGAATTGTTGAATTTTGCAATCCGGAATTTATATACTTCAAAATGCTATTTTTACTCTTCTTTTTAATCAGCGTGTTACAACAATTCTGCGATTAAATTATAGCCAGCGAGTTTGCATATCTCTCTCCCTGTGGGTCAGGGTGAGGGCAACAAACCGCACCCTCGAATACCCACTAGCCAAACCCCTTTTCCCCCGCTACACTCCTTTCATCCATTAACCCACTGAATATATAAGGAGGCCAATTATGCTGTATCGTGAAATTTTCAATGTTTCACATACATTTGGTGATCGCACCCGCTCAAGCGTTATCGGTATCGTGCTGCGATAACTTCGGCTTGAGCGAAGACACCAACCCCTGAAATCCCTTCTCTCGGGCTTACTGAGTTATCGTCAGCGATGTTTGACGAGGCATAAACATGCCTGTAACTCTTGGGTAAGCAACAATGAGCACTTTACTCACTGCACAATCTTTACGCGTTGATACGGCGTTTGGCACGCTCTTCGACTCACTCTCCTTTACGCTGAAAAAAGGCGACCGCATTGGCCTGCTGGGCGACAACGGCTGCGGTAAAAGTACGCTGCTGAAGGTGCTGGACGGCACGGATTCCCCTGCTGCCGGAACGGTAGCGCTGGCCGGGCATTGCCTGATGGCGCGCGTGGAGCAACATCTCCCGGACGCTATTTTACCGCTCACCATGCTGGATGCCGTCCTGGCCCAGCTGCCCGTAGCGGAACGGGACAGCCTGCGCTGGAAAGCCGAAACGCTGCTGGCAGGCATGGGCTTTACGCCGCAGGATATGATGCTGTACTCCGCCACGCTGAGCGGCGGGCAGCACACCCGCCTGCTGCTGGCCCGGGCGCTGATTCACGAGCCGGACCTGCTCCTGCTGGATGAACCCAGCAACCACCTTGACCTGCCGACCATGCTCTGGCTGGAGCACTTTTTACAGACCTGGTCGGGCAGCTTTGTGCTGGTCTCGCATGACAGACAGCTGCTGGATGCCGTCACCAACGGCAGCTGGATCCTGCGCGATAAAACACTGCACTACTTTGCCCTTCCCTGCACGGCGGCACGTCAGGCGCTGGAAGCCAAAGATGAGACCGACGCGCAGCGCCACAAGGCGGAGCAAAAGGAGATCGACCGCGTGACCGCCAGCGCCAAACGTCTGGCGACCTGGGGTAAGGTTTACGATAACGAAGACCTGGCCCGCAAAGCCAAACAGATGGAAAAACAGGTCGAACGGCTCAAAGAGAGCCAGACCGCGCTCACGGCGGGCAGCCCGTGGACGTTAACCCTGCGCGGCGACGCGCTGCGGGCTGACCGTCTGCTGGAGATGGAAAACCTCGGCGTCCCGCCCGCGCCTGGGCTACCGCCGCTGTTTAACATCGAAACGGCGCGGCTGAAAAGCGGCGATCGCGTGGCGATTGTCGGTCGTAACGGCTGCGGTAAATCGTCGTTGATGAAGCTTATCTGGCGACATTTTTCCGATGAACCGGCGGACAGCGGGCTGAAAATCCATCCGCGCGTCTCGCCGGGCTACTACGACCAGACGTTGCATCAGCTGCCGGACAACGCCACGCTGCTCGACGCGCTGGAGCCTTTTGCACCGGATCCGCAGAACCGCAAAATGGCGCTCATCAGCGCCGGGTTCCCGTGGTCCCGCCATGGGCAGAAAGTCAGCACGCTCAGCGGCGGCGAACGCTCGCGCCTGCTGTTCGTGGGCCTGACGCTTGCCCGCTACAGCCTGCTGATGCTGGATGAGCCCACCAACCACCTGGACATGGAAGGCAAAGAGGCGCTGGCGCACACCCTTCAACAGTTCGAAGGCGGCGTCCTGCTGGTCAGCCATGACCGTCAGTTAATTAGCCAAAGCTGCAACCGTTTCTGGCTGATTGAGGACGGTACGCTGAGCGAATGGCACGATGCAGAAGCGGTGTTTGAGCGGCTGCGTGAACGCGCGGGGCTGGTGACAGCCACTGCGCCCGCTGTCGCCGCGACGGTTCACCCCTCGCCGCATGACGATCTGCTTGAGCGGCTGATCGCGCTGGAAACGCTGCTGGAAGACGATCTGGCGCGCAAGCCAAAGCATCAAAAGCCGCAGCTCCAGGCGCAATGGCGTAAAGAGATTGAGGAGATAGAAGCCCAGCTGTAAGTCTGCGCCCGGCGAGCACCTCGCCGGGCCAGCATTTTCCCCCCTTAATTATTAGAGGATCGCCGTATTCTTAATCTGAAATCGAATCAAATGATGACATTATGTTGCCGCAGCCTTGCATTACCAGGCTAATGTATTAATCCTTAAGGGGTATTACACCTGCTATGCAGATTCTTATCATGAACAAGGAGATACACATGAAGGCTGCTGTTGTCACTCAGGACCACCAGGTCAACGTCACCGAAAAAACCTTACGCCCGCTTAAGCATGGGGAAGCCCTGCTGAAGATGGAGTGCTGTGGCGTATGCCATACCGATCTTCACGTGAAGAACGGTGATTTTGGCGACAAGACCGGGGTTATCCTGGGCCATGAAGGAATTGGTATCGTGAAAAAAGTCGGCCCTGGCGTGAAGTCGCTGAAAGTCGGCGACCGCGCAAGCGTGGCCTGGTTCTTTGAAGGCTGCGGCCACTGCGAATACTGTAATTCCGGCAATGAAACCCTGTGCCGTGACGTGAAAAACGCCGGTTACTCCGTCGACGGCGGCATGGCGGAAGAGTGCATCGTCACCGCGGATTACGCGGTAAAAGTGCCGGACGGTCTGGATTCGGCGGCGGCCAGCAGCATTACCTGCGCTGGCGTGACCACCTACAAAGCGGTGAAGGTGTCGGGTATTAAGCCGGGCCAGTGGATTGCGATTTACGGTCTCGGCGGGCTGGGCAACCTTGCGCTGCAGTACGCCAAAAACGTCTTTAACGCCAAAGTCATCGCCCTTGACGTGAACGACGAACAGCTGAAGCTGGCGGCCAGCATGGGCGCGGACCTCACCATCAACTCCCGCAGCGAAGATGCCGCTAAGATTGTGCAGGAAAAAACCGGCGGCGCGCATGCCGCAGTCGTCACTGCCGTCGCAAAAGCAGCATTCAACTCTGCCGTTGATGCCGTGCGTGCCGGTGGCCGCGTGGTCGCGGTTGGCCTGCCGCCGGAAGCGATGAGCCTCGATATTCCGCGTCTGGTGCTGGACGGCATTCAGGTGGTGGGTTCGCTGGTCGGTACCCGTCAGGATCTGCAGGAGGCGTTCCAGTTCGCCGCTGAAGGTAAAGTGGTGCCGAAAGTAACGATGCGTTCGATCGAGGACATCAACGCCATCTTTAAAGAGATGGAACAGGGCCAGATCCGTGGCCGTATGGTGATTGACCTGCGTTCGTAATCACCCACCGTACATCGCCGCTCCTCTCCGGGGCGGTTTTTTTATAGCCATTTTCCGGCAATCCTTATCTTAATTCCTTTGTTCCCTTGTTTTCCCCCGCGCCCGATGATGAATCCGACGCTAACAAGAAGATAACAAAGGAATTCACCATGCAAACCCCATTTCGTCTGCCGCTGCTGACGGTGCTCATTCTGACGACCACCGCAGCCTGGTCCACTGATGCGCCGGTCAAAGGCGGTACGCTGATTTATCTGGAGCAACAGGCGCACACCAACCTCTACCCGCCCGCCGGCGGCTTCTACCCGAACGGCGGCATCCTGAACCAAATCACCGACAAGCTGACCTGGCAGAACCCAAAGACGCTGCAGGTCGAACCGTGGGTGGCCGAAAGCTGGACCACCAACGCCGATAAAACCGAATACACCTTCAAAATTCGCCCGGGGATCACCTTCTCCGACGGCACGCCGCTGGACGCCAACGCCGTAGCAAAAAACTTTGATACCTACGGCTTAGGTAACAAGGCGCAGCGCCTGCCGGTGTCAGAAGTGATCAATAACTACGATCGCAGCGAAGTGGTCGACCCGCTGACCGTGAAGTTCTACTTCAAAAAACCGTCACCGGGGTTCCTGCAGGGCACTGCCACCATTGGCTCGGGTCTGGTGTCGCTCAGCACCCTGAAACGCAACTTTGAAGAGCTGGGGGATGCGCGCCACATCATTGGCTCCGGCCCGTTTGTGGTGAAAGACGAAAAGCTGGGGCGCGAAGTGACGCTTGAAGCCCGCAAAGATTACCAGTGGGGGCCCAAAAATCTGGCGCAACAGGGGCCAGCCAATCTTGATGGCATCAAGTTTATCGTGACTCAGGAAGACAGCGTGCGCGTCGGCGCCCTGCTGGCCGGTCAGGCCGACTTTATTCGCCAGGTGCAGGCGTATGACGAAAAGCAGGCGACAGACCAGGGCTATAAAATCTACGCTGCCCCAACGCGCGGGGTGAACGACAGCATCAGTTTCCGCCCGGATAACCCGCTGGTCTCCGATATTCGCGTGCGCCAGGCGCTGCTGCATGCCACGAATGCAAAACAGGTGGTTGAGACCCTCTTCTCGGCTAACTATCCGCAGGCGAAGTCGGTGATTGCCGATTCCGCCGCTGGCTTTGTCGATCTCAGCGACAAATTGACCTTTGACCCGGCTAAATCTAACCAGCTGCTGGACGAGGCGGGCTGGAAAGCGGGCAGCGACGGCATCCGCACCAAAGACGGCCAGCGGCTGGCGCTGACGGTATATGAGTCATTGCCGCAGCCGCAAAATAAAGAGGTACTGCAGCTGGTTGCCCAGCAGTGGCGTCAGGTGGGCGTGGCGCTGAGCGTGAAAGCCGGTGACGCAGGCAGCCGTACGCTGGATAACCTTGACCCGCTGAAAACCCCGTTAACCGTCTCCGAAGTAGGCCGCGCCGATCCTGACGTGGTGAAAAGCATGTTCTACCCCGCTAACCGCGACGCGCTGCTGCAAAAAGGCGGCTCCAGCGACAAGGTCAAAAGCTTCCGTGACGACAAGCTGAATGCGCTGCTGGTGGATATCTCCGCCGAAGTCGACCCGCAAAAACGCCTGCAGCTGACCGGCGATGCCCAGCGCTACCTGCTGGATAACGCCTACGTCATTCCGATCTTCGAGGAACCACAGGTCTTTGCCGGTGCGCCATGGCTGAAAGGCGTGAATTTTGAAGCGGTCGGCCGCCCGTCGTTCTACGGCGCGTGGCTTGAGAAACACTGAGGAGCTGACGATGCGCCACGCACTTCTTCAACGCTTTGGGCACGGGCTGCTGGTGCTGTGGGCCGCCTTTACCCTCTCGTTCGTGTTGCTCCAGGTGCTGCCGGGCGACGCGGTGCTGATTAAATTTCAGAACCCGGACCTGGGCTTAAGCCCGGCGCAAATCGAGGAGATGCGCGTGGCCTACGGCGCGGACAGCCCGCTGTGGCAGCAATACGGCCATACGCTGCTGGCGATGCTGCACGGGGATTTCGGCTATTCGTTACAGGCCGGGGTGCCGGTCAGCGAGCTGATTGCCAGCAATCTGCCGGATACCCTGAGCCTCGCCCTGCCCGCCTTTTTACTCGCGGTCCTGCTGGCGTTTGCGCTGGCCTTTGCGTCGCGCCTGCCGGGTCTGCGCTGGCTAAGTAATACCCTCCAGTCGCTGCCGGTCCTGTTTATCTCGTTACCGACGTTCTGGCTGGGCATTGCCCTGATCCAGCTTTTTTCTTTTCAGCTGCGGCTGATCCCGGTAATTAACCCGACGCCGCTGCAGGGGCTGATCCTGCCGATCGTGACCGTCGCCATCCCGATCTCCGCCCCGCTGGCGCAAATCCTGATGCGCAGCCTGGACCAGGTGGCGACGCAGCCGTTTGTTGCCGTTGCCCGCGCCAAAGGGCTGAGTGAAACCGCCGTCCTGTGGCGCCACGTCACCGGCAACGCGCTGCTGCCGGTACTCAATATTGCCGGGCTGCTGCTGGGCGAGCTCATTGCCGGAGCGCTGATCACGGAAACCGTTTTTGGCCGCAGCGGGCTCGGGCAGCTGACCCAGCAGGCGGTAAATAACCAGGACATCGCCGTGCTTCAGGCGGTGGTGATGATTTCCGCCCTCGGCTTTGTCCTGATCAATCTGCTGGTGGACCTGCTGATGCCGCTGCTGGATCCCCGCCTGCAAACCGTTACCGGAGGTGCATCATGAGCCTGGTCGATTACGCTGCCGCGGCGCGAAAACACGTTCCCGGCTGGCAGGGCGTCGCATGGCAGCCGGGACTGTGGCTGGCGTGGGCGGTGATTATTCTCGCGGTTTTTGCCGCCGTGGCGCCCGGCCTGTTAACCCACTACAGCCCGATTGAGGGCATCGCCGGAGCGCAACGTCTGGCGCCGCAGGCGGGCCACTGGCTCGGCACCGATCAGCTTGGCCGCGATGTTTACACCCGTATTGTGTACGGTGCGTCCCACTCCCTGAGCGCGGCGCTCGCTGCCGTCACGATGGGGCTGGTGGTGGGCACCGGTCTCGGGGTGATCGCCGGGGCGTTCGCAGGACGCGTCGAGTCTTTCCTGATGCGTTTTGTCGACGTGCTGTTGTCCATTCCGTCTCTGCTGCTCTCGCTGACGGTCATTATTCTGCTCGGGTTTGGCACCGTTAACGCCGCCATTGCCGTCGGCGTGGCCTCCATTGCCAGCTTCGCCCGCCTCGCGCGCGGTGAAGTGGTGCGCATCCGCCATACGGATTATGTCGAGGCGGCGTTTGGCAGCGGCGGGACGTTCCTGGCGGTGCTATGGCGACACATCCTGCCCAACGCCTTAACCGCCGTCCTTGCCTTTGCCACGCTACAGTTTGGTCAGGCCATTCTGGCCCTGTCCACGCTGAGCTTTCTCGGCTACGGCACCCCGCCGCCCGTACCGGAATGGGGCTTATTGATTGCCGAAGGGCGTAACTATCTCTCTACCGCCTGGTGGTTAACCACCTTCCCCGGCGTGGTCGTCATCGCCGTCGTGCTGGCCACCAACCGTATCAGCCAGCAGTTCAGCGGAGGCCTGAAATGACCGTACTCTCGGTAGAAAACCTGACCATCAGCTACCGTACCGCGCGCCGGTGGCGCGAGGTGGTGCATAACGTCAGCTTCGCCCTTCAGCGGGGGGAAATGCTGGCCTTTGTCGGCGAATCCGGTTCCGGCAAAACGACCACGGCGCAGGCGATCATCGGCCTGCTGGCGGATAACGCCCGTCGGGATGCGGGGAAAATCGTGCTCAACGGCGAGGAGATTAGCCGGTGGTCAGCGAAGCGACTCGATACCCTTCGCGGGGCGCGAATCAGCCTGGTTCCGCAGGATCCGGGTAATTCACTCAATCCGGTGAAGACGATCGGCGCGCAGGTCGGGGAAATTATTCAGCTGCACCAGAAGGTGACTCACGCCCAACGCGACGAGCAGGTGCTCGCCCTGCTGAAAAAGGTCGGCCTGAGCCACCCCGAACAGCGCATGACGCAGTATCCGCATCAGCTCTCCGGCGGGATGAAACAGCGCGTGCTGATTGCCATCGCCATTGCCCTGAGCCCGGACGTCATCATTGCCGATGAGCCCACCAGCGCGCTGGACGTGACGGTGCAAAAACGCATTCTCGACCTGCTGGATATCCTGCGCCGGGAATCGGGCACCGCCGTTCTGTTTGTCACCCACGATCTGGCCCTGGCAGCCCAGCGCGCGGACAGGCTGCTGGTGTTTCGCAACGGTGAGGTTCAGGAGCATGGCGACACCGCCGATATCGTCCGCACGCCGCAGCACGCCTACACCCGTCAGCTGCTGAGCGATCTTCAGGGCCAGCGCCTGACCATCGCCCCGGTAGCCGGTCTCCCGCTCGCGTCACCGGCCATTCGCGCCCGGGCCATCAGCAAACGGTTCTCGCTGGGTAAAGGTCATCAGCTTCAGGCGTTGGATCGGGTGACGTTTGACGTCAGACGCGGCAGCACCCATGCGCTGGTCGGTGAGTCCGGCTCCGGGAAGACCACTCTCGCCCGTATTTTGCTGGGTTTTGAACAGGCGGATAACGGACAGGTCATTATTGATGACATTGATGCCACCGCGCTCAGCCGCGAGGCCCGCCGTCAACTGCGCCAGAAGATCCAGTTTGTCTACCAGAACCCGTTCGCCTCTCTCGACCCGCGTCAGACGCTGTTTGACATCATCGAAGAGCCCCTGAAGAACTTTTCTCGCCTCGCCAAGGCGGAGCGAAAGGCCCGGGTGGAGACCGTGGCGCAGCGGGTTGCCCTGCCCGTCGAACTCCTGACCCGCACCGCCAGAGAGCTTTCAGGCGGGCAGCGACAGCGCGTGGCCATCGCCCGGGCGCTGATCCTGGAGCCGACCATTCTGGTGCTGGACGAAGCCACCTCCGCGCTGGACGTCACCGTCCAGGCGCAGATCCTGGCGCTGCTTCAGCAGCTGCAGCAGCAGCTGGGATTAACCTACCTGTTCATCACGCACGATCTCTCTACCGTTCGCCGGATCGCCCACAGCGTCACGGTGCTGCGCAGCGGTCAGGTGGTCGAACACGGTGACGTCGAGACCTTATTCACGTCACCGCAGAACGACTATACCCGCGAGCTGATTGCCGCCATTCCCCATTTTTCACCCGCTACGGAGGAGTTCGCATGACGCGAAAACGCCTGGGATTTTTCACCCGCCTGCTTGACGACGCCACGCCGAAAGAGCGCTATCGACTGGCTACAGAACAGATCCGCCACGCTGAACGCCACGGTTTTGACAGCGCCTGGATTGCCCAGCACCACTTCCACGAAAGTGAAGGCGGCCTGCCGTCGCCGCTGCTGTTTCTGGCCCACGTTGCGGCGCATACCGAAACCATCCGGCTGGGCACGGCCATCATCACCCTGCCGATGGAAAACCCGCTGCGCGTGGCGGAAGATGCGGCGGTGCTGGATTTACTCGCCGATGGACGTCTCGAAGTCGGTTTTGGTTCGGGCGGCACGCCGACCTCTTTCCTGCCGTTCGGACTGACGTTTGAACAGCGCGGCGCGGCCTTTGCCGACCATTTACATGTGATCCAGAGCGCCTGGCGCGGGGATTCACTGACCCATCCGGATAACCACCTCTACCCGCCAGCGCCACAGCTGGCTGACAGGATCTGGATTGCCACCTTTTCCGTCGACGGCGCCGTTCGCGCCGCGCGGGCCGGACACGGGTTAATGCTCTCCCGCACGCAGCCGCGTCCGGCAGACCAGTTGGATCTCACGCTCGACGCGATCCAGAACCCGATTGTGGATGCCTACCTTGAGGCCCTGCCTGCCGGTATCGCACCGCGTATTCTGGCCTCCCGTACGGCATTCGTCGCCGACAGCGATGACTATGCGCTGAAGGTTGCGACGCCGGGTCTCACCAGACAGGCCCAGCAGCATCGCGCTGCCGGACACGCGGTTAAGGGTGACACCGTCACCGATTTTCGTCGCCAGTTCGACGCCCACATCGGTTCGCCCGAGACGGTGCTGCGTTCGCTGCAGGCCGATTCCGTTCTCCGGCGCGCCACGGACATCTCATTCCAGGTCCATTCGGTCGAGCCCACCCATCGCGACACCCTGCGCTCCATCGAACTGATCGCCGAACATATTGCCCCCCACATCCTTTGAGGAGACACCTATGTCATTAAGTCACGACATTCTCGCCGAGCTGGCGGAAATCAAACCCGGTTCCCCTCTGGCAGAGGCGCGCGCCACGCGGGACGCCGCCACGCGCCACGCCCAAGGCAGCTACGAAATCTTATTTACTCAGCAGGATAGCGATTTTGCGCTGGACGAGCGCTTCGCCGTCGCGGCAAAAGTCGCCAGGTGGCACAACGCGGAGGCGCTGGCCGCGCACTATGCGGGGTTTGGCCTGGCAGACCCGACCTCAGACCGTCTGACCCCGGCGCTGAATTTCGCGCGCCTGCTGACCTTCTCGCCCGTTGAAGCCACGCCGACATCGTTAAGGGCGCTGACCCAGGCGGGTTGGAGCAAGGAAGGCATCGTGACGCTGGCGCAGCTTATCGCCTTTGTCAGCTTCCAGAGCCGACTGATTGCCGGGCTGCGGCTGCTGAACGACAGGCCCGTCGCCAAAAGCGATGCGCCAGTGGCGGCAGGCGTCTGGCACACGACCGCCACCACGGCCACCGGGAAGGCGGCTCCCGTCGCCTTCACCCAGCAGGAGCTGGGCTGGGAGCCGTGGATCGCCGCCAAACCGCTGGCGGATTTTCGTGATGACGAGGTTGCGATCCTGGCGAAGTTTGGCCACACCGATTCCGACTATTTCCGCCTGCTGGGGCGCAACCTGCCGGTGCTTGAACAGCGCACGCTAACGGATAAGGGGATTTTTTATACGCCGGGGGGGTTGCCGCGCGCCGAGCGCGAGCTGGCGGCAACGGTCGCCAGTAAAATCAACGGCTGCATTTACTGCGCATCTGTCCATGCGCGGAAAGCCAGCCAGCTGTCTAAGGATGACGCGGCGGTAGAGGCCCTGCTGGCCGTGCGTCCGGGACAGTCCCTGAGCGAGGGGCAGTCTGCGCGCTGGCAGGCGGAGATTAATTTTGCGGCAGCGCTGTCGGTTACGCCGCCGGCCGCCACGCCGCTGCACCTTGCCGCGCTGGAAAAAGAGGGGCTGGACACCTTAGCCCAGCTTGATCTGGTGCAGTCCGCCGCGTTCTTCGCCTGGGCCAACCGCCTGATGCTGACCCTGGGCGAGCCCTGGCTTGCCTGACTTCCATCAGGCTAGCGCACGCGCGTTAGCCTGAGCCTGCCTGGCACGCAGGTAACCGTAGATCAGTAATGCACTCATGGCCGAGAACGAGAGTAACGCCGCAGGCAGCGTGACGTAGCGCCAGCTAAAGCCGAGGGTAATCATCATCCCACCAAAGTACGCCCCGATCGCGCTGCCGAGATTAAACGCCATCTGCCCGCCCGCGGCCCCCAGCATCTCGCCGCCCTTCGCATTTTGCAGAAGGAGGATCTGCAGCGGCGCAGAGAGCGCAAACAGCCCGGCGCAGCAGATAAAGCCCATCACCAGCGAGGCCGTTTTCAGTTCACCGCAGGCAAAAAGCAGCAGCAGCGAGGCGACAATCACCATGTCGGTAGTCGCCGCAATGCGCAGCGGGCTAAAGCGTCCCGAGAGTTTGCCGCTCAACAGATTGCCCAACACCATGCCAAGGCCCATCAGCATCATGATGATCGTCATCATGCCTTCAGAAAAGCCAGAAAGGTTGACCATAAACGGTTTAACGAAGCTGAACCACGCGAATACACCGGCGTTACCAAACATGGTGGCGGCAAAAATCAGCCAGGGCTCCGGTTTCTTCAGGAACTGGAACTGCTCGGTCAGTTTAATTTCTGATTTGTCATGAATGTCCGGCACCCAGATCAGCACCGAGAGGATCACCAGCGCATCGAACAGGGCGATCAGGAAAAAGGTATAACGCCAGCTGAACTGGTGCCCCAGCCAGGTGCCGAGCGGCACACCCACCAGGTTGGCGACGGTCATTCCGGCGATCATCCCGGCCACCGCGACCGTAACCTTCCCCGGCGGCGCAATTTTAGACAGAATAATCGCCCCTACGCCGAAAATCGCGCCGTGCGGGAAACCGGAAATCAGCCGCCCCAGCGCCAGCCAGAAATATGACGTAGAAAACGTAAACAGGGCATTGCCAACAGCGCACATCGCCACCAGAAACAGCAGCGTGGTTTTTAACGAGAACTTGCCGGAGAAGAGCGCCACAATCGGGGCGCCAATCACCACGCCGAAGGCATAAAACGAGATCATATTCCCGGCGGAGGGAATCGAAATACCGGTGTCATGCGCCAGCTCGGTTAACACGCCCATGATGCCAAATTCAGCCATGCCCAGGCCAAATGTGCCAAGCGCCAACGAAAATATTGTCTTTTTCATACCTCAACCACGGGTTAATCACTCGCAGCGGGCATTATTAAATAATCTTGTATGGTGAGCCAGTTCAAATCAGGTGGCTGACAGGTTAATCCATTAATTCAGGTGGATTACACTTCATAGTGCGGCCTCGCTTTTTTCCGTGCCGAACAACCTGAGGATGACAATCATGGGAAGCAAAAAGAAAACCCCTGTCGCTGTTGATGTTGTATCGAATGCACCGCTTAAGACCAAAGAGTATGAAAAAGAGCTCCGCCGCCTGCACGTCGAACTGGTTAAGCTCCAGCAGTGGGTCGTCGCCAAAGGGTTAAAAGTGTGTATTGTTTTTGAAGGACGCGATGGCGCCGGCAAAGGCGGCACCATTAAAGCGATCACCGAGCGCGTCAGCCCGCGCGTGTTTCGCGTTGTTGCGCTCCCTGCCCCAACGGAAAAAGAAAAAAGCCAGCTCTACTTCCAGCGCTATGTGCCCCACCTGCCTTCGGCGGGTGAAATCGTGATCTTCGATCGCAGCTGGTATAACCGCGCGGGCGTGGAACGAGTGATGGGGTTCTGCACGGAGGAACAGGCGGAGAAATTTTTAGACGGCGCGCCGGTTATGGAAAAAGCGATGGTCGATGCCGGCATTATCCTGCTGAAGTACTGGCTGGAGGTGACGCCGAAAGAGCAGGAGCGCCGCCTGCGCGACCGTATTAACGATGGGCGTAAGATCTGGAAGCTGTCGCCGATGGATATTAAATCCTTTAACCTCTGGGATGAGTATACCCTTGCGCGCGACGCCATGTTTGAAGCCACCGATACCGCCTGGGCGCCGTGGTTTGTGGCGCGTTCAGAGGATAAAAAACGCGTGCGCCTGAATATTATTTCGCATCTGCTTTCGCAGATCCCGTATAAAGAAATTCACGTCGACAAGGTGGATTTACCGAAGCGCAAAATCGGCAAGGTCAAACCCACGAAATATCCGTTCCGGTATGTGGAAGAGCGGTTCTGATTTGAAGAGTAGGCCCGCGCAAGCGCAGCGCCGCCGGGCAAAGCCGACGGCGCAGGTTTTACTTCATCCCTTCCGTACTTTCCTGTTTCGCTTCCAGCCGTTCCACATCACGGTACCAGCGCGGATGGTGTTTCTGCGCCCAGCGGCGGCTCACCTTCCCTTCAATCATGCCTTTAATCGATCCTTTCACCCAGAACGCCATATACATATGGATCAGGATGGCGTGAATCAGAATGATGGCCGACGTCGCGTGGATCAGCAGCGCGTAGCGAATCACCTGTATCGGGAAGTAGTGTGCAAAATACGGACGCCAGATCATCACCCCGGTCACCAGCAGCACAAAAATCATGCTCATGATGGTCCAGAACATCATCTTCTGCCCGGCGTTGTATTTCCCCACCTTCGCGACTTTGTGCTCGTTACCCTTCAGGACTTCAACGATCCCTTTCACCCACGGGATATCCTGCTTGTCCGGGATATTGTGATGGACGAAGCGCACGAACATAAACATCAGCACCACGAAAATCAGCACGCCGAAGAACGGGTGCAGAATGCGCCCCATCTGCGGCGTACCGAAGGTTTCGGTCAGCCACTGCAGCGTCGGGAAGAAGAACGAAATTCCCGATACCGCCACCAGGAAGAAGCAGATCACTACCGTCCAGTGACATGCGCGATCGACAAATTTGGTGCGCACTATCATTTTCGACTTACTCATGATGCTCCTCCTCGTCGTCATCCACCTCTTTGTTTGGCCCGATACCGATGTAGTGATAAATCAGCCCGGCAAAGGTGGCGATAAAGCCCGCCGCGGAGAGCGGCTTGAGCGCCCCTTTCCACAGGTTGATGGCGGTATCGATCGCCGGATCCTTCGGCAGGTTGTGGTACAGCTCCGGCTGGTCGCTATGGTGCAGCACATACATGACGTGCGTGCCGCCCACGCCCTGCGGGTTGTAAACGCCCGCTTTGTCGTAGCCCCGCGCTTTGAGCTTATCGACGCGCTCTTGCGCCACGTCCAGCATCTCTTTTTTGGTGCCGAAATGAATGGCGCCGGTTGGACAGGTCTTCACGCAGGCAGGCTCCTGCCCGACGCTGACGCGGTCCACGCACAGGGTGCATTTGTATACCCGGTTATCCTCTTTATTGAGGCGCGGGATATTAAACGGACAGCCCGCGATGCAGTACCCGCAGCCGATGCAGTTGTCCTGCTGGAAATCGACGATCCCGTTGGCGTACTGGATAATTGCCCCGGCAGACGGGCACGCCTTCAGGCAGCCCGGATCTTCACAGTGCATGCAGCCGTCTTTGCGGATCAGCCACTCCAGCCTGCCGTTCTGGTCGGTTTCGCTAAAGCGCATCACCGTCCAGGATTTGGCACTCAGATCCGCCGGATTGTCGTACACCCCAACGCAGTGCCCTACCTCGTCGCGAATATCGTTCCACTCCGAACAGGCCACCTGACAGGCCTTACAGCCCACGCAGGAGGAGACGTCGATAAGCTTGGCGACCTCTGCCTTGTAGTCCCGCGCGCGGGGCGCGGGCGTTATGGGATTGGTCGCGGAGCGTTTAATAATGTCTTGTGTTTCCATCGCCATTTAATCGCTCCTTACGCTTTCTCGATGTTGACCAGAAACGCTTTATACTCCGGCGTTTGCGAGTTGGAATCGCCGACGTTTGGCGTCAGGGTATTGGCGATGTAGCCTTTCTGCGCCACCCCTTCAAAGCCCCAGTGCAGCGGGATACCGACGGTTTCCACCTGCTGGCCGTGCACGTTCAGCGACTGCAGGCGGCGGGTGACCACCGCCACCGCGCGGATAAAGCCGCGCTTGCTGCTCACCTTCACGCGATCGCCGTTGGCGATGCCCTTCGCTTTCGCCAGCGTTTCGCTTATCTCCACAAACTGTTCCGGCTGCGCGATGGCGTTAAGCCGCCCGTGCTTGGTCCAGGTATGGAAATGCTCGGTCAGGCGGTAGGTCGTCCCTACGTACGGGAACTTGTCCTTTTTGCCCAGGCGCAGCACGTCGTCTTCGTAGATACGCACCACCGGGCTGGAGACCACGTTCGGGTGCAGCGGGTTGGTGCCGAGCGGCGTTTCCATCGGCTCGTAGTGTTCCGGGAACGGCCCTTCCGCCAGCTTGTTGAGGGCGAACAGGCGTCCCAGCCCTTCCGGCTGCATGATAAACGGCCCGGTGTTGCTGCCCGGCGCGGCGGTGCTGTAGTCCGGGATGTCGTTCCCCGTCCACTTCGTCCCGTTCCACTGGATCAGCATGCGCTTCGGATCCCACGGCTTGCCGTTCACGTCGGCGGACGCACGGTTGTACAGCACGCGACGGTTCAGCGGCCATGCCCAAGCCCAGCCCAGCGTGTTACCCAGGCCTGACGGGTCAGCGTTGTCGCGGTTGGCCATCTGGTTACCCTGCTCCGTCCAGCTGCCGGTGTAGATCCAGCAGGATGATGCCGTGGTACCGTCGTCACGCAGCAGCGCGAAGCTGTTCAGCAGCTGGCCTTTCTTCGCCACCAGATTGCCGTTCGCGTCATACAGATCCGCCAGCGCCACGCCGTTGTTCTCTTTCGCGACCTCTTCGGATTCAGGACGATCCGGCTGCTTGTAGTGCCAGCTCATCTTCAGCAGCGGCTCTGCACCTTTGCCGCCTTCGGTGCGGTACATTTCGCGCAGGCGGTGGTAAATCCCGGCCAGGATCTCGCCGTCGTTACGCGCTTCGCCCGGGGCGTCCTGGCCTTTCCAGTGCCACTGCAGCCAGCGGCCGGAGTTGGCAATAGAGCCGTCCTCTTCCGCAAAGCAGGTGGACGGCAGGCGGAACACTTCGGTCTGAATTGACGCCGGATCGACATCGTTTGACTCCCCGTGGTTCTGCCAGAAGGTGGAGGTCTCGGTCACCAGCGGATCGATAACCACCATGTACTTCAGCTTGCTCAGGCTGCGAACGACTTTGTTTTTGTCCGGGAAGGAGGCCACCGGGTTGAAGCCCTGGCAGATATACCCCGTGACGTCGCCCTTATCCATCATGTTGAAATACTTGATGACGTCATAAGCCTGATCCCACTTCGGCAGCCACTCAAAGCCCCAGTCGTTCTCTTTCTGCGCCGCATCGCCGTAGAAGGATTTCATCAGGCTGACGTAGAACTTCGGATAGTTGCTCCAGTAGTTCACCTGATCCGGCAGCGTCGCTTTTGGCGTGTTCGCCGCCAGATAGCTTTGCAAATCCGTCTGTTTTTCAGACGGCAGCGTCAGGTAGCCCGGCAGGCTGGTGGAGAGCAGACCGAGATCGGTCAGGCCCTGAATGTTTGAGTGGCCGCGCAGCGCGTTCACGCCGCCGCCTGCCATCCCCATGTTGCCGAGCAGCAGCTGGATCATCGCCATGGTGCGGATGTTCTGCGCGCCCACGGTGTGCTGCGTCCAGCCCAGCGCGTACAGGAACGTGGTGGTTCTGTCGGCGGCGCTGGTGGAAGCCAGCACTTCACACACCTTCAGGAAGTCCGCTTTCGGCGTGCCGCAGATGTTCTCCACGACGTCCGGCGTATAGCGGGAGACGTGCTGCTTCAGCAGGTTCCACACGCAGCGCGGATGCGTGAGCGTTTCATCGCGCATCGCATAGCCGTTTTCATCGAACTGATAGTTCCAGGACGTTTTATCGTACTGGAGTTTTTCGGCGTCATAGCCGCTAAACAGCCCGTCTTCGAAGGCAAAATCATCCCGCACCAGCAGGTTCGCGTTGGTGTAGTGCTTAACGTATTCCGCGTTGATTTTGTTGTTTTCGATCAGGTACAGCAGCACGCCGGACAGGAACGTAATGTCCGTACCGGAGCGGATCGGCGCATAGATATCGGCCACCGATGCCGTACGCGTAAAGCGCGGATCGACGACGATAAGCGTCGCATCGTTGTTGTTTTTCGCTTCCATCGCCCAGCGGAACCCCACCGGATGGGCTTCAGCGGCGTTACCGCCCATCACCACCACGACGTTCGCGTTTTTGATATCAACCCAGTGGTTGGTCATCGCACCGCGACCAAATGTTGGAGCAAGACTTGCTACCGTTGGTCCGTGTCAGACGCGCGCCTGGTTGTCTACCGCCAGCATGCCGAGCGAGCGCACAAATTTTTGCGTCAGCATGCCGGTTTCATTACTGGCTGCCGAGGCGCATAGCATGCCGGTGGAAAGCCAGCGGTTGACCGTCACGCCCTGCGCATTCTTTTCAATAAAGTTGGCGTCGCGGTCGGCTTTCATCAATTTCGCAATACGGGAGAAGGCCTCATCCCAGGAGATACGCTGCCATTTGTCGGAGCCCGGCGCGCGGTATTCGGGGTAGCGCAGGCGGTTTTCGCTGTGGACGTAGTCCAGCAGCCCCGCCCCTTTCGGGCATAACGCCCCGCGGCTCACCGGATGATCCGGATCCCCTTCAATGTGATAAATCGCTTCTCTGGCGTTCTTCGCGCCATCGCCCAGGCTATACATTAAAAGCCCACAACCCACGGAGCAGTATGTGCAGGTGTTACGGATCTCTTTGGCGCGCAGCAGTTTATAGTTGCGTGCCTGAGCCAGCGCCATTTTGGGAGCAAATCCCAGCATTGCGGCTGTTGTTCCGGCCATACCGCCCGCGCAGATTTTAAAAAATTGTCTGCGGCTGACGTCCATTGCTGTCCTCGTTATCTGAAAAGACTTCGCGCCGCAAACTAACAGCAAAGCCCCTGATTTTTTTGCGTCAAATCAAGGTCATCAGCCTTCCCCCCCTTAATAGTCACCTCCGCAACGTTTCATTACCCCTTTTTGATTAACGGCTTAAGAGAATAATTCACGACAGCGACAGGCGTAATGCGATACATTTTTCCTTTAATTTTTATTGTGATGGCGAATAATGGACAGAAAGAGAGCAACGCTTATTGGGCTGGCGGCAATACTGCTATGGAGCACCATGGTCGGCCTTATTCGCAGCGTGAGTGAAGGATTGGGCCCTGTTGGCGGTGCCGCGATGATTTACACCCTCAGCGGATTACTGTGTCTGGTGACGGTAGGATTTCCTGATATCCGACGGTTTTCTCCCCGCTATCTTATTGCCGGCAGCGTTTTATTTGTCAGCTACGAAATATGTCTGGCGCTGTCGCTGGGCTATGCCGCAACGCGATCGCAGGCGATTGAAGTGGGCATGGTCAATTACCTTTGGCCGAGCCTGACGATCGTATTTGCGATTTTGTTCAACGGGCAAAAGTCTACCCTGTGGGTGATCCCCGGCTTGCTCATTTCTCTGCTGGGCGTGTGCTGGGTATTGGGCGGCGAAGAAGGATTACACCTTGAGGAAATAACCCGGAATGTCGTTTCCAGCCCTCTGAGCTATGCGCTGGCGTTTGCCGGAGCCTTTATCTGGGCCGCCTATTGCACCGTCACCAGCAAATTTGCGAAAGGGCAAAACGGCATCACTCTGTTTGTTTTGCTGACCGCGCTGAGTCTGTGGGTGAAATATGCCCTGAGCGATCAGCCCGACATGGTGTTCACGCTTCCGGTAGTCGTGAAGCTGGTTATGTGCGGTATCGCGCTTGGGTTTGGTTACGCCGCCTGGAATATTGGCATCCTGCACGGTAACGTCACGGTTCTGGCTGCCGTATCCTATTTTACCCCCGTGCTTTCTGCCGCGCTTGCCGCCGCGGTGCTAAGCTCCCCCCTGTCATTCTCGTTCTGGCAAGGCGCGCTGATGGTCAGCGCAGGGTCGTTGCTCTGCTGGTACGCCACACGAAAATAACGCTGCTCGACTGGCCGGGGGAATTTCAACCCGGCAACATAATTAACATAAATTTAAAATGTGATCAGGCATCAGAATATTTATCATGATAATAGAGCGTCTGTTTAAGTTCGGTTTATATTGAACGCCTTCTGTAAAGGCACCTGAAGCGAGCTGACACAAACTGACAACCCAATGAAATTAGTGAATGATGAATATTAACGCTCTGGATAGCATGGCGTGCAATAATTCAGCTCTGACAGTTTTATGATAATATGCGGAATAGACGCTGAAAAATTAAAACAACCCATTGTTTTTAAAGAAAAGTAGCAATACCACCCTCATTAAACCCTCGGAAATTGCGAAATTTAACGCGATAAACAAAAACCATCAGAAATTATAGTAAAAGCAATAATCCCACTAACTAAATAGCTATTAATCGTATAAATTCCGACCATATTGTTTGAATGATCGCCTTCTCACACGATCGAGATCACACTAATTGAAATTATCTCTAATATTTTGAAACTTATTATTGAAATAAGACTACGAGATTTTTAAGAATAGCATGCCATTGACGAACAGCCTCGTTTAGAAATCGTTCAAAGTGGTTCAGGAAATACCGAAAAAAATTATAAGGAACATTTAAGATGAAACTTAAATTAGTTGCAGTGGCAGTCACTTCCATGCTGGCAGCAGGCGTTGTTAACGCTGCCGAAATTTACAACAAAGACGGTAACAAACTGGATCTGTACGGTAAAGTGACAGGTCTGCACTATTTCTCTGATGATGCTGGCGCAGATGGCGATAAAACCTACATGCGTATCGGCTTCAAGGGTGAAACCCAGGTTAACGATCAGCTGTCCGGTTACGGCCAGTGGGAATACCAGATTCAGGGCAACAAAGACGAAGGCGACAACCAGTCCTGGACTCGTGTGGCGTTTGCAGGTCTGAAGTTCGCGGAAGCAGGTTCATTCGATTATGGTCGTAACTACGGCGTGATTTACGACGTGACCTCCTGGACCGACGTTCTGCCAGAATTCGGCGGTGACACCTACGGTGCCGACAACTTCATGCAGTCTCGTGCTAACGGCGTGGCAACCTACCGTAACCAGGACTTCTTCGGTCTGGTTGACGGCCTGAACTTTGCTCTGCAGTATCAGGGTAAAAACGGCAGCGTAAGTGGTGAAAACACCAGCGGTCGCAGCCTGCTGAACCAGAACGGTGACGGCTATGGCGCATCCCTGACTTACGATCTGGGCGAAGGCTTCAGCGTAGGTGGTGCAATGTCCTCCTCCCGTCGTACCGCTGACCAGAATGCGGCTGGCGTATACGGTGAAGGCGACCGCGCAGAAGTATACAGCGGTGGTGTGAAATACGACGCGAACAACATTTACCTCGCGGCGCAATACTCTCAGACCTACAATGCAACCCGTTTCGGTACCTCTAACAACAAGCGTACCGACATTTACGGCTTTGCAAATAAGGCGCAAAACTTCGAAGTTGTGGCCCAGTATCAGTTCGACTTTGGCCTGCGTCCGTCTATCGCTTACCTGCAGTCTAAAGGCAAAGACATCGAAAACTTCGGCGACCAGGATCTGGTGAAATACATCGATGTTGGCACGACCTATTATTTTAACAAAAACATGTCCACCTACGTGGATTACAAAATCAACCTGCTCGATGACAACAAGTTCACTCGCCAGGCAGGCATCGGTACCGACAACATCGTAGCGCTGGGTCTGACCTACCAGTTCTAAATCTTGTCTCTCCAAAAGCCAGCTGAACAGCTGGCTTTTTTATCGCCCTCTTTTACCCGCCAGACGACTCCCCGCCCGCTGCCCGCCGCAGCCAGTTTTGCAGCAGCTTGCCGTCTTCGGTCATCTCTGAATCTGAGCGCACGCAGAGGTAATAGTCGCGTCCGTCATCAATCGGTAGGTCAAAGATCTTCACCAGCTCGCCGCTCTCAAGATACGGCGCAATCAGCGGCTCCCGCATCAGCGCACACCCCAGACCCGCCTGTACGCCCGCCAGCGTCAGCAGACCGTCCTCAAACATTGGACCGCTGCGGCGAACGGGACGCTTCACCCCCTGCTGTACAAACCACTGCGCCCACGTCGTGCGCTCCTCATCGTGCAGCAGCGGCATCTGCAGCAGTTGCTCAGGCGTGTCGATATGGCCGTGAATACGCAAAAACGCGCGGCTGCACACCGGCACCATCTGTCCGGAAATCAGCTTTTCACTCTGATAGCCCGCCCACTGACCGTTGCCAAAACGAATCGACATATCCGACGCGTCGCTCAGATAGTTACGATGGTTGGCATACACCACGTTGATCTCGGTCTGCGGGTTGGCGCGCATGAACGCAGGCAAGCGCGGGATAAACCACCCCATACCAAAAAGCGGGATCAGGCTGATGGTGACCTGACGCGTTTGCGCCTGCTCCGCCAGGTGCTCCGTCGCCTGGCGCAGCACGTTAAACGCCGCACGGATCGAGCGGTAGTATTCACGCCCGTGCTGGCTCAGCACCAGCCTGCGCCCCTGACGCTCCGTCAACGGCATTTGCAGGTACCCTTCGAGCACCCTGAGCTGATGGCTGACGGCCGACGGAGAAATGTCCAGCTCCTGCGCGGCCAGCGTGACGCTGCCCAGCCGGGCGATGGCCTCAAAGGCACGCACAGCCCGAAGCGGCGGATCGTTTGCCAGGCGACTTTCTGCATACGCAGGCAGGCCAACCAATTGTTCTGTTTTATTCATATGTTGATTTCTTTAGGCTTTTCACCCAAAAGCAGGCCTTAATTATATTTATATAAATCATAAATATAGAACAATATCTATTTATCATAAGAAATAATAGATGCGTATTTTACAATTTAATTCATTTATTGGATGGTAGCCGCAGAACGAGCACTTTGCGGGTACAGACGTTGGATACACTCATACAACAACTGATCAACGGTGTGATGCTGGGAAGCATCTACGCGCTGATCGCGCTGGGCTATACCATGGTGTATGGCATTTTGCGCATTATTAACTTTGCTCACGGCGATATTCTGATGGTCGGCGCGCTCACCACGCTCTCCGCCAGTAACGCCCTGAATACCACTTTTCCGCATATGCCGCAGCTGTTGCAGCTCGGCGTTGCCCTGATGATTGCCATGGCCGTTTGCGCCCTGCTGGCGATGGCCGTGGAACGCTTTGCCTACCGTCGACTGCGCAACGCCCCGCGCCTCGCGCCGCTGATCTCGGGTATCGGCGTTTCGGTCCTGCTGCAAACCGTGGCGATGATTATCTGGACGCGCAACCCGCTGATGTTCCCGCAGATCCTGCCGATGGACCCTATCGGCGTCACGTCCGGCAGCGAAGCGCATCCTCCTGCCATCGTCACCGTCACCGGTATCGTCACCGTTGTCCTTGCGCTGGCGGTGATGACCGGGCTGTGGCTACTGGTGGAATACACCCGCCTGGGGCGCGGCATGCGCGCCGTGGCGGAAAACCCGCGCGTGGCCACGCTGATGGGGGTTAACCCAAACGCCATCATCACCCTGACGTTTGCCATTGGCGGGGCGTTTGCCGCGCTGGCAGGCGTGATGATGGCCAGCAATTACGGTAACGCCAGCTTCTCGATGGGCTTTTTGCCCGGGATAAAAGCCTTTACCGCCGCCGTGCTGGGGGGCATTGGCAACATTCGGGGCGCCATGATTGGCGGCATCCTGCTCGGCATTATCGAAGCGCTGGGCGCAGGCTACCTGGGTGAACTGACCCACGGCGTATTTGGCAGCAACTATCAGGATGTCTTTGCCTTTGTGGTGCTGATCCTGGTGCTGGTCTTCCGTCCGGCTGGCCTGCTGGGCGAGCGCGTGGCGCACAGGGCGTAAGGAATACCATGACAACACTTCAACTCCAGACCCCGACGACGACACGCAAATTCTGGTCAGGCATGAGCCTGTTCTGCCTCGCGCTGCTGATTGCTCCCGTAGTGGCCACGCAGCTTGGCGGCAACTACTGGGTGCGCGTTATCGACTTCGCCCTGCTCTACATCATGCTGGCGCTCGGGCTAAACATTGTGGTGGGCTATACCGGCCTGCTGGACATGGGCTTTATCGCCTTTTACGCGGTCGGCGCCTACCTCGCGGCACTGATGGCCTCCCCACACCTGCTGGAGGTGTTTCCGATCCTCGGCGTCTGGTTCCCGGACGGGCTGCACACCTCGTATCTGCTCATTATTCCGCTGGCCGCCCTCGTCGCGGCAGTCTGCGGGATTTTACTCGGTGCTCCTACGCTCAAGCTGCGCGGGGACTACCTGGCGATAGTGACCCTTGGCTTTGGCGAAATTATCCGCATCCTGATGCGTAACCTCGACCGTCCGGTGAACATCACCAACGGCGCAAAGGGCATAACCGGAGTGGATACGCTGAACCTGTTCGGCCTGAAGTTCAGCGGCGTATACCACTGGTTTGGTTTCAAAGTGCCTGCCCTGTGGCTGTGGTACTACCTGCTGATGCTGGTCATTGTGGCGATTATTTTTGTCTGCCTGCGCCTGCAGCATTCCCGAATTGGTCGCGCCTGGCACGCCATCCGCGAGGATGAAGATGTGGCGCGCGCGATGGGCATCAACGTGCGTAACTATAAATTGCTCGCCTTTGCGATGGGCGCCTCCTTTGGCGGCGTGGCGGGTGCGCTTTTCGGCGCGTTTCAGGGCTTTGTCTCCCCGGAGTCCTTCACGTTACAGGAATCGATTGCCGTACTGGCGATGGTGGTGCTGGGCGGCATGGGGCACATTCCGGGCGTGATCCTGGGCGCGGTACTGCTTACCGCCCTGCCGGAACTGCTGCGCAGCCAGGCAGCACCGGTTCAGCAGGCGCTGTTCGGTACGGTGCTGATTGACCCGGAAGTGCTGCGCCAGCTGTTTTACGGTCTGGCACTGGTGCTGGTTATGCTGGTGCGCCCGTCCGGGATCTGGCCGGTACGCCACAAGGAGGCGAAGGCATGAGACTGTTAACCGTACGCAACATGACAAAACGCTTCGGCGGGCTGACTGCTGTAGATGACGTTTCCTTAACCGTGAACAAAGGCGAGATCTACGGACTGATCGGCCCCAACGGCGCGGGAAAAACCACCTGCTTTAACCTCATCACCGGCCTTTATCCGGCGGACAGCGGCGAGTTTTCGATAGCGGATAAGCCCTATTTCCCAAAACACATAGAGAAAGTGACCGCCGCCGGGATTGCGCGCACCTTCCAGAACGTGCGCCTCTTCAACGACATGTCGGTACTGGAAAACGTGATGGTGGGCCGCCACGTGCGCACCCGTAACGGCCTGTGGGCCGCGCTGAGCCGCCATAAACGCGCTCGCGAAGAAGAGAAGCAGACCCGCGAGCTGGCCTGGCACTGGCTGGACTATACCGGCATTGCGCAGTTCGCCCACTATCGCGCCTGCGATCTGGCCTATGGCCATCAGCGTCGCCTTGAAATCGCCCGCGCGCTGGCAACAGATCCGCTGCTGCTGGCGCTGGACGAACCCGCCGCCGGGATGAACGCGGCGGAAAAAGTGGCGCTCGGCGAGCTGCTCATCCGCATCCGCGATCACGGCAAAACCCTGCTGATGATTGAACATGACGTCAAGCTGGTGATGGGCATCTGCGATCGCCTGACGGTGCTTGATTACGGCAAAACGCTCGCCAGCGGCACGCCGGAAAACGTGCGGCGCGACCCGGCAGTGATCGCCGCCTGGCTTGGAGGCAACGCCCATGTCTGAATTACTGAAGGTAGAACGTCTGGACGTGCATTACGGCGGCATTCAGGCCGTACGCGATGTCTCATTTGCCCTGCGCGAGGGCGAACAGGCTACGCTGATCGGCGCTAACGGCGCGGGGAAAAGTTCCACCGTGCGCGCCATTACCGGGCTGGAAAACTTTAGCGGCAGCATTGTCTTCAGCGGTAAAGCGTTATGCAAACAGAGCCCGGAGACCCTGCTTCGCGACGGGCTGGTGATGGTCCCGGAGGGCCGCGGGATCTTCTCCCGCATGACGGTGCTGGAAAACCTGCAGATGGGCGCCTGGCTCAGGCGTGACACTGTCACCGCCAGGCGCGAGATGAACGAGATTTTCGAACGCTTCCCGCGTCTGGGCGAACGCCAGCATCAGCTTGCCGGTCTGCTGTCCGGCGGCGAGCAACAGCTGCTGGCCCTTAACCGTGCCCTGCTCAGCCGCCCGCGCCTGCTGATCCTCGACGAGCCGTCAATGGGCCTTGCCCCGAAGATGGTCGAGAACATATTTGCCGTTATTGCCGGGCTGCGCGAGCGCGGCGTCGCCCTGCTGCTTATCGAACAAAACGCCCGGCTCGCGCTGGAGGTGACCGATAGCGCGTGGGTGATGGACAGCGGCAGCATTGTTCATCATGGCGAATCGACAGCGCTGCTCAACGACGACCAGATTGCACAGATTTATTTGGGCGAAATGCCCGTTTAACCACACCAGCCAACATCAGGGAAATACAATGAAAACAGTAAAAATCAGCGCGCTCAGCGCCGCTATTCTGCTCGGTGGTTTTGCCTCAACGTCCGCGTGGGCCGCTGACGGTGAAACCGTGGTCATCGGACTAGCAGGCCCGCTGACCGGCCCGTCTGCCCGTATCGGGAAAGATCTGGAGAACGGCGCGCAGCTGGCCATTGACGACATCAACAAGCAGCACCCGACCATCGGCGGCAAAGCGGTGACCTTCAAACTGCAGTCCGAAGACGATCAGTCCGACCCGCGCACTGCCGTAGCCGTCGCGCAGCGTCTGGTGGATAGCGGCGTGGCGGGCGTGGTCGGTCACTGGAATACCGGCACCAGCATTCCGGCGGCCCGCATTTATCACGATGCAGACATCGCCCAGGTGGCGCCGGTCGCAACTGGTCATGCCTATACCCAACAGGGTTTTGACACCAGCTTCCGCGTGATGGGCCACGACGATGACGGCGGCCAGCTCGCCGGTCAGTACGCGGTTAACACCCTGAAAGCCAAACGCATTGCGGTGATCGACGACCGCACCGCATTTGGTCAGGGTCTGGCAGACCAGTTTATTAAATCGCTGGAAGCGCAGGGCGTGAAAATTGTCGATCGTCAGTACGTGGATGACAAAACGGTCGATTTCAGCGCCGTACTGACCGCCATCCGCAGTAAAAACGCCGATCTGATCTTCTTCGGCGGCGTCGACAGCCAGGCCGCACCGCTGGCGCGCCGCATCAAACAGCTGGGCATGAATGCCACGCTGATGGGCGCAGGCGGATTCGTCAGCCAGACGTTCCTCAAGCTGGCGCAGAAAGAAGGCGAAGGCGTTGTGGCGCTGGAGCCGGGTCTGCCCGTTGACCAGATGCCGGGTGGTAAAGCGTTCGAGCAGGCGTACCAGTCCCGCTACCACACCCATATCGAACTGCACGCCCCGTTCGCCTATGACGCCACCCGCGTGCTGGTGGCGGCGATGGAAAAAGCAGACTCCGTTGAGCCGTCCGACTATCTGCCCGCCCTGCGCGCCATCAGCTATTCCGGCGTGACCGGACAGATCGCGTTTGATAAAGAGGGCAACCTGAAATCGCCGTCGTTCACGGTCTACAGAGTTGTCGACGGCAAATGGCAGCCGCAGACCGTGCTGGGCGGCGCAAAAGCGAAGTAACGCAGCGAGGCAATGTGATGAGTGATAATAATGAGCTGGGCATTCTCGCCCGCCGCAAAATTGAAGCCGAAATTATTAAGCCAATTTATGAAATCCTGGTGCGCGAGATAGGGAAAGACCGCGCCCAGGCGGTGATTGGTGAGGCCATTGAGCAGGCCGCGATTGACGCTGGCAAAGGGTTTGCCAGCAAAGAACCCAACGGCGCAAACATCAAGAGCTTTATCGCCCTGCAGTATCTGTGGGAGAAAGATAACGCCCTGGAGGTGAAGGTGATTGACGCCGACGACCAGCAGTACAACTACAACGTGACCCGCTGTCGCTACGCGGAGATGTACCACGAGATGGGGCTGGGCGAAATTGGTCACCTGCTCTCCTGCGCGCGCGATGAAAAATTCATCGTGGGCTATGCACCCGACGTAGAGCTAACCCGCAGCACCACCATTATGCAGGGCGGCGCGTGCTGTGATTTCCGTTACCGCAGCAGTAAGGACAAGCCATGATCCGCGTCAACGCCGAACGGCTGTGGTCAACGCTTGAGATGATGGCGCAGATCGGCGGTACGCCCGCCGGTGGCGTCACCCGTCTGGCACTGAGCGAGGAAGATCGTATTGCGCGTGACCTGCTTCGCGACTGGGCGCTGGACGCCGGTTTTACCTGTGACGTCGACAGCATGGGCAATATGTTTATCCGTCGTGCGGGGAAAAATCCGCAGCTTGCCCCGGTCTTGACCGGTTCGCACGTGGATACGCAGCCGCTGGGGGGGAACTACGACGGGGTTTACGGCGTGCTGGCCGGGCTGGAGCTGCTGCGAACGTTCAACGACCATCACATTGAGACGGAACGTGACGTTGTGCTGGTCAACTGGACCAACGAAGAAGGCGCGCGCTTCGCGCCAGCCATGCTCTCTTCAGGGGTCTGGACGGGGCAATTTAACGAAGCGTACGCCCATGCCCGCGCGGATAGCAACGGTATCACCGTGGGTGAAGCCCTGGATAACATCGGCTACCGGGGTGAAGCCCCTGCCCGCGCGTTTCCGGTTCACGCCTGCTACGAGCTGCACATCGAGCAGGGCCCGATTCTGGAGGACGAAGGTCTGGATATCGGGCTCGTCCGCGCGGCAATGGGCCAGCGCTGGTTCACCCTGACGCTGGACGGATTTGCCGCCCATGCAGGAACGACGCCGATGCACAGCCGCCGCGACGCGCTGACCGCCTTCGCGGAGCTGGCGCTGAAGGTGGAGGAGATTGGCTATCGGCATGCGCCGGACGGACGGGCGACGATCGGTATGGCGCAGGTTACGCCAAACTCGCGCAACGTCGTGCCGTCTCGGGTGGTCTGCAGCGTGGAGTTTCGCCATCCGGCGCAGACGGCGCTGGAAGCCATGGAGGCAGCGCTGCATAAGGTGGCTGAAAGCCTGAGCCTGCGCGGGGTGGCGGCTGTCGTTGAGCGCATCTTTGACTACGCGCCCGTCGCGTTTGATGCCGAATGTCTGGCCCGCACGGAGAAGGCCGTGGCGGAACTGGGCTACTCGGCGAAACCGATGGTCTCCGGCGCGGGACACGACGCCTGCTATGTGAGCAAAATTGCCCCTGCCAGCATGATTTTTATCCCCTGCGTGAAGGGCATCAGCCATAACGAAGCGGAAAGGATCCTGCCGGAGTGGTCAGAGAAAGGGGCAAACGTGCTGTTGCACAGCGTGTTGGCCGCGGCCCAGGAAAAATAAACCGGGTGGCGCGGCTCGGACAACCGCGCCCGTAGGCCCGGTAAGCGCAGCGCCACCGGGCGTGTTTTACCCCTTCGTCACCTTCGCCAGGCTGAACCAGATCCCCCCTGCCAGCAACAGCAGCATTCCGCCCGCACTCCCCAGCGCCACGCTGTGGGAAGTAATAAACGCACTTTTCGCCGCCTCAATCACCGCCTCCGCCAGCGTCGGCGTCAATTCCTGCGCCACCTTCATCGCTTCACCAATCGATGACGAGGCTTTATCGACGAGCGAGGAATTCAGCCCCTGCGGCAAGTCAATCGACGCCGAGAAGCTGCGGGTCAACAGCAGGCCAAAAATGGCGATCCCCAGCCCGGCCCCCAGCTCATAGGACATGGTTTCAATGGCTCCGGCGGCAGCCGCCTTCTCTTTCGGCGCGGCCGCCATAATGGCCGAGGTCGAGGCCAGCAGCGCGCTGGCGGCACTGAAGCCGAGCAGCACCATCAGCCCCCACGCCTGCCACTGCTGCGTGCTGAAGTCGAGCGTCGACAGGCCGATAAAGCTGACCGCGCTCAGCCCCATGCCACCCGCAGCGACAATGCGTAGCCCCAGACGGCCCACCAGCACACCGGCAATCGGTCCGCTGAACCCGCTGGCCACCATTACCGGGAGCATAAACATGCCCGCCTCGAACGGCGTAAAGCCATGGACAAACTGCAGTTCCTGCGCCATCAGCAATTCAAAGCCCACCAGGGCGATCATCGCCGTCATCGCCATTACCACGCCGCTTAAAATGATGCGGTGACAGAACAGGCGCATGTCGATCATCGGCACGCGGGCGCGAAGCTGGATGCGCACAAAAATAAACAGCATCACGGCCCCCGTCAGCAGGGTACACGCCACCAGCCACGGCGCCAGAGCGCCCTTAAGCGCGGTTTTGGCGCTGTAGACCAGCAGCAAAATCGCCACAATCAGCATGATGGCATGGCTGATATTCAGCGGCTGCTCTGGTCGGCCCTGCTGACGGGGGACAAAACGCGCGGCCAGCGACACCACCACCAGCACAATCGGTACGTTGATCAAAAACACCGATCCCCAGTAAAAATGCTCCAGCAGCATACCGCCAATCAGCGGGCCAAACGCTGCCCCGCCGGAACCGACCGCCGCCCAGACGCCGAGCGCGATGTTGCGATCTTTCGCGTCGGTAAAGAGCGTGCGGATCCCCGCCAGAGTGGCAGGAATGATCATGGCCGCACCAATCGCCAGCGAGGCGCGCGCCGCGATCAGCCACCCTGCTGAGGGAGCAAACGCTGCCGCCAGCGATGACAGGCCAAACAGCGTGCTGCCGATCATCAACAACCGTTTAAAACCGATGCGGTCACCCAGGGCGCCCATCGGCAGCACCATTCCCGCCATCACCAGCGAGTAAATATCGATAATCCACAATAATTCATTGCCGCTGGCGCCCAGCGTCATGCTCAATGTCGGCGCCGCTACGTGCAGCACCGTCGCGTCAATCGCCACCGGGATATACACCAGCACGATAATCACTAACGCTAACCACTGACGAAACATAAATTTCCTTTTCATCTCAAACCTGGACACATGTCCAGATTGCGATCCTACGTAAAGTTGAACGTATGTCCAGCTTTTTGTTACACTCGTTTCATTCCTATTGAGAGTAGTGAAAAATGCAATATTTGAGCAAGGAAGAGAGACGGGAAGCGATCCTGCAGGCCGCGATGCGCGTGGCGCTGGCCGAGGGGCTGGCAGCCATGACGGTACGGCGAATTGCCGCAGAAGCAGGCGTCGCGACCGGACAGGTCCACCACCACTTCGCCTCCGGCGGCGAGCTAAAATCGCTGGCCTTTGTGCGCGTGATCCGCGAGCTGCTGGATGCCGACGTGGTGGGTGAAAACGCCAGCTGGCGGGAACGGCTGCACAGCATGCTCGGCAGTGACGACGGCGGGCTTGAGCCTTACATTCGCCTCTGGCGGGAAGCTCAAATTCTCGCCAGCCGGGATCCTGAAATCAACGCGGCTTACGCCCTGACCATGGAGATGTGGCATCAGGAGACCGTGGCGATTATCCGCGCCGGGGCGGAGGCCAACGCCTTTACGCTTACCGATCGCGCGGAAAATATTGCCTGGCGATTGATCGGGCTGGTTTGTGGGCTTGATGGGATCACGATTTTAAATATGCCCGAAATGGACGATGCGGCGTTTAATAAGCATCTCGATAAACTTATCTCCCTCGAATTGGGTTAATACTCCCAACGGAGTATTATTTACCGCGAGTTTTACAATTAGTAACACATTAAGCGAACCCATATTTTCTTTCGAATCTCAGGGGTTCGCTTTTTTATCTATCCTTTCAGTTGTATCTAAAAACATCCAATAAACCAACCAGCACACTCACATCTATCTAACTGTTTTCATTTGTTTTCTCTTCATTCTGGCGAGCAAGAGGGTGATATGTCACAACAAAGTGAGAAGAGTAATCCGCATCTGTTAAGTAACTGGAAACCGGAAAATGTGCAATTTTGGGAAAACAAAGGAAAACATATCGCGCGAAGAAACCTGTGGATTTCTGTCGCCTGTTTGCTGTTAGCGTTTTGCGTCTGGATGTTATTTAGCGCCATTGCCGTCAATCTGAATAAAGTCGGATTTAATTTCACCACCGATCAACTTTTTATGCTAACGGCATTACCTTCTCTCTCCGGCGCGATATTGCGCGTCCCCTATTCGTTTATGGTACCCATATTTGGCGGACGATACTGGACGGTATTGAGTACCGTCATCCTGATCATTCCCTGCGTCTGGCTGGGGATGGCCATTCAGAACACCGCGACGCCTTACTGGATCTTTATTGTGATTGCCCTGCTCTGCGGCTTTGCAGGCGCCAACTTTGCCTCCAGCATGGGCAACATCAGCTTCTTCTTCCCCAAGGCAAAACAGGGTAGCGCGCTCGGTATTAACGGCGGGCTCGGCAACCTGGGCGTCAGCGTGATGCAGCTGGTCGCGCCGCTGGTGATCTTCCTGCCGATGTTTACCTTCCTGGGCGTGGAGGGCGTACCGCAGGATGACGGTTCCACCCTGTGGCTGGCCAATGCGGCCTGGATATGGGCGCCGCTGCTGCTGCTGGCCACCCTTGCGGCCTTCTTTGGAATGAACGATATCGCCAGCTCCAAGGCCTCTATCGCCAGCCAGCTCCCGGTGCTGAAGCGCTTTCATCTCTGGCTGCTGAGCCTTCTCTATCTGGCGACCTTCGGCTCGTTTATCGGCTTCTCGGCGGGCTTTGCCATGCTGTCAAAAACCCAGTTTCCGGACGTCAACATTCTGCACCTCGCCTTCTTTGGCCCCCTAATCGGTGCGCTGGCGCGATCAGCGGGCGGGATGATCTCTGACAAACTGGGCGGCGTCCGGGTCACGCTGATTAACTTCGTTTTTATGGCCCTCTTCAGCGCCCTGATCTTCCTGACGCTGCCCGGCTCTGGCTCCGGCAGCTTCGTCGCGTTCTATCTGGTCTTTATGGGGCTGTTCCTCACCGCCGGGCTCGGCAGCGGATCGACCTTCCAGATGATCGCGATTATCTTCCGCCAAATCACGCTCGACCGCGTCAAAAAACAGGGCGGCACGGACGAGCAGGCGCAGCACGAAGCGGTGACAGAGACCGCCGCCGCGCTGGGCTTTATCTCCGCTATCGGCGCCGTTGGCGGGTTCTTCATTCCCAAAGCCTTTGGCACCTCGCTGGCAATGACCGGATCGCCGGTCGGTGCCATGAAGGTGTTCCTCGTGTTTTACATCGTCTGCGTGCTCGTTACCTGGCTGGTGTATGGCCGCAAATCCGCAAAAAAACAATAACTACACGTCCGAAGCAGGAGAAATGTCATGAGCAAACTGTTGGATCGCTTTCGTTATTTCAAAACAAAGGGGGACAGCTTCGCCAACGGGCACGGGCAGGTATATAACACCAACCGCGACTGGGAGGACGGCTACCGTCAGCGCTGGCAGTTCGACAAGATCGTGCGCTCCACCCACGGCGTGAACTGTACCGGCTCCTGCAGCTGGAAGATTTACGTTAAAAACGGCCTCGTGACCTGGGAAACCCAGCAGACCGACTATCCGCGCACCCGCCCTGACCTGCCCAACCACGAACCGCGCGGCTGCCCGCGTGGCGCAAGCTACTCGTGGTATCTCTATAGCGCCAACCGTCTTAAATACCCGCTGGTGCGCCGCAGGCTGATTGAGCTGTGGCGCGAGGCGCTGGCGCAGCATACAGATCCGGTGCTGGCCTGGGACGCCATCCAGAGCGATCCGCAAAAGGCGCAAAGCTACAGGAAGGCGCGGGGTAAAGGCGGGTTTATCCGCTCGAACTGGAAAGAGCTGAACCAGCTGATTGCCGCCGCCAACGTCTGGACCATCAAAAACTATGGTCCGGACCGCGTGGCCGGTTTTTCCCCTATTCCGGCGATGTCGATGGTCTCCTACGCCGCCGGCACGCGCTATCTTTCCCTGCTGGGCGGTACCTGCCTGAGCTTCTACGACTGGTACTGCGACCTGCCTCCGGCGTCGCCGATGACCTGGGGCGAGCAGACCGACGTGCCGGAGTCCGCCGACTGGTACAACTCCAGCTATATCATCGCCTGGGGCTCGAACGTGCCGCAGACCCGAACCCCGGACGCCCATTTCTTCACCGAGGTGCGCTACAAGGGCACCAAAACCGTCGCCATCACGCCGGACTTCTCGGAGGTGGCGAAGCTGAGCGACCAGTGGCTGTCCCCCAAACAGGGCACCGACAGCGCCCTCGCCATGGCGATGGGCCACGTGATCCTCAAAGAATTTCACCTCGATAACCCGAGCGACTACTTCCTTAACTACTGCCGCCGCTATACCGATATGCCGATGCTGGTGCTGCTGGACGAGCAGGAAGACGGTCGCGTGGTGCCGGGACGTATGCTGCGCGCCTCGGACCTTGTCGACGGGCTGGGGGAAGCCAATAACCCGGAATGGAAGACCGTCGCCTTTGACGTAGCCGGAAACCTGGTGGTGCCAAACGGCTCCATCGGCTTTCGCTGGGGAGAAAAAGGCAAATGGAACCTGGAGCCACAGGCTGCGGGCCACGACACCGAACTGACGCTGTCGCTGCTCATTACCCACGACAGCGTGGCCGATGTCGCCTTCCCCTACTTTGGCGGCAACGAGAACCCGCATTTCCGCAGCGTGAAGCAGGAGCCGGTGCTGACGCGCCGCGTGCCGAGCAAAACCCTGACCCTCGCCGACGGCAGCGAGAAACGGGTAGTCAGCGTTTACGATCTGGTGCTGGCGAACTACGGTCTCGACCGCGGTCTGGAGGACAGCAACGCTGCAGAAAGCTATGACCAGGTCAAAGCCTATACCCCCGCCTGGGGCGAGCAGATCACCGGCGTGCCCGCCCGGCTGATTGAAAAAATCGCCCGCGAGTTTGCCGACACGGCGCACAAAACCCACGGCCGGTCGATGATCATTCTCGGTGCAGGGGTGAACCACTGGTACCACATGGACATGAACTACCGCGGGATGATCAACATGCTGGTCTTCTGCGGCTGCGTCGGGCAGAGCGGCGGCGGCTGGTCGCACTATGTCGGCCAGGAGAAGCTGCGCCCGCAAACCGGCTGGCTGCCGCTGGCCTTCGCGCTGGACTGGAACCGTCCGCCGCGCCAGATGAACAGCACCTCCTTCTTCTACAACCACGCCAGCCAGTGGCGCTACGAGAAGCTGACCGCGCAGGAGCTGCTCTCCCCGCTGGCGGACGCCTCGAGGTTCACCGGCCACCTGATTGATTTCAACGTCCGCGCCGAGCGCATGGGCTGGCTGCCGTCGGCGCCGCAGCTCAACCTCAACCCGCTGCACATCAAAGCCCGCGCGGACGCGGCGGGCATCACGCCGCAGGCGTACACCATTCAGGCGTTAAAATCGGGCGAGATCCGCTTCGCCTGCGAGCAGCCGGACAGCGGTAAGAACCACCCGCGCAACCTGTTCGTCTGGCGCTCTAACCTGCTCGGCTCGTCCGGGAAAGGCCATGAGTACATGCTGAAATACCTGCTCGGCACCGAGAGCGGGATTCAGGGCGAGGATTTAGGCTCAACCGACGACGTGAAGCCTGAGGAAGTGGAGTGGCAGACCGCCGCCATTGAGGGCAAGCTCGACCTGCTGGTGACGCTCGACTTCCGCATGTCCAGCACCTGCCTGTTCTCGGATATCGTCCTGCCGACCGCCACCTGGTATGAAAAAGACGATATGAATACCTCGGACATGCATCCGTTTATTCACCCGCTCTCGGCCGCCGTCGACCCGGCGTGGGAGTCCCGCAGCGACTGGGAGATCTACAAGGGCATCGCCAACGTCTTCTCCGAGGTCTGCGTCGGGCATCTCGGCACCGAAACCGATGTAGTGCTACAGCCGCTACAGCATGACTCCCCGGCGGAGCTGTCGCAGCCGTTTGATATTCAGGACTGGCGCAAAGGGGAATGCGATTTGATCCCCGGTAAAACGGCGCCGAACATCGCGGTCGTCGAGCGGAACTACCCGGAAACTTACGAACGCTTCACCGCCCTCGGCCCGCTGATGGATAAGCTCGGCAACGGCGGGAAAGGCATATCGTGGAACACGCAGAGCGAGGTCGATTTCCTCGGCAAGCTCAACTACGTCAAGCTCGACGGCCCGGCGAAAGGCCGCCCGCGCATTGAAACTGCCATTGACGCTTCAGAGGTGATCCTCGCCCTTGCGCCGGAAACCAACGGCCAGGTGGCGGTGAAGGCCTGGGAAGCGCTCGGCGAGCTGACCGGGCGCAATCACACCCATCTGGCGCTGAACAAGGAAGACGAGAAGATCCGCTTCCGCGATATCCAGGCGCAGCCGCGTAAAATCATCTCCAGCCCGACCTGGTCCGGCCTGGAGAGCGAGCACGTCTCCTATAACGCGGGCTATACCAACGTTCACGAGCTGATCCCGTGGCGTACCCTTTCCGGCCGCCAGCAGCTGTATCAGGATCATCCCTGGATGCGCGCGTTCGGAGAGAGCCTGGTGGCCTATCGTCCACCGATTGACACCCGCAGCGTCACCCATATGCGCGAGATCCCGCCGAACGGCTTCCCGGAAAAAGCGCTCAATTTCCTCACGCCGCACCAGAAATGGGGCATTCACTCCACCTACAGCGAAAACCTGCTGATGCAGACCCTGTCGCGTGGCGGCCCCATCGTCTGGATCAGCGAAACCGACGCGCGCGAGCTGGGCATTGAGGACAACGACTGGATCGAGGCCTTCAACGCCAACGGCGCCCTCACCGCCCGCGCGGTGGTCAGCCAGCGCGTGCCGCCGGGCATGACCATGATGTATCACGCTCAGGAGCGCATCCTGAACATTCCGGGTTCCGAGGTGACCGGACGGCGCGGCGGGATCCACAACTCTGTCACCCGCGTCTGCCCGAAACCGACGCATATGATCGGCGGCTACGCCCAGCTGGCGTACAGCTTTAACTATTACGGCACCGTCGGCTCCAACCGCGACGAGTTCATCATGATCCGCAAAATGAAAAACATTAACTGGCTGGACGGCGAAGGTCGGGATCAGGTCCAGGAGGCGAAAAAATGAAAATACGCTCACAGGTTGGCATGGTTCTGAATCTCGATAAATGCATCGGCTGCCACACCTGCTCGGTCACCTGCAAGAACGTCTGGACCGGGCGTGAAGGGATGGAATATGCGTGGTTCAACAACGTGGAGACCAAACCGGGGATCGGCTACCCGAAAAACTGGGAGGATCAGGAGGAGTGGCAAGGCGGCTGGATCCGCGGCATTCACGGCAAGCTGACCCCACGCCTCGGCGGCAAAATGGGCGTGCTGTCGAAGATTTTCGCCAACCCCGTCCTGCCGCAGATTGACGATTATTACGAACCCTTCACCTTTGACTATCAGGATCTGCACCGCGCCCCGGAGGGGGATCACCTCCCTACCGCCCGCCCGCGCTCGCTGATTGACGGCAAGCGGATGGACAAAATCGTCTGGGGCCCCAACTGGGAGGAGCTGCTGGGGGGCGAGTTCGAAAAACGCGCCCGCGACCGTAACTTCCAGAAGATCCAGAAGGAGATGTACGGCCAGTTCGAAAACACCTTCATGATGTACCTGCCGCGCCTGTGCGAGCACTGTCTCAACCCGAGCTGCGTGGCCACCTGTCCGAGCGGCGCCATCTACAAGCGCGAAGAGGACGGCATTGTGCTGATCGACCAGGACAAATGCCGCGGCTGGCGCCTGTGCATCAGCGGCTGTCCCTACAAGAAAATCTACTTCAACTGGAAGAGCGGCAAGTCTGAAAAATGCATCTTCTGCTACCCGCGCATTGAGTCCGGCCAGCCGACCGTCTGCTCGGAAACCTGCGTCGGGCGCATCCGCTACCTCGGCGTGCTGCTGTATGACGCGGACCGTATTGAAGAGGCGGCCAGCACCGAGCATGAAACCGATCTGTACGAGCGCCAGTGCGACGTGTTCCTCAACCCGAACGATCCGGCGGTGATTGAGGAAGCGCTGAAGCAGGGTATTCCGCAGAACGTGATTGACGCCGCCCAGCGTTCCCCGGTCTACAAAATGGCGATGGACTGGAAGCTGGCCCTGCCGCTGCACCCGGAATACCGCACCCTGCCGATGGTCTGGTACGTGCCGCCGCTGTCGCCGATTCAGTCCTACGCGGACGCCGGCGGCCTGCCGCAGAGCGACGGCGTTCTTCCCGCAGTCGAAAGCCTGCGCATTCCGGTGCAGTATCTGGCGAACATGCTCAGCGCGGGCGATACCGGCCCGGTGCTGCGCGCGCTGAAGCGCATGATGGCAATGCGTCACTACAAGCGTTCCCAGACCGTGGAAGGCGTGACCGATACCCGCGCCATTGAAGAGGTCGGCCTGACCGAAGCGCAGGTTGAGGAGATGTACCGCTATCTGGCGATTGCCAACTACGAAGACCGCTTCGTGATCCCGACCAGCCACCGCGAAATGGCGCGCGACGCCTTCCCGGAGAAAAACGGCTGCGGCTTCACCTTCGGCGACGGCTGCCACGGCTCCGATACGAAATTCAACCTCTTCAACAGCAGCCGCATCGACGCGATCAACATCACCGAGGTGCGCGAACACGGGGAGGGAGAGTAATGCAGATCCTCAAAATCATCGCGCTGCTGATCGAGTATCCCGATGAGACCCTGTGGGAAAACCGTGATGAAGCGCTTTCGTTAATTGCGCAGGACGCGCCCATGCTGCTGCCGTTTGCGCAGCAGCACCTGAGCGCCCCGCTGCTGGATAAGCAGGCCGAATGGTGCGAAGTGTTTGAACGCGGGCGCGCAACGTCCCTGCTGCTGTTCGAGCACGTTCACGCCGAGTCCCGCGATCGCGGCCAGGCGATGGTCGACCTGATGAGCCAGTATGAGAAAGCGGGTCTTGAGCTGGACTGCCGCGAGCTGCCGGACTACCTGCCGCTCTACCTGGAATACCTGAGCATCGTATCCGATGACGAAGCGCGTGACGGGCTGCAAAACGTCGCACCGATCCTGGCGCTGATCGGCGGCCGCCTGAAGCAGCGCGGCGTGGCGCACTATCAGCTGTTTGACGCCCTGCTGGCGCTGGCGGGAACGCGGCTTTCCAGCGACAGCGTGGCGAAACAGGTGTCCGGTGAAAAACGGGATGATACCCGTCAGGCGCTGGACGCCGTGTGGGAAGAGGAACAGGTGAAGTTTATCGAAGACAACGCCACATCGTGCGACAGCTCGCCGATGCAGCAATATCAACGACGCTTTAGCCAGGACGTCGCGCCGCAGTACGTGGACGTCAGCGCCGGAGGCCCAAAATGACACACTACCTGAACGTGTTTTTCTATGACATTTATCCGTACATCTGCGCCACCGTCTTTTTCCTCGGTAGCTGGTTGCGCTACGACTACGGACAGTACACCTGGCGCGCCTCGTCAAGCCAGATGCTCAGCAAACGCGGGATGAACTGGGGTTCTAACCTGTTTCATATCGGGATCCTGGGGATTTTTTTCGGGCACCTGTTCGGCATGTTAACCCCGCACTGGATGTACGCCTGGTTTTTACCCGTCGCGGTTAAGCAGCAGCTGGCCATGATTGCGGGAGGTATATGCGGCGTGCTGACGCTGATCGGCGGGTCGATGCTGCTTATTCGCCGCCTGTTCAACCAGCGGGTGCGTGCCACTTCCACCACGCCGGATATCATCATTATGAGTATCCTGCTGATACAGTGCATTCTGGGGCTATCGACCATTCCTTTCTCCGCGCAATATCCTGACGGAAGCGAGATGATGAAGCTGGTGGGCTGGGCGCAGGGGATCGTGACGTTTAAGGGCGGTTCATCAGAAATGCTGAGCGGCGTGGCGCCAATCTTCCGCGTGCATCTGGTGTTGGGGATGACGATCTTCCTCATCTTCCCCTTCACCCGCCTGGTGCACGTGTGGAGCGCGCCGTTTGAGTACTTTACGCGGCGGTATCAGGTGGTGAGATCGCGCCGTTGATTTGTCGGGTGGCGGCTACGCCTTACCCGACCTACGTTCACACGCACGTAGGCCCGGTCAGGTGTAGACGCCACCGGGCCGCAATGTCAGAACAAAGTACTTCCGCTGACGACTGAAATAACCAACAGCAGAAGCAACACTGCGACAATCAGACCAAAAGCCAGTAACGCCGCATGAAAAGCGAGCGTGGCCCCGGAAAAAAACAGTGCACCACTCACCCCCCATCTGTTCTCTTTGCGCATCCCAGCCGTGAAGGCAAGCCCTAATGCCACAACGGATAAAATGATTCCGCTATTGATAAGAATGCTGTCGATATCGAACGCTTTCTTTTTTGCCTCAACGACCGGCTGTTCTCCCTTTATGCCAGCAATGATGCCTTTTTTTACCGCCGAAACCTTTTCAGCCACAACAATTTCAAGGGTCGTCGATTTTGTCGAAAAAGGACCAAAGGTGAACTGCACTAATGAGAGAAGCAGTGCAATAACCCCGAGTAACATTCCCACTGAACTGAATTTATTCCGCAACAAGATTTCCATATCAGCATGCCTTTGACGATGTTTAAACTAATCTGCCGGGTGGCGGCCTGTGTTCGATCACCCGTAGGCCCGGTAAGGCGTAGCCGCCACCGGGCTATTTCCCGGCCTGCGGATGCGTATCAAACCCCGCCATCACCGCCGTCAGCTCGGCCAGGGTAAAGGCGTGCTTCGGGTCATCAACGCCCAGGCCAAACCGCTCCTGCAGCAGCTTATACAGCGCCTCCGCATCCGGCAAATGGATCTGCTCCTCCACATGACCGTTCTGCCACTGGGTAAAGTTGAAGTTGGTCAGCGTCAGCTTGCCGCCGTCCGGCAGATGGCGGCACATCAGCAGATGATGGCGGAAATGCGACTGCGGCCAGTGCGCCGACCAGAAATTCCCCATCACGTAATCGCTGAAATACTGCGTCGTCAGGTCAAAGTGGTACATCGACTGCCAGTGCTCGTGGTGGCGGAACTGCAGCACCCAGTCGTTGCCCTCGCTCAGCAGACGATACAGACCGTGCGGCGTTTCCTGCTCCTCGTTAGCGAGTAAACGAATCGGCGCCGTCAGCGTCTGGCCGCCAAACCCCACGTCCGCAATCCAGCGCTCACCGTTAAGCTCCACCAGCAGCAGGCGGTGCGTGCGCGGCGGCATTTGCGGCGGGCTCGCTAATACCACGCGCCCCAATACGCTGCGCACGGTAAACCCGACGTCACGCAATACCCGCTCAAACAGGCCGTTTTGCTCAAAGCAGTATCCCCCACGGCGGGCGGTCAGCAATTTGTCGACCAGACACTGGTCTTCGAGATGAATTTCGCGCGGCAGGACGACATCGATATTCTCAAACGGGATCGCGCAGTTGTGATGTAAATGCAGTGCGCGCAGGGTGTCTATATCAGCAGAAGCCGGTTGCTTCCAGCCGATGCGGGCGAAATAGGCGGTCAGAAAGGGGGACATATATCAGTTTCCTTTGATAGTGATGCTGTGTTTATAAACTAATTCTACGCGCTCACTTTGATTTACGTGCTTTTTCGTCATACTCATCGTTACAGATGAGGAGATCCTATGAGCCACTTTCGCCCTGTTGAATTACGTCATGCCAGCCGTCTGCTGAACCACGGTCCTACCGTACTGATTACCAGTCGTGATGAAACGCTCGACAGACGTAACGTTATGGCCGCCGCATGGTCCATGCCCGTTGAGTTTGAACCGCCACGCATCGCGATAGTCGTGGATAAAAGTACCTGGTCACGCGAACTGATCGAACGCAGCGGGAAATTTGGCATCGTCATCCCCGGCGTGGCGGCGGCCAACTGGACTTACGCGGTGGGCAGCGTCAGCGGGCGCGACGAGGACAAATTCAACTGCTACGGGATCCCGGTCGTGAATGGCCCGGAGCTCGGCCTGCCGGTCATTGAAGAGAAATGCCTGGCGTGGATGGAATGCCGGTTATTACCCGTGACCTCCGCTGCAGAGAAATATGACACGCTGTTTGGTGAAGTGGTTTCAGCGGCAGCGGATGAGCGGGCGTTTATTGCCGGACGCTGGCAGTTTGACGGGGATAAGCTCAATACCCTGCATCATCTTGGAGCCGGGACGTTTGTGGCGAGCGGGAAGATGGTGAAGGCGCTGGATTGATATTCTTAATCATATCCCACTGAATTATAGTAAATTTCTATGGCATTTTATGTTTACTCTTGCGTTGTAAAACGGAGGATATTTCCGGAGTTGCTGCATTAGCACTCTCCCGTTAAGGAAATATCAATGTCATGGAATAAAGATGGCGCAATCTCCTATGCAAAATCACACGCCCAACCGAAGAGCACCGGTTATTGTGCTCGCTACGTCACCGAAGCGATCAGAACGGGGGGAAAATTAAAAATTTCCAATACGCGTCTGGCAAAAGATATGGGGCGTACATTGGTCAACGCTGGATTCCGCCTGGTATACGATCAACCTCATGCCGGAGACGTAGCCGTTATCCAAAATATAGTGGGTCACGATAGCGGGCACGTTTGCATTTATGATGGTCAGCAGTGGATAAGCGATTTTGTACAACGCACCCTGTATCCGGGACAGGCTTACCGAAACATACAGCCTCATTACGAACTGTTCAGGCACGACTAATGAAAATACTCTGCTTTTTTCTTTTTGCCCTGTCTCCCTTCGCGGTCGCAGATAGCCTATCTTCACCAGACCAGGCTGCGCTTAAATTCAATCAATGGTATATCGCTCAGCTGAATCAGGACAAACCGCCAGTGCTGAATCCAGACATCATGAATGAATACGTTGCGTCAGGGACAATTGCTGCAATTAAGGAGATGTACTCAGGAGACAGTAACGAAAAAGACATGCCCGATGCGGATATGTTCATCAAATCACAGGATTGGGATGAGGACTGGGATCAGATAACCGTTCTGCATTCTGATTTTGATGCCGTTTGCACCAACGTTTATGTCGCATTCGGTCAGAAACAAGATCACGTTGTCGCAGATTGTCTCGTTCAGGAAAAAGGAAAATGGAAAGTTCGTTCGGCCACGCTGATTAAGTAACCACGAGCCAGGGAAAGAAGCGCCCCCTCGTGAGGGTGAAAAAGCACAGGGTAGCCTGGCGGCTACCCTGTACAATTACTTAACTACTTCGCACGCCGTGCAATAATCTCATCCGCAACATTCCGCGGGGCTTCCGCAAAATGGTGGAACTCCATCGTATACGTCGCGCGTCCCTGGGACATCGAGCGCAATGTCGTGGCATAACCAAACATCTCCGCCAGCGGCACGTCAGCGCGAATAATCTGGCTTCCGTACTGCTCTGCCATCCCCTGCACCATGCCGCGGCGGGAAGAGAGATCGCCCATGATGTTACCGGCGTACTCTTCCGGTGTTTCCACCTCCACGTGCATGATCGGCTCAAGGATCACCGGATCCGCCCTGCGGGCGCCCTCTTTAAAACCGAGGATCGCCGCCATGCGGAACGCCATCTCCGAGGAGTCGACGTCGTGATACGAGCCAAACGTCAGCGTCGCTTTGACATCGACGACCGGATAGCCCGCCAGCACGCCGCTGTTCATCGCTTCCCGCAGCCCTTTCTCAACGGACGGGATATACTCGCGCGGCACCACGCCGCCCTTGGTGGCATCTTCAAATTTAAAACCACTTCCTGGCTCCAGCGGCTCCAGACTCAGGACCACATGGCCGTACTGCCCTTTACCGCCGGACTGTCGGACAAATTTGCCTTCGATGTCCTTCACCGTTTTACGCAGGGTTTCACGGTAGGTCACCTGCGGACGACCGATATTTGCCTCGACGCCAAACTCACGCTTCATGCGATCGACGATAATCTCAAGGTGTAGCTCACCCATCCCGGAGATAATGGTCTGACCGGACTCGTCGTCAGTGTGCAGGCGGAAAGACGGATCTTCCGCCGCCAGACGCTGCAGCGCGATGCCCATTTTCTCCTGATCGCCTTTGGTTTTCGGCTCAATCGCCAGCGAGATCACCGGGTCCGGGAACTCCATGCGCTCAAGCGTAATGACGGCGTTCGGATCGGTGAGCGTGTCGCCGGTGGTTACGTCTTTCAGCCCCACGCAGGCCGCGATATCCCCGGCGCGCAGTTCGTCCACCTCGTGGCGATCGTTGGCATGCATCAGTACGATTCGCCCGATGCGCTCTTTCTTCCCTTTTACCGGGTTATACACCGCGTCGCCTTTACGCAGCACGCCAGAGTAGACGCGGATAAAGGTCAGCTGCCCGACGTACGGATCGCTCATCAGCTTGAACGCCAGCGCCGAGAACGGCTCATCATCGCTCGGGTGACGCTCCGCGTGCTGCCCTTTTTCATCCACGCCATCAATGGCCGGCACGTCCAGCGGCGACGGCATCAGCTCGATCACCGCATCGAGCATGCGCTGCACCCCTTTGTTTTTAAACGCGCTGCCGCAGAGCATCGGCTGGATCTCGCCCGAGATAGTGCGAATACGCAGCCCTTTAATAATTTCCGCTTCCGTCAGGTCGCCGGTTTCCAGGTACTTGTCCATCAGTTCATCGCTGGCTTCCGCCGCCGCAGAGACCATTTTTTCCCGCCATTCCTGGGCGGTACTGGCTAAATCGTCCGGCACGGGGGCATAGGTAAACACCATGCCCTGCGTCGCATCGTCCCACAGAATGGTGCGCATTTTGATCAGATCCACCACGCCGGTGAAGTGATCTTCGGCACCCACCGGGATGACAATCGGCACCGGATTGGCCTTCAGGCGTTCCTGCATCATCCGCACGACGCGGAAGAAGTCGGCACCCGGACGGTCCATTTTGTTGACGAAGGCCAGACGCGGTACGTGATATTTATTGGCCTGACGCCAGACGGTTTCCGACTGCGGCTGCACGCCGCCCACGGAGTCATATACCATCACGGCACCGTCGAGGACGCGCATGGAACGTTCCACCTCAATGGTGAAATCCACGTGCCCCGGGGTGTCGATGATGTTAATCCGGTGCGGCTCATACCCTCTGTCCATGCCTGGCCAGAAGCAGCTGACCGCCGCGGACGTAATGGTGATCCCGCGCTCTTGCTCCTGCGCCATCCAGTCAGTGGTTGCCGCGCCATCGTGTACTTCACCCAGCTTGTGGCTCATCCCGGTATAAAACAGGATGCGCTCGGTGGTGGTGGTTTTACCGGCATCGATATGCGCGGAGATACCGATGTTGCGATAACGTTCGAGAGGGATGGGTCGGGGCATGATATTTCCTTAGTCAGTATGACGTGTTTGTGACGACCAGGATGGTCGTGCATTCGTTCGTTTGCTATAATAGTCCTATTGTACGAGTATTATCGAACTATTTTTTAAGGGTTGACCTATTGTTGATATAGCTCAATCTGACGCCATACGCAGGAAAACGATGATCCCTAACCACCCTGAAACAGAACAAATACTGCTGGAAAATGTGCTGTTTGCCCTCGGCAACCCGCTCCGGCTATCGATTATTCGCCGGCTCGCCGACGGCAGCGAACTGAGCTGTAACGCGCTGCGCCCGGAGGACGTGGTGAAGTCCACGATGACCCATCACTGGCGCGTATTGCGCGACAGCGGGGTCATCTGGCAGCGTCCGCAGGGACGCGAAAACATGATTTCATTGCGACGAGACGATCTGGATACCCGTTTTCCAGGGTTGATGGCGATCCTGCTGCAGGTTAAGTAATTTCAGTCCCTTCCAGGCGATAGACCGGGACCTGCCGGGTTGTTTTGGTAAGCGTATCGAACACCTCGGCGTTGGACGTCACTATCCGCATCCCTGTTTTGCGTAACCGTTGTACATCAGCCGCGATGCGCTGAATGCCAAACCAGAAAAGCCCGTCGAGCGCGGTTACAGACAGCCCGTTGTCCAGCGCCAGTTTGAGGCGTTCCTTTGGCGCTTTCACCTGCTGGGCAATTTGTCGGTAAGACGCTTCCGTCGCGCCCGTGGCGTCACTGCGCTGGATCCGCGTCTTCAGGTGATAGGTAAACTCGTCAGGTATGCCGTCCAGATCCCGTTTAAGGCTGTAGACGCAGCCAAAGCGCTTGCCATTGAAAAGAACATTTTTCTGACTGAGCTGAAGCTCTTTCCTGACGGCATCAATCAACTGGGGCGCACGGGTGAGAAGCAACCTGAAGGGCAGCTCGAAGCTGGTGACGTAATCCACATTAAGCAACGCGAGGCGCAGCCGCTCCTCTGCACCGGCCTTTTGCTCACGACACTCCTCCAGAACTTCTGCCCACTGGCGCGTCAGGCGCTCCGGTTCGGCAGCTTCGGTCAGGAGATATTTTTCAATCTGATAATCAACTCTTCCGGTCATCGTGTGGTATCCCGTCGCTGTGGCTGCGGTAATTCTATACAGCGCGGTGAGTTTTATAAAGGACTGAACCGCAGCCACACGCTGTAAATGTCGTTGCGATTCAGTATCCTGACGATTCGAATCAGTGCGCCATAATCCAGCCCATCAGCAGCGTGGCGAAAATCACCGTTGAGGCACCGCCAATACGCGTCGCGATCTGCGCGAATGGCATGAGCGACATGCGGTTGGAGGCGGACAGAATGGCCACATCTCCCGTACCGCCCAGCCCACTGTGGCAGCAGGTCACAATCGCCGCTTCCACGGGATACATATTCAGACGCGACGCAATCACGTAGCCGCTCAGCGCCATCGCAATCACCACCGATCCGCATACCACTACATAGCCCACCGAGAAGACCGACACCACGCTTTCGAGCGGCACGTATAGCATCCCGAGGCCGATCATCAGCGGCCAGACCAGCGCAGCCGAAACGAATTTATAGCAGCTGTGCGCCCCCTGCTCCATTGAGGCCGGGATCACCCTGAAGTATTTACACAGGACGGCAATCAGGATCATCAGCACCGGGCCGGGAATATGGACCAGTTTTTCAAACAAGCCTCCGACGATGAAAAACGCGCACACCATCAGCAATCCGCCGCCCATCAGATGAAAATCCGTCTGCTGAGCGCCAGGCGCCCCGGCGAACAGGCTGGCGTCGTCTTTACTCCGCGTGAGCATGCCATTTCCTGAAAGCGCAGGACGTTTCGTCCCGAGACGCGCCAGCGAGCCGGCACAAATAATGGCGAAGATATTTCCGACGACCGCAGCGGGAGCCAGCTGCGCCACGTAGACGTCCGGCGTCTGCCCCAGGATTGCCGAATAGGCCAGAGACAGGGGCAAAATCCCCTCGCCAATTCCACCGCCAATGATAGGGACAATGATAAAGAAGAAGGTGTGGTAAGGCGTATACCCAAACAGCGTTCCCACAATAAGCCCGCTCAGCACGGCCATCAGTGTTCCCGCCACCAGCGGAACAAACATGCGCATCATGCCCTGGATCAGCAGCACCCGGTTCATCCCCAGAATGCTGCCAACCACCAGGCAGGCGATGACGAAATAGAGCAGATTCGCCTCCTTCATCAGCAGATGCACCGTATCAAGGGTTTGTTTCCCGAATGCGCCAAAATAGACCAGCACGGAAGGCACCATCAGACACAGGATCGCCGGGCCGCCGATGTCCTTCAGCACGGGGATTTGACGGCCCACTTTGGCAAACGCAAAACCAAGGGTCATGATGACCGCCAGTCCGCCAATCATATTTTTCGGCAGCAGCCCTGCCCAGGCGGACGTCGCCACAATCGCGGCAATCCCGACGAACAGCATCAGCGGAACCGCGCCCACCTCGGTCGTGTTAAGCCCAAAAGCAAAACGCGAGGTCGACAGCGCGGAAGTCGGTACAGGATTATCTTTCATATAATCACCTGAAATTTGTGTTCGGATATACAGAGAAAGGAATAAGCGGAAAACTATTCCTGTTTCGAATAAATGTTCTTAAATTGAAAATAATGACTTTGGTGGCCTTTTCTCAAAAACAGGCTCAGCGTGAAATTAACATGGGCTTTCGAAGAGAAATGTGAACACAACAGCCCTTTCCTTTTAAATAATTTAATTCATTATTATGTAACTAAAGTTATTCATGGCATTCAATGCAATTCTTTTGAAATTAATAAAACCAGAAATAATGTGACCCTTATCACTCCTGCTCCGTTAGCTAAGCGCTAAATTAGCTCCCCAACAAAACACAGAAAACCCCGTGTCTTTATCATCCTTTAAGTCACTGTTTCTGCTCGACTTATTTCTGTTTCGTTTAAATATTCAGGAGTTAACCATGTCTCGTAAAGACGTTCTGTACACGCCCTATAATGGCGCCGTACTGCTGGAAAATCCGTTATTAAATAAAGGCCTCGCCTTTATTAAGGAAGAGCGGGATAATTTTAATCTGCATGGATTATTGCCGCATAACGTTGAAACCATTGAAGAGCAAACGGAGCGCGCCTGGGTGCAGTTCTGCCATTTTAAAAGCGACATTTCCCGCCATGTTTATTTGCGCAATATTCAGGACACCAATGAAACCCTCTTTTACAACCTCCTGCGTTCGCATCTGAAAGAGACGTTACCGATTATCTATACCCCGACGGTGGGTGAAGCCTGCGAGCATTTCTCCACGATTTATCGCCGCGCGCGCGGCTTGTTTATTTCATGGCCTAACCGCCACCGCATTGATGAGATGCTGCAAAGTTTCTCGCGCAACGACGTTCGGGTGATTGTGGTAACGGACGGAGAACGCATTTTAGGCCTCGGCGACCAGGGTATCGGCGGTATGGGCATACCGATTGGCAAGCTGTCGCTGTATACCGCCTGCGGAGGGATCCATCCGGCCTCCACCCTGCCGATTATGCTGGATGTCGGCACCAATAATCAGCAACACCTCGACGACCCGATGTACATGGGCTGGCGTCACCCGCGCATCAGCGACGACCAGTACGCTGAATTTATGGATATGTTTATCAGCACGGTTAAGGCGCGCTGGCCCAACGTTCTCCTGCAGTTTGAAGACTTTGCGCAGAAAAACGCCACCCGACTTCTGCAGCGCTACCGCGACCAGCTGTGCTGCTTCAATGATGATATCCAGGGCACAGCAGCCGTCACCGCCGGGACGCTGATCGCGGCGGCGCACGCGGCGGGGACGCGCATTCGCGACCAGCGCGTGGTGTTCCTGGGCAGCGGCTCTGCCGGATGCGGGATTGCTGAAAAAATTGTGGCGCTAATGGTCGATGACGGCCTGAGCGAGTCGGAAGCCCGCAGCCGGATCTTTATGGTCGATCGCTTCGGCCTGCTGACCGACGACATGACCAACCTGCTCGATTTCCAGAAAAACCTGCTTACCGCGCGCGACGCCGTTAGTCGCTGGCAGGTAGACTCGCAAAATATTTCCCTGCTGGACGTGGTGAAGAACGCGCATCCCACGGTGATGATCGGCGTTTCAGGCCAGCCGGGGCTGTTCAGCGAAGAGATCGTCAAAGAGATGCATCGCCACTGTCCGCGCCCGATTATCATGCCGCTCTCGAACCCAACGTCACGGGCGGAGGCCCAGCCTCAGGACCTTATCGCCTGGACCCAGGGTGCCGCGCTGGTGGCCACCGGCAGCCCGTTCGCCCCGGTATTCTGGGAGAATGCGCACTATGAGATTGCCCAGTGCAACAACGCCTATATCTTCCCGGGCCTGGGGCTGGGCGTGCTGGCCTGTAACGCTCGCCGGGTGACGGAAGAGATGCTGATGGCAGCAAGCCGCAGCCTGGCCGCGCAGTCTCCGCTCGTGACCACGGAAAGAGGAGGATTGCTGCCGCCGGTAGATCAGATTGAAACGGTCTCACGCCAGATTGCCGTTGCCGTCGCCCGGGCCGCCGTTGAACAAGGCGTGGCGCCAGCGTTAGATGATGAAACCCTGATGGCGCGTATCGAGAAAACCTGGTGGCAGGCGGACTATGCGCCGTACCGCCGATCCGCGCTGTAGCGCCGGTCATGCCCTCACCGCAGGGTGAGGGCATCGCTGTGGTGTCAGTGCTGTATGCGTGAACGGTCAGAAAAATCGCTGGCGGTGAGACTATCACCCCGAGTTGCCGCCTGTTTCAGACGGGCATACCGGTCAGGTACCCCTTCAGGACGGGTTTTGAAGCGACGGTGCAGCCACATATATTGTTCAGGCGCCATGCGTACGGCCTGCTCAATTGCCCTGTTCATCTGCGTCGCCACGGCTTCTTTATCGCCGCCCTGCATCGCCTCGCTGATATCCTCCAGAATAATCAGCTCGTAACCGGTGCCATCCGCCCTGCGGCGCGGCACAAAGGGGATAACGGCAGGGTTAGCGCTTTTGACCAGCATATAGCTGCCCGCCGTCGTCGCGGCATCCGGCACCGCAAAGAACGGCACAAACACGCTGTTGGTTTTGCCATAGTCGTGATCCGGGGCGTACCACAAAATTTCATTCTGCTTCAGCGCGCGGATCATGCCCTTTAAATCATGGCGATCGAGCATGGTTTTGTTGGCGCGCAGACGCCCGCGCGTCTGAAGCCAGTCCAGCAGAGCATTGTTATTAGGACGATAGACCCCGATACCGGGGTTAAGCATGCCAAATATCCGCGCGCCCAGCTCAAGGGTCAGAAAATGTATCCCTACCAGCACCACGCCTTTTCCCTGCGCCCTCGCCTTTTCCATGTGCTCATAACCCTGCACGGTAAAGCATTTCTTTACCCGCCACGCAGGCCAGAACCATGCCATTCCGGTTTCGATTATCCCCATTCCTACCGATTCAAAATTACGCTGCAGCAATGACTCGCGTTCATCCTTTTTCATCTCCGGGAAACAAAGCTCCAGGTTGCGGCGGGCAATCTCAACGCGGCGAGGCAGTAAGCGCATCGCCAGTCGACCCAGGCCATGACCGATTCTGAACAGAAGCGGATAAGGGAGCAGCATGATGAGCCACAGAGCCGCAATGCCGGCCCAGCTTAGCCAGTAACGGGGATGAAGAAAGGCGAATGAAAAACGGGGTAATTTTGTCATCAGAAAATTATCCTTTAACGTGTCTGTCCTTAATTGATTCTGTTGGAGATCTTTCCTAAGGATGAATAATATGCCAGTCAGAAACGTTAATTGTAGCGGAAAAGACAAAACGCATTTTTATCGATTTTTGCGAAAAACGGGAAGACGAGCCGGGAAGGATTTATCCGCTCCCCGGCAGAAGATCTTACATCGAATACCCGGGCTTCTTAATAAGCTCCTCCAGCTTCGGTCCAATTTCGGTATCCCAGACCTGCGCCTTCCAGTCTTCAGGCGCGATCTGCTTCAGCGCCACCGACACGGAACTGTCTTTGCTGTTGAAATGGCGAATAATCACGTCGGCAATATCCGCCGCCAGGGCAGCTTTCTGTTCGTCGTTTAAATCACGGGGAAAACATTTAATATCTACGTGTGGCATGTGCAGGCTTCCGGTTGTGAATGTGGGTTCCACGTTATCAGATAATTTTGTTTGCCTTTAACACCTTGTGCAGTTCCGGTCGCTGACATACAGCGTCCGCAATCGCCGTGAATTTAGGGGTATTTTCGGCAAACCAGGCGTAACGGGGCCCCCAGGTGCGCGCTACCGCAATATACACATCCAGCAGCGTCAGCCGTTCCCCCAGCGCAAACGGGGTAGCCTTAAGCTGGCTTTCGAACCACAAATAAAGAGATTTCCGGTATTCGATGCAGTTTTTCTGCAGCTGTTCCGGCGCATCCGGCACCCAGCGTTCGGGATAGTCTGCATAGGTAAACGTGGGATAGACGTTGGCTACGAACCAAATGAGCAAACGCAGAAACGGCTGACGTTCAGCCTGCCCCACGGGCGGGGCGAGATCGGGACACCGGTCGAGCACCATCAGGGCAATCGCCGCCGTTTCGGTCATGATGGCGCCATTTTCCAGCGCCAGCGTCGGCACCTGGCACAGCGGATTGAGCTTGTGCAGCAATTCACGCTGCGGACCGGGCTGGTCAAACCCGTCCACGTTGATGAATTGATAAGGGATATCAGCCAGGGTCAGCATCACCTCACTGATTGCCGAGCCCCAGCCGGGTACGCCATAGAGTTTAATCATGTTGCCCCCTCAGGAGTGAAAATCCTAAGTGTAGAGCACCATTAGTAGGTTATCCCAGGCGGGTTGACCTCCGATTGCGTCACCGCTTCGCCCTGCTCGCCCCAGCGCGCCAGCACCTTCTGGTACTCTCCGCGCTCAATCGCACCGTTCAGCGCGGCCTGCAGGGCATAAACCAGTTGATTGCCTTTTTTGGTCGTGGTGGCGACATAAGCTTTCTTCGGCCCTAAACCGACCACGCGGGTTTTGCCGGTGAGCGCCGCTTTGTAAGCTGAAACCGACTGGGGGCCGAAGAACACATCCGCCCTGCCGGACTGGATATAGAGATTGCCCGAGGCATCGTCGTGAAGATAGACCGGCAGCGCAGGCGCCCGCCCCGCCTTTTTATTCTCTTCGTTCCAGCCCAGCAGGATGCGCTCCTGATTGGTACCCGAGCCGACAATCACCTTTTTCCCGACCAGATCTTCCGCGCTTTTGATTGACTGAATCTCGCTGGTGGATTTCACCGAAAATGCCAGCGAATCGACGCGGTAGGTCGCAAAATCAAACTTCTCTTTACGCTGTTCGGTCACCGCAATGTTCACCAGCGCCACGTCGTAGCGCCCGGAAGCGATCCCCAGCGGCCAGTCTTCCCACGCCGTCGGCACCAGCTTTAGCTTCAGCCCCAGGCTGCCCGCCAGCAGGCGGGCAATATCCGGGTCGCTGCCGATCCGCGTGCGGTTATCGCTGGCCAGCAGCGCCAGCGGCGGGGAGTTCAGCATCGAGACGGCGACCGTCAGCGTACCTGGCTCAACGAATTTATACCCGGCGGGGATCTTCGCCACGGCCTGCCGATCCACCGTCACCGGCAGCGGCTGCTCGTTGGCTTTCAGATCGATGCTGGCGTGGCTCGCCGTCGTGAAGACCAGCCCCGCCAGAAGTCCATATTTCATCTGCGCTCCTTACAGCACTTTTGACAGGAACTGGCGCGTTCGCGCATGTGACGGACGGTTTAATACCTCGTCACTGCTGCCCTGCTCGACGATTTTTCCGTCGACCATAAACACCACCTGATCCGCCACCTCGCGGGCAAAGCCGATCTCGTGGGTCACTACCACCAGGGTAGTGCCGGACCGGGCCAGCTTTTTGATTACGTCCAGCACTTCCCCTACCAGCTCCGGGTCCAGCGCCGAGGTGGGTTCATCAAACAGCATCACGCGGGGACGTAACGCCAGCGCGCGGGCAATGGCAATGCGCTGCTGCTGGCCGCCGGAGAGATGGCGGGACCAGGCGTCGGCTTTATCCCGCAGCCCGACCACGTCCAGCAGGCTGTACGCGCTTTCCACCGCCTCTTTTTTGCTGAGCTTTTTATGCGCGATGGGCGCCTCAATCAGGTTTTCCAGCACCGTGAGATGGGGAAAGAGATTGAAGTTCTGGAACACATAGCCCACGTTGACGCGCTGTTTGAGGATCTCTTTCTCCTTCAGCTCGTAGAGCTTGTCGCCCTGACGACGGTAGCCAATGTAGTCCCCGTCGATCTGAATAAAACCTTCGTCGACGCGCTCCAGGTGGTTTATGGTGCGCAACAGCGTCGATTTGCCCGAGCCTGAGGGCCCAAGAATGACCGTCACGGATCCCGGCGGGATCTCAAGCGACACGTTGTCGAGCGCCTTATGGCGACCAAAATATTTGCTGACGCCGGTAATCGAGATATGTCCTTCAGGAGAGGCTTGCATGGATAGGCTCCTGTGCTGGCGTGGTGGTGACGGAACGGGTGCGACGGGCGGCACGGTTCTGATTAACCGCAGAGCGGCGTTCGCTGCGGGCGAGTGCGCGCTCAACACCGTACTGGATAGCGGACAGGACGGTGGTGATCGCCAGATACCAGGCGGCACCGACCATCAGCAGCGGGATCACCTCCTGCGTGCGGTTGTAGATCATCTGAATGGTATAAAACAGCTCCGGCATCGCCAGGACGTACACCATCGCCGTGCCCTTGGCGAGGCTGATGATTTCATTGAACCCCGACGGCAGGATGGTGCGCAGCGCCTGAGGCAAAATGATGCGCACCGTGCGGCGCCAGGCCGGCAGGCCGAGCGCGGCGGCGGCCTCATACTGCCCGTGATCGACCCCGAGGAAACCACCGCGAATGATCTCGGCGGTATAGGCGCTCTGCACCAGCGTTAGCCCCACCACGGCGGTAGAGAACTGCCCCAGCACGTTGATGGTTTCAAAACTGCCCCAGGTAATACCGGTGAACGGCACGCCGAGCGAAAGCGTGTCGTAGAGATAGGAAAAGTTGTACAGGATAATCAGCACGACGATCAGCGGCAGCGACCGAAACAGCCAGATGTACGCCCACGCCAGGCTGCTCAGCAGCCAGGATGAAGAGAGTCTCGCCAGCGCCAGCATGCCGCCAAACACCACGCTCAGCACGGTGCAGATCAGCGTCAGCAGCAGGGTCTGCCCGACGCCTTCGAGGATCACCGGGTCGAAGAACCAGCGGGCGAACACCGCCCACTCCCAGCGCGGGTTAAAGGCGACTGACTGAATCACGACCGCCAGGACAAACAGCGCCACCGCGGCGCCGACGGCCCGCAGCGGATAACGCGCCGGGACCACCTTAATGGTTTCAACGTTGCTCATCGTCGTTCCTCATGCGGTTTTGCTGAACGCTTCACGTACCAGCGTTTTGGTGAAACGCAGCCGACCGTCAAACGGCGGCTGGCTATACTCTTCCGGATCGCGGTTCAGATCGAACTGCGGCTGATAGCCCTGGCTGAGATAGAGCCTGACCGCCTCCGGCTGACGAAAGCCGGTTGTCAGGTAGATTTGGCTGTACCCTGCCAGCACCGCCCTGCGCTCAAGCTCCTGCACTACGCGCCCGGCAAGCCCCTGCTGACGCAGGGTTTTGTCCGTCCAGATGCGTTTGATTTCCGCGGTGCGTTCGTCGAACGGTTTGTACGCGCCGGTGGCGATAATCTTCCCGTCGCGCTCCAGGACGATAAACAGCCCCTGCGGCGCTAAATACCACTCGGTGAGCTCCACTTCCGCGTCTTTGGAAAAGTAGTCCCCGTAGCGGGCCGCATATTCACCGAACAGCCCCTCGATAATGGGCTGAAGTTCGGCATCTTCCGGTGAAACATCACGAAATCGTTCGCTCATCACGCCTCCTTAATCGCCCAGGCCCGCCGGGTTCACTTCGGACTGAGGAATGCGCTCAACCCCTTCTCCCCAGCGGTTCAGCACTTTGTCGTAATCGCCGTTTTTGATGACGCCGTTCAGCGCGGTCTGCACCGGCTCAACCAGCCCGCTGCCTTTTTTCAGCGTCACCGCGATGTGCGCCGCCTTCGGCCAGCCGCCGTCGACGCTGCCCACCAGTTTGGTTTTCCCGTTCAGCGCCGCTTTCCAGGCGCCAATCACGTTCGGGCCAAAGTAGGCATCCGCGCGCCCGGACTGCAGCGCCAGGGTTTGGGCCGCATCGTCTTTGGTGTAGATCGGGGTAAAGGGCTTCAGTCCCTTCTTCAGGTTTTCAGCATTCCATGCCAGCAGGATGGCCTCCTGGTTGGTGCCGGAGCCCACGATAATCTTCAGCCCGGCGATGTCTTCCGCCTTCTGAAGCGATTTGATCGGGCTGGTCGATTTCACGTAGAAACCGAGGGAATCCTTACGGTAGGTGGCAAAATCAAACTTCTGTTTGCGCTCTTTAGTGACGGTGATGTTGCTGATGGCGGCATCGTATTTCCCGGACGCGACGCCCAGCGGCCAGTCTTCCCAGGAGGTGGGCACCACGTTCAGCTCCAGCCCGAGGCTGTCGGCGACCAGACGCGCGACGTCAACTTCGCTTCCCAGCAGCGTTTTGTTGTCGTCGGAGAAGACCGTCAGCGGCGGCTGATTGAGTCCCGCCACCGCCACGGTAAATTTCCCCGGCACGGCAAAGCGATAGTCTTTCGGCAGCTGCGCCACTGCCTCGCTATTTTTCGCGGTGTTAATCGGCGTTTTATTGGCCTCGATGCTCACGCCGGTGCCGTTAATATTGACGTTCTCTGCCCAGACGGCAGGGGTAAAGGCCAGCGCGAGCGCCAGAACAAGCGATGATTTCTGCATAGCGGGGTTCTCTTTTATTGTTGTGTGTACTGGTTTTTCGGTTGATCTAAGCCAAGGCTTTCGCGCAGCGTGGTGCCCGGGTAGTCGGTACGGAACAGGCCGCGAGACTGCAGAATCGGTACCACCTGGTCAACAAAGCGCGGGAAGGTGTCCGGCGTACCGCCCTGAATGATGAAGCCGTCTGCGGCATAACCTTCAAACCAGGCCTGAAGACCGTCAGCCACCTCCTCCGGGGTGCCGGAAAAGCGCGGGCGCGGCGAAGCGGCTTCAAGCGCCACCTGACGCAGGGTTAAGCTGCGTTCGCGGGCGTTACGCTTGATTTCATCCGTGGTGCTGCGGAAGCTGTTTTTGCCTAAGTCGCCGATATCCGGGAACGGCTCGTCGAGCGGATACTGGCTGAAATCGTGATGTTCGAAATAACGCCCGAGGTAATTGAGGGCGTCATTAATAGACACCAGCGCCGCCGTGGTCTGGTACTGGTGTTCCACGTCATCGGCATCTTTCCCCACAATCACGCTAACGCCCTGGAAAATATGGAGATCCGACGCGCGGCGGCCGTTTGTTTCCAGCTGCTGTTTTACGTCCTGATAAAAGGCTTTTGCCTCGTCGAAGGTCTCGTGGTGGGTAAAAATGGCGTCGGCATGTTTCGCCGCCAGCTTTTTCCCGTCGTCCGACGCCCCGGCCTGAAAGACAATTGGTCGCCCCTGCGGCGTGCGGCCAATATTCAGCGGACCGGCGACATGGAAGAAGTCACCGTGGTGATCGAGCGTATGCAGTTTCGCCGGGTCAAAAAACTGGCCGCTCTCTTTGTTGCGGATAAACGCGTCCCCTTCCCAGGAATCCCACAGCCCTTTCACCACGTCGAGATACTCATCGGCAATCCGGTAGCGCAGCGCATGCTCGGGGTGTTTTTCGCGGGAAAAGTTCTTCGCCGACCCCTCCAGCGGTGAGGTCACCACGTTCCAGCCCGCGCGGCCATTGCTCAGGTGATCGAGGCTGGCGAACTGGCGCGCCGTGGTAAAGGGTTCGCTGTAGGAGGTGGATAAGGTTCCCACCAGGCCCAGGCGCGAGGTGATGCTGGCCAGTGCGGAAAGCACCGTTAACGGTTCAAACCGATTCAGAAAATGGGGGATCGATTTCTCGTTGATATAGAGACCATAGGCCACGAAGAGAAAATCGAGCTTCCCTTCCTCAGCTTTTAACGCCGTCGCTTTCACAAAGTCGAAATTAATACTGGCGTCGGCAATCGCCGCAGGATGGCGCCAGGCGGACATATTCCCGGATGCACCATGCAGAATGGTGCCCAGCCGCAGTTGTCGGGTTGCAGACATCTTTACCTCTCCTGAATTAAACGTGTTGCAGGGCTTTTTCCGCAAGCTGTGCAAAATAGCGGGCGGCGGGCTCAATCAGTGCTTCATCCGGGTTAAAGGCCGGGTGATGTAAACCAAACGGACTGTTGCTGCCAATGCTGACAAACGCGCCGGGAACAGACTGCAAATAGACCGCAAAATCATCCCCGCCCATATGCAGTTCCGCGTGACGGGTTTCATAACCGGCCTCACGCGCGACCGAGGTGGCGAAGTCGGCCCAGCGTTCGTCATTCACCAGCGCGGTAGGCCCGGCATACCAGGTGATATCAATCTGCGCGCTGAAGGCGCTGGCAAACCCGGCGGCAATTTCACCCACGCGGGCTTTCACATTCTGCTGTACCTCCGTGCGATGGGTACGCAGCGTGCCTTCCAGCTCGACGCTTTCCGGCAGCACGTTCCAGGTGTTACCGCCCGAGATGCGGGTCACGCTCAGCACCACCGAATCCAGCGTGTTGACGTTGCGGCTGGCGACGCTTTGCAGCGCCGTTACCAGCTGGCTTGCCAGCACGATGGCGTCGTTGCCTTCATGAGGACGTGCGGCGTGCGCGCCTTTACCGGTAATGCGGATCACGAAGCGGTCGACGTTGGCGTAGAACGGCCCGCCGCGTGTGGCGAACTCACCAACCGGCAGGCCAGGCTCGTTGTGCATACCGAAAATCGCGCTGACATCGCGCAGCGCACCGGCCCGCACCATGCTCTTCGCACCGCCAAAGTTCTCTTCAGCAGGCTGAAACAGGATACGCACCCGGCCGTTAAGCGAGGCCTCCCGCTCTTTCAGCTTTAACGCGGCGCCGAGGATGACGCTGGTGTGGATATCGTGTCCGCAGGCGTGCATCACCCCGGCATGCTGTGAGCTAAACGGTACGCCGCTGCGCTCCTCTATCGGCAGCGCGTCAATGTCGGCGCGCAGCGCAACCAGCCTGCTGCCCGTCCCGATTTCCGCCACCAGCCCGGTCGACAGATCGTAAGGCTGCGGGGCGATCCCGGCGTTGGTCAGCCACTGGCGCAGGCGCGCGGTGGTTTCGACCTCCTGGCCGGACAGCTCCGGGTTCTGGTGCAGTTCGCGGCGCCAGGCAATCAGTTGTTCGCCAAAACTCATACGGTGACCTCCTTGTTAAGACGCGCCCCGGCCAGCAGACGCAGCGACGCGACGCGCGTAGCCCCCTCCGCCACCGGCGTGTCGATGATAAATTCGTCAATGCCCCACTGCTGGTGCAGCGCGTTGAGCTGTTCCACTACCGACTCAGCGGTACCCGCCAGCAGCGACTGCGCCCGGCGTGCAATGCGCACCGGCTCACTGCCCGCCTGGCGCGCAAACGCGTAGGCCTGCTCTTCGCTGGCCACGGTGACACGCTGCCCGTTTGCCAGCTCAACGCCCCACACTTCGACCTTCTGCGCCAGCGCGTCTGCCTCGGCCTGCGTCGGCGCGACAATCGCCTGCACCGCCACTATCACGTCCCGCTCGCTGTTCTCACGCCAGGTCGATACCACCTCGCGCAGCAGGTCCGGGTCACCGTTCAGGTGCGCGGCAAACACAAAGTGCCAGTCGAGCCTGGCGGCCAGCAGCGCGCTGTCGGTACTCGCGCCCAGCAGGAACCCCTCAGCAGGCAACGGCGGCAGCGGCGTGGCGCGGACGGCCTCTTCAATAGCGTGATGCTCAGGACGGATCCAGCGGTCGAGCTGGGCCAGCTGTTCGGCAAAGCTGCCCTTTTCCTGTTGATTCAGGCCCTGCTGTAGCGCGCGGGTTGAGAGCGGTAATCCACCGGGGGCTTTCCCAACGCCGAGATCGACGCGGCCAGGCGCCAGCGCGGCCAGCACGTTGAAGTTCTCGGCGACTTTATAGGGGCTGTAGTGCTGGAGCATTACGCCGCCAGACCCGACGCGAATGCGCGTGGTTTGCCCGAGGATCCAGGCAATCAGCAGCTCCGGCGAGGGGCTGGCAAGCTGTGGGGTGTTGTGGTGTTCGGCAATCCAGAAGCGGTGATAGCCCAGATTTTCTGCCTGCTGCGCCAGCGCCAGGGTACGCGCCAGTGCATCGGCAGCCGTTTCGTTTTCAGCGATGGGGCTTTTATCCAGAATGCTGATTCGCCATGACATGTTGCGTTCTCGTTTGACTTAACATGTCGACATTATTAAAGGCGCATTTCACCACTGAGAAACAATTAATTTACATTTAGTTTGCCGGAAAACAGATATATAAAACCCTGCTAAGAATAAGACTTTAAGGAGGCAATCAGCGTTTCCACCTGCTCCCGACGGGTAATGCGGACGAAGCGAATATGGCTATATTGCGGGTTTTGCAGGTCGGCTTCATAGCGCGTACGGTTATTACGCCAGGTTTTGATCGTCCAGATGATAATGGATTCTCTGCTGAAGAACGCGCGCCGGAAACTCTCTTTGTTTCCCGTTCCCGGCCAAAGCTCGTGTTTATGCCAGGCCCGTTTTATTGCTCGGGTGACGGCCTGCCAGAGGGTGCGGGTAAACCCATAATCCACCCACACCACCACATCGACATCGCGCCATTTCAGCGGTCGCGTGCGGTTGTAGTTACCGTCGAGCACCCAGTCTGACGAAGCCTGTAGCGCCTGCGCCAGCTTTGCCTGAAACTCGTCGTCCGGCGTGCCCTGCCAGTCAGAGCGCCAGTAGAGTCTGTCCATCTCGATACAGGGAATAGACAGCGCGGTCGCAATCTGCTTCGCCAGCGTGCTTTTTCCGCTCCCGCTGGTACCGATGACGTTAATTTTCACCTCAGCCTCCCTGTATTTACGAAAATGTGACCAAATGATAGCGTTTTCATCCTGTTAACGAAACGCTATTTCAGCATGACAATTTTTCCAGAGAGACGATCTCCCTCTTGCAGTTTGGCTTATGTCATTTATTTAAATCGATTCAAAATAACACCCACTAAAATATTTTCAATTTTATTACATTCGACAACATTAACATATTAAAAATAATGGGTGCCGGGTATTTCGGAGGATCTCAATTTCAGCGAGAATATGCACAGACCGTTATTAAAATAATCAGTTTTATCTTGCCGGAGCGCTTTCCGGGTTTTTATTCTTGCACAACATCATGGAGTTACTCATGAGGCGTAACACCCCCGTTACACAAAACGAGTATTTACTTAACGCTGGTTCGACGTTAATGTCCACCACCGATATAAAAAGTCATATAACTTATGCCAACTCCGCTTTTATAGAAGCCAGCGGATATAAAGAAGAGCATCTTCTGGGGGAGCCGCATAACCTCATCCGCCATCCCGACATGCCTGCCGAAGCGTTTGGCGACATGTGGTTTACCCTCCAGCAGGGCGAGACCTGGACAGGGCTGGTGAAGAACCGTCGTCATAATGGCGATCACTACTGGGTGCGGGCCAACGTGACGCCGGTCTGGCAGGGGGAATCCCTGACCGGCTATATTTCGGTGCGCAATATCCCCTCACGGGAGGAGATCGCGGCCAGTGAAAATCTGTATGCAAAAGTACGTAATAATGAATTAAAACATTATCGTTTTTATAAAGGACTGTTCGTTCGGCGCGGTTTATTTTCCTTTTTGTCGCTCTTTAAATGTCTCAGTACCGGAAAACGAATTCAGCTTGGAATTACTGTGACAGCATTACTTTCCTGCCTGGCGATGTATTTATTCCGCGATCGTCTCGTTCAGGCCACCACTCTGGTGCTGCTTTTTTCTGCGCTGTCCTGTTATCTCCACGCGCAGATCGCCCGGCCGGTAAAATCCATTGTTCAACAGATGCAGCGCGTGGTTTCAGGACGTAAAACGGACTATTACCATTTTGACAGGATCGATGACATCGGGTTGATGATGCGCCTGGTGAATCAGTCTGGTTTAAACCTGAACTCGCTGGTTGATGATGTCGGGGCGCAAATCAGCGGTATTGGCACCATCAGCCAGCAGGTCGCGAAAGAAGGCGCGGCGCTGCAGGCGCGTTCTGAAGAAACCGCCGATTTCTTGCAGCAAACCGCATCTGCGGTGGAAGAGATCGCCAGCGCCGTGAAGCAGACGGCCGAAACCGCGAACGAGGCGATTCAGATGGCGGATCGCACCCGCGACAGCGCCCACTGCGGGGAAGCGATGATGAAAGAGACCATCGGTATGATGCAGTCCGTTTCGCAGGATAACGGCCAGATCGTCGATATTATCAGCGTTATCGATCGTATTGCCTTCCAGACCAATATTCTTGCGCTGAATGCCGCCGTGGAAGCGGCGCGCGCGGGTGAAGCCGGCCGCGGCTTTGCCGTGGTCGCGGCTGAGGTGCGCAATCTTGCGCAGCACTCCGCGACGGCGGCGAAAGAGATCAAAGCGCTGATCGAGAAAAACGTTGCCAGCGTCAACGCTGGCGTGGAGAAGGTGGGACAAACCGAATCACAGCTGACGGTTATGATCGACAACGTGCTGCGGGTCTCCTCCCTGATTAAGGAGATCGGCCACGCTACGCAGGAGCAAACCCAGGCGCTGACGCTCATCAACGCCTCCCTCTCCCGTATCGGCGCAATGACCCAGAGCAATACGGGGATGGTGGATAACGTCACTCACGCCGCGAATCACCTGACGCAGCGGACGACGCGCCTGCAGCAGGCGATTGCCGTTTTTGGCGGTTAGCCGTTCGGGTACTGCTCGTCGGTCACTTTTTCCAGCCACGTTACCGGGCTGCCGTTTACCGCTTCGGCGATGGCAAGATGCGTCATCGCCGTTTGCGCACTTGCGCCGTGCCAGTGCTTCACGCCGGGTGGGATCCAGGCGATATCGCCCTGATTCAGGATTTCCGCCTCTTCGCCCCACGCCTGTAACCAGCCGCGACCCTGCGTCACAATCAGCGTTTGTCCCAGGGGATGCGTATGCCAGGCCGTGCGCGCGCCCGGCTCAAAGGTTACGGTTGCCCCGCCGACGCTGGCAGGTTCGGTCGCCTGAAAGGGCGCGTCAATGCGAACAGCCCCGGTAAACCAGGCTTCCGGTCCTCGTACTGAAGGTAATGAACCGCTGCGGATAATTTTCATCTTATGCTCCTCGTTGACTGTTGCGTTAACAGTAGCGCAAAGCACTCCGCAGCATTAGGGTGCATAATCAGATAGGACACATGACTGAAACTCATAAATAGAACCGCGATGCTAAAAGATAATTTCAACGATCTGCTCTCCTTTATGGTGGTGGCCCGCGAGCGTAGCTTTACGCGCGCAGCGGCGCAGCTGGGCGTCTCGCAATCGGCACTGAGCCATGCGATGCGCAAGCTTGAAGCACGATTAGACGTTCGCCTGTTAACCCGCACAACCCGCAGCGTGGTTCCGACACCCGCGGGTGAGCAGCTTTTTTCGCGCCTCAGCCCGCATCTGCTGGAGATCGAACAGGAACTCACGGCGCTTCGCAGCAGCCGCGACAAACCCGCAGGCGCTATCCGCATCGTCGCCGGCGAGCACGCGATGGACGCCGTCCTCTGGCCGGTACTGAAGGCTTTTATGCTGCAATATCCTGACATTAACGTCGAAGTGACGGTCGACAATGGCCTGACAGATATCGTCGATGGCCGCTTCGACGCGGGGGTTCGCCTGGGTGAACAGGTGGCAAAAGACATGATTGCGGTGCGGATTGCGCCGGACATGCGCATGGCGGTCGTCGGCTCCCCGGATTACCTGGCTCGTTTTGGCGTGCCGCTCGTGCCGGAGCAGCTGGGTGAACACCGCTGTATCAATCTCCGCCTGCCCACCCGAGGGGGATTGTATGACTGGGAATTTGAGCGCGACGGGCGCGAGCTTCGCGTGCGGGTTGACGGACAGCTTACGCTCAATAACCTGTCGCAGCGCATCGACGCCGCGGAGAATGGTCTCGGATTAGCCTACGTGCCCGAGTCCTCGGTTCTGGACGCTCTGAATCAGGGACGGCTGGTCAGGGTCCTTGAATCGTGGTGCCCCACGTTTGAAGGATACCACCTCTATTATCCGAGCCGTCGGCAGCACACAACCGCGTTCAGGTTACTTCTCGATGCCCTGCAGCAGCAAAAATTTATACCATCTGGTAATAATTAAGAGAATCTGATGATTAAATAATCAACCCCACCATTGTTTTGACTAAAAACTCATCACGTTTCAGCGTGTTGTGATCCCCGTCTGCTCTGACCACACGATTTCCTTCGACGTGCATCACTTTCGGCACGGTTATATTTTGCGTCGCTTATGAATTGCAGGTAGGATGCCTCGCCATGTTTCGCCTTATCCATACGCAGAATGACTGGGAAGGCGACATGTGTTTGCGCAGAAGCAATCGTTTGTATTGCGCTCTGCCAGGCAGGACTATCACGATAATGGTTCAGACAGGCAAACAGGTAACTCAATGAAAACAAGCAATAAAAGCGCAGCCGATCATCACGCTGCTAAACGTCGCTGGTTGAACTCCCACGAAGAGGGCTACCACAAAGCGATGGGCAACCGTCAGGTTCAAATGATCGCCATCGGCGGCGCTATCGGAACGGGTCTGTTTTTAGGTGCGGGTGCACGTCTGCAGATGGCTGGCCCGGCTCTCGCCCTGGTCTATCTGGTGTGCGGGATCTTCTCTTTCTTCATTCTCCGCGCGCTGGGCGAGCTGGTACTGCATCGCCCTTCCAGCGGCAGCTTCGTCTCTTACGCCCGTGAATTCCTCGGTGAAAAAGCCGCTTACGTCGCGGGCTGGATGTACTTCGTCAACTGGGCGATGACCGGTATCGTCGACATCACCGCCGTTGCGCTGTATATGCACTACTGGGGCGCGTTTGGCGATGTGCCGCAGTGGGTCTTTGCGCTTGGCGCCCTGGCGATTGTCGGCACCATGAACATGATCGGCGTGAAGTGGTTCGCGGAGATGGAGTTCTGGTTTGCGCTGGTTAAAGTGCTGGCCATCGTGGTGTTCCTGGTCGTGGGTACCGTCTTCCTCGGCAGCGGTAAGCCGCTGGATGGCAATGCCACCGGCTTCCACCTGATAACCGATAACGGCGGATTCTTCCCGCACGGTCTGCTGCCTGCGCTGGTGCTGGTTCAGGGCGTCGTGTTCGCCTTCGCCTCCATCGAGCTGGTGGGCACCGCAGCAGGTGAATGTAAAGATCCGCAGACGATGGTGCCAAAAGCCATCAACAGCGTGATCTGGCGTATCGGTCTCTTCTACGTCGGCTCCGTGGTGCTGCTGGTGCTGCTGCTGCCGTGGAACGCCTATCAGGCGGGCCAGAGTCCATTCGTCACCTTCTTCTCGAAGCTGGGCGTGCCGTACGTGGGCAGCATCATGAACATCGTGGTCCTGACCGCAGCGCTCTCCAGCCTGAACTCCGGCCTCTACTCGACCGGTCGTATCCTGCGTTCCATGTCCATGGGCGGTTCTGCGCCGAAGTTCATGTCCAAGATGAGCAAGCAGCACGTGCCGTACGCCGGTATTCTGGCGACGCTGGTGGTCTATGTCTTCGGCGTGTTCCTGAACTATCTGGTGCCGTCTCAGGTATTCGAAATCGTTCTGAACGTGGCGGCACTGGGGATTATCGCGTCCTGGGGCTTTATCGTGGTCTGCCAGATGCGTCTGCGCAAAGCGATTAAAGAAGGAAAAGCCGCTGACGTCAGCTTTAAGCTGCCTGGCGCGCCGGTGACTTCCTGGCTCACCCTGCTCTTCCTGTTCAGCGTGCTGGTGCTGATGGCCTTCGACTACCCGAACGGCACCTACACCATCGCGACCATTCCGCTGCTGGCCGTTCTGCTGATTGCGGGCTGGTTCGGCGTGCGTAAACGCGTTCATGAAATTCACAGCACCGCGCCGGTTCATCCTGACGATGAAAAACACGACGCCCCGCTGGTAGAAGAAACCTCGCGTTAATAAAAAAGCCGGGTGGCGGATTCGCCTTACCCGGCCTACATTTCATGGTTTTGTAGACCCGGTAAGCGGCAGCGCCACCGGGCAATCCCATCTTACAGAGCAATACGCATCACATCGTCAGGCTGGGTGGCTTCCTGCTGGCGGGTAGATTTCTGTTTCACCGTCACGTACAGGGTTTTGCCATCCGCTGAAAGCGCCAGGCTGTTCGGGTAGACCGGCGTGTCGAAGGTTTTCGTCACCTTAAACGATTTCGCGTCAATCACGCTCACCTTACCGGCTTCACGGTGCGTCACATAGGCTTCATTGCGGGTCGGGTTAAACAGGACCGCCAGGGATGCCGGCGCGGCGATTTTCTCGATCACGCTACCGTCTTTCAGGCTCACCACCAGCACTTCCGGCTGTTTTGAATCGGTCAGGAACGCGCGCTGACCGGCAGTGTCGAGGCTCAGGTTCAGGTAGAAGTGCTCTTTACCGTCATCCTGCACCTTTTTACGGGCAATAATTTTATTGCTGGCCGTATCAATCGTCACCAGTTCGCCGTCCGCATTCGTGGTGTACAGACGTTTCGCCTGCGCATCCAGCGCCAGGCCGGTGCTGTAGGTGCCCGTATTGGCAATGGTTTCTTTCAGCTTCAGCGTGGCGCCATCCACGACCCAAATCACGCTCTCTTTACCGACACCGGTAATGTAAATCGTGTTGCTCGCGTCATCTGCCACCAGCTGGCGCGGCTGCAGCGGTTTGACGGTTTCGCTGCGCTGACGCCCGTCCAGCACCAGCCGCCCTTTTACGTCACCCGTTTTTGCATCAATCGCGGTTACCGCGCCGTTGATCGTATTGCCGAACCACAGCGTTTGAGTCGCCTTGTCAAAGGTGGCACCAAAGGGTTTCAGATCGCTATGGATTGCCTGCGTCACGTCCAGCGTGACCGGATCAAGACGGTAGACAACCCCGCCCTTGTCGGTTTTACGGCTTTGCGAGGTCGCCACCCACAGCGCATTCTCCTGCTGGCTCACGGCCATTTCATACGCCCCTTTGCCCACCGCTTTACGCAGTACCTCTTCGGCGGCATGCACCTGGAACGTCCCGGCAAGCAGTAAAGTGGCAGACAGCAGCGACAGGCTCAGACGCGGCGAGCACAGTTGACGTAAAGACATATCAATTCCTTTTCTGAAAAGTGGGGTTGGGCTGACATCACTTCCGGCAGACAACGTCATGGCATTGTCTTTTGATAATGAGAATAGTAATCATTAATGTGTTAAATGTGGAGTTTTTCTTTCCCGCTTCGCCTTCCATTAACGCAATGTGCGGTTATAGTTTTCAAAACTTTTACAAAACCTTTAACATATATGGACATGTTCCATTTGGTTCGTTTATACACCACAACCGGTTTTATTCATGAAAATCATTTCTGCCCGTAAGGCTTCTCTCCCGCTGCTGCTGGTTCCTGTTATTTTTGCGCCGCTCACCGCCGTGAGCGCAGAGGAACAGACCATGATCGTCAGCGCCACGCCGCAAACCGTATCGGAGCTTGATACTCCGGCCGCGGTCAGCGTCGTCAATGGCGACGATATGCGCCAGGCCGCGCCCCGCATTAACCTGTCTGAATCCCTTGGCAGCGTACCCGGGCTGCAAATTCAGAACCGTCAAAACTACGCCCAGGATCTCCAGCTTTCGATGCGCGGATTTGGCGCCCGCTCAACCTTCGGGGTGCGCGGTATCCGTATGTACGTCGATGGTATTCCAGCCACCATGCCGGACGGACAGGGTCAGACCTCCAACATCGACCTTTCCAGCGTGGAGAGCGTTGAAGTGCTGCGCGGTCCCTTCTCTGCCCTGTACGGCAACGCCTCTGGCGGCGTAATCAACATCAACACCCAGACCGGGCAGCAGCCGCCAACCATTGAAGCCAGCAGCTATTACGGCAGTTACGGGACCTGGCGCTATGGCATGAAAGCCACCGGCGCGATGGGTGACGGCACCCACGCCGGGGACGTGGATTACACCGTCTCCACCACCCGCTTCACCACCAAAGGCTACCGCGACCACAGCGGCGCGCGGAAAAATCTCGCTAACGCCAAACTGGGTGTACGCATTGACGACGCCAGCAAGCTGACGCTGATTTTCAACAGCGTGGACATGAAGGCCAACGATCCGGGTGGACTGAATTACCAGGAGTGGCGGGACAACCCGCGTCAGTCGCCGCGCGGCGATCAGTACAACACCCGTAAGACCATCAAGCAGACCCAGGCCGGCCTGCGCTACGATCGCCAGCTCAGCGCTCAGGACGACCTGAGCGTGATGATGTACGCCGGCGAGCGTGAAATGACGCAGTACCAGTCGATTCCGTATCAGCCGCAGCTAAAAGCCACTCACTCCGGCGGGGTGATTGATATGCAGCGCCACTATCAGGGCGTGGACACTCGCTGGACACACCGCGGCGAGCTGCTGGTGCCGGTGACCTTCACCACCGGTCTGAACTACGAAAACATGAGCGAAGACCGTCGCGGATACGAGAACTTCGTGATGCGCAACGGCGTGCCGGACTACGGCGTCAAAGGCGATAAACGTCGTGACGAACGCAACCTGATGTGGAACGTCGATCCTTATCTGCAAACGAGCTGGCAGCTGACGCAGAAACTCTCTGTCGACGCGGGTGTCCGCTACAGTTCGGTCTGGTTTGATTCCAACGACCATTACGTTACGCCGGGCAACGGCGATGACAGCGGTGACGCGAGCTACCACAAGTGGCTCCCGGCGGGCGCCGTGAAGTATGCGGTGACGGATGCGTGGAACCTCTATGCTGCCGCAGGGCGTGGCTTTGAAACGCCAACCATCAACGAGCTCTCCTATCGCGCCGATAACCAGGGCGGTCTGAATATTGGCCTGAAGCCGTCCACGAATAATACGTATGAAGTGGGCAGCAAAACCCGAATCGGCAACGGCCTGCTGACGGCGGCGTTGTTCCGCACCGATACGGATGATGAGATCGTGGTGGACTCCAGTTCCGGCGGCCGTACAACCTATAAAAATGCCGGGAAAACCCGTCGTCAGGGTGTCGAAGTTTCCCTGGATCAGCAGTTCGCTGAGAGCTGGAAGCTGAAGATGGCCTGGACGTACCTGGATGCCACCTACCGGACTAACGTCTGCAGCGACGCAGACTGTAACGGTAACCGTATGCCGGGGATTGCGCGCAACATGGGCTTCGCCTCGTTTGGCTGGCAGCCGGAGGAAGGCTGGTATGCGGGGACAGACGTGCGCTACATGAGCGATATCATGGCCGACGACGAAAACACCGCGAAAGCGCCGTCCTATACGGTAGTCGGGCTGAATACCGGGTATAAATTTAACTACGGCAACTGGGGAATGGACGTCTTTGGCCGCGTCGATAACCTGTTCGACAAAGAGTACGCGGGATCGGTAATTGTCAACGAGTCCAACGGTCGTTATTACGAGCCTGCACCAGGCCGTAACTATGGCGTCGGACTGTCGGTCTCTTATCGCTTCGAGTAAGCAAAAAGAAAAGTTTATTTTATAAATGAAATAACCCTCCTGATGGCATTAAGCCATCAGGAGTTATTCACCAGATAAATAATTAGCGGCGGTATATAGTCGCTCTAATAAATAATCTCTCAGTTAAAATATTGTCGCTGTAAAAGAGAATCTGCTTCATCAATCAACTTATCAATCGCCTTCTGGTTCGCATCAACATCTCTCCGCTCAAGGGCCGAAAGAAGCTCGTCATAGTGATACGTTGCCGTTTTGATGTCGTTAAGTTCGTGATGCAGGTAGTTCATGCAGGGCCCGATGCGGACCCATAGCTGTTCAATTAAGGCATTAAGCGTAGGCATTTCCGCATACTGATAAAGCGTGAACCTGAAGATACGATTCGCATGCAATGCCTGCTGAACGTTTCCATTGCGCATGGCCTCATGGAAAGCCTCTGACATTTTGCGCAACGCCTCCAGCTTGCCGTCTGACATCTTCTGGCATGCTGCGGCGACCGCCATTGGCTCAAGCTGTTTTCTGATGGCGTTAATCTCGTTATAACGCTCCAGCGTCACTTCAGGGACCAGAAACGCCTGTGCGGGCGTGGCGTGAAGCGCGCCTGAGGAGACCAGGCGCAGCAGCGCTTCTCGGACCGGCGTAATACTGGTGCCTAATTTATCAGCAATCTCTTTCGTAATCAGTCGTGCTCCTGGTTTGAGAGAGCCTGTAATTAACGCCCCTTTCAAACTGTGTTCAACCTGCATGGTAAGGCTAACCCTTTGGGCTTTTTCTAAGTGATCCAAATCAAGCATGTGGAATTCCTGTAGCTAAAACTTAATGCTATTTTTAAACGCCAGTTTTAATAAAACGGCGCCGGTACGATATATCCTGTATCGTCATGCCTGGTGGTGGGAAGTACAAAAAACAGCAAAAAAAGTAAACGTCATTTTTTTTATCGTTTTCGGGCTCATCGGGGATGATGGCGCGAAAAGTCATGTCCAGTAATTAAAGACAATATATCGTATCTTCACAAATAAATATGGCGGGAAACCCCGCCATATTGCGCTTTATTTATTGTCACTCGCGACGCGAATCACGACTTTGCCGAAGTTTCGTCCTTCCAGCAGGCCAATGAGCGCCTCGGGGGCGTTTTCCAGCCCGTCCGTGACCTGTTCGCGATAGTGGATTTTTCCCTCCTGCACCCAGCGCCCCATCTCTTCCTGGAACTCATGGATGCGATGTCCATAGTCCTGGCCGATGATAAAGCCCTGCATCCGAATGCGTTTCTTGAGAAGGATCGCCATCAGAAGCGGCAGGCGGTCTGGCCCGTCAGGCAAACCCGTCGCGTTGTAGCCGCTCACCAGGCCACACACCGGCACGCGCGCGGAGGTGTTCAGCAGGGGCAGCACGGCGTCAAACACTTTCCCGCCGACGTTTTCATAGTAGACATCAATGCCGTTCGGGCAGGCCTGCTTGAGCTGGTCGGCAAAATCCGCCGCGTGGTGATCCAGACACTCGTCAAACCCGAGCACCTCAACGGCATGGCGGCATTTCTCTGCGCCACCGGCGACGCCGACCACCCGGCAACCTTTGATTTTGCCGATCTGCCCAACCGTCGCGCCAACCGGGCCGGTCGCCGCAGCCACCACCAGCGTTTCACCCGCTTTCGGTTGCCCGATATCCAGCAGCCCCATATAGGCGGTAAAGCCCGGCATACCCAGTACGCCCAGCGACCAGGAAGGATGAGACGGATTTTCGCCCAGCTTCACCAGGCCGCTGCCGTCCGAGAGTTCATATTCCTGCCAGCCGCTGTAGCCCAGCACCCATTCACCGGCTTTGAAGTCGGGATGGTTTGACTGTTCAACGCGGCTGACCGTTCCCCCCACCATCACCGCACCGAGCTCAACCGGCGGTGAATAGGATGGCGCGTCGCTCATGCGACCCCGCATATAAGGATCCAGCGACAGCCAGACGGTACGAAGCAAAAGCTGCCCCGCCCCTAGTTCCGGAACAGGCTGCGTTTCCAGACGAAAATTTTCCGCGACCGGTGCGCCCTGTGGACGAGAGGCCAGCACCCAGCGGCGGTTATGCGAAACAGAGTGATTCATCAGGATCTCCTTCTGGTACAAATGTCATTACAGCCTGGCTCACGTTCGGCGTTATCGCATTAGCATTACGAGCCGGACTGGTTAAGCCGTACAACCAGATAGATGCAGGTTTCGTTCGTCTCGTTAATGAACCGGCAGTCATTAGGCGGCCCCAGCTCAAGACAGTCTCCGGCGTGCATCTCGTGGCGCGTATCGCCCTCCTGAAACACCAGCTCACCGGACTGCAGCCAGATAAGCTGACGCGCCAGCGCGTAAGAAGAGGCCGGCATCGGAACATCGCTGCCCGCAGGCAGTTCAATCTGAACAAGGTCGATGGGCAGATCGGTACGGGGAGAAACATGGCGGCGAAGGTAGTGCGTCTGCGGGTCGCGCCAGACGGGCTGATTTGCCAGGCGCAGCAGCTTGCCCTCCTGCATTTCGGCCCGGGCAATGAGCGTTGACATGCTGATGCCAAACGCCCCCGACAGGCGGGCAAGCAAGGTGGCTGTCGGGCTACTGTCCCCGCGCTCGATTTTATGGATCATGGCGCGGGAGACGCCTGCCCGGTCCGCCAGCTCGCTCAGGGACCACCCGCGAGACTCGCGTTCAAGGCGAATTCTTGCGCTAATCCGTTGATTCATTGTGTCTGTTATGGTGTTCATGACGTCATACTATAGTGTATGAACGGCAATTCAATGGGCTTTTGATAACAAAAAAATATGGCTTATGCCGTAGCGATCGGGCGATACAGCTGTGTAATATCGTAGCGATAACGTAATACTATAGTGAACAACACACAGAGGCTTCATCATGATCGTTCGTCATGCCTGCAAAGAAGACTGCGCTGCGATAGGCGAGATTTACAACCACGCGGTGCTGCACACTGCCGCGATCTGGAACGATAAAACCGTCGATACCGATAACCGAATCGCCTGGTTTGAGGCGCGCTCGCTTGCGGGCTACCCGGTGCTGGTGAGCGAGGAAGACGGCGTAATCACCGGCTACGCCTCTTTCGGCGACTGGCGCGCCTTTGACGGCTTCCGTCATACGGTTGAGCACTCGGTCTACGTCCACCCGGCCCATCAGGGCAAAGGGATTGGCCGCACGCTGATGAAGGCGCTGATTAACGAGGCCCGCGCCATCGGGAAACACGTGATGGTGGCCGGGATTGAAGCGCAAAACCATGCCTCGATTCATCTCCACGAAACGCTCGGCTTTGTGACGACGGGACAAATGCCGCAGGTGGGAACTAAGTTTGGCCGCTGGCTGGACTTAACCTTTATGCAGCTGCAGCTGGACGAGCGCAGCGACCCGGACGCGATCCCATGAATCAGTCACTGACGCTGGCGTTTCTGGTGGCGGCGGGCATTGGCCTGGTGGTGCAAAACACCCTGATGGTGCGTATCACCCAGTCCTCCTCCACCATTCTTATCGCGATGCTGCTGAATTCGCTGGTCGGCATCGTGCTGTTTGTCAGCATTCTGCTGCTGAAACAGGGCGTCGCCGGGTTCAGCGAGCTCGCCGCAACGGTGCGCTGGTGGACGCTTATCCCGGGGCTGCTGGGGTCGTTTTTTGTGTTTGCCAGCATCAGCGGCTATCAGAACGTTGGCGCGGCGACGACCATCGCCGTACTGGTGGCAAGCCAGCTGATTGGCGGGCTGGTGCAGGACGTGCTGAGGAGCCAGGGCATCCCGCAGCGCGCCCTGATCGGCCCGGTGTGCGGCGCGGTGATGCTGGTGATCGGGGCCTGGCTGGTGGCGCGACGCCAGTTTTGATGGTTACAGTATGGTACCGCCTTTCGTCAGCTGTTCCTCACGCGCGTCCATCTCCTCTTTATGCTGCTTACCGTGGTGCGAAATCGCGGTGCGCAGACGCTGCTGCTGAGTGTAGCGCTCTTCACGGCTCAGCTCCGCATCATCGCTTAATTCAATCAGCAGTTCGTTCATGTGGGTAATCACGCTCTCTTCGATGGCGGCATCGACGCGGGCGATAACTTCGTTAAAATGTGACATTGTCACTCCTCGTTATGTGCCCGGTGGCGCTACGCTTACCGGGCCTACAGGTGCCAAATGTAGGCCCGGTAAGGCGGAGCCGCCACCCGGCTAAAAAGGCTTAGTTCAGCTTCGCTTTTGAGAAATCGCTGCCCATCAGGCTTACGCTGTACCCGGTCACATTGCTGCGGGTCGCGTAGAACGTTTTCCCGTTTGCGAGCGCAATCCACGGCGCCTGCTGATAGAAAATCTCCTGCGCCTGGCCATAGAGCTTCGCGCGCTCGGCCGGGCTGCTGGTCAGCTTCGCTTTTTGTACGAGGGCATCATACCCCTTATCGCACCAGCGCGCGGCGTTTGAGCCGGTTTTAATGCTGTTGCAGCCGAGCAGCACGTCGGCAAAGTTGTCCGGGTCGCCGTTGTCGGACATCCAGCCAAACAGCGCGGAGTCATGTTCGCCTTTACGCATTCCGGAGAGATATTCGCCCCACTCGTAGGAGACAATTTTGGCCTTCACGCCGACTTTCGCCCAGTCGCTCTGAATCATCTCCGCGATACGACGCGAATTCGGGTTATACGGACGCTGCACCGGCATTGACCACAGCGTGACTTCCGCGCCCTTCTCCAGACCCGCCTGCTTCAGCAGGGCTTTCGCTTTTTCAGGATCGTAGCTGTAGTCCTTCAGGTCTTTATTAAAGCCCAGCATATTCGGCGGGATCGGCGATTTTGCCACCGTGCCCGATCCCATAAAGACCGCATTAACGATGGCCTTCTTGTCGGTCGCGTAGTTGAGCGCCTGACGCACCAGCACGTTATCAAACGGTTTTTTCTCGGTGTTAAACGCCAGATAACCGACGTTCAGCGCATCGACGGCGTGCAGCGTCAGGTCTTTGTTGTTCTTGATGGCGTCAAACTGAACCGGGGATGGCGCAGGAACGATCTGGCACTCGTTGGTCTGCAGCTTCGCCAGGCGGGTTTCCACGTTTGGCGTAATGGAGAAGATGAGATGCTTCGTCGGCACCTCGCCTTCCCAGTAGTTCGGGTTCGCGACGTAGCGGATCAGCGAATCCACTTTATACTGCTGCAGCACGTATGGCCCGGTACCAATCGGCCAGGTGTCAACGTTTTCAGGCGTGCCTTTTTTTAGCATCGCGTCGGCGTATTCCGCGGAGAGAATCGAGGCGAAATCCATCCCCCAGTCGGCCAGAAACGCGGCGTTGGGTTCGCTGAGTGTGAACTGGACGTGGTAATCATCGACCTTTTTAACGTCCTGGATCAGCTTATCGAGACCCACATCGTTAAAGTATTCGTAGTTGCCCTGCGACACGTTGTGGTACGGGTGTTTAGGGTCTTTCTGGCGCATGACCGAGAAAATAACGTCATCGGCATTAAAATCGCGCGTCGGTTTGAAGTATTTGTTGCTGTTGAACTTCACCCCTTTACGCAGGGTAAAGGTATAGGTCTTGCTGTCCGGGGAGATTGTCCAGGACTCCGCCAGCGACGGCACCGGAGTATTTTTCACCGGGTCGAAATTGATCAGGCGGTTATACAGCACCTGAGAGCTGGCCACAAAAGACGGGCCAGAGCTGGCGATTTGTGGGTTGAAGGACTCGGGGGAGGCTTCTGAACAGTAAATAAGGGTGTCGTTGTTTGCCGCCCATGCGGCACCGGCTGGTAACAGCGCGCTCAGCGCAAGGGCGAGCAGTGTTTTCCCTGTAGACATGGTTATAACCCTGACAGTTTTATTATATAGGACAGTAATAACAGCACAGGCGTTTTGACCTGGCAAATAACGAAACACTATCAGGTTATTCTAAAGCCGCGGTTTTTGCTGTTTTAACCGCCAGCGCTCAAAAAGATGATTTGCCTTAAGTGCCATTATTCGTCAAGCACAACCGTCACTTTCTATGCCGCAAGAAATCGGCGCTTTTAGCGTCTCTTCCTCCGTTTGGTTGCTTCCTCGTTTCGTTAAAGTAATGGTGTGAAGAAGTATATGGGATCAAATCGTGGCAAAAACTCTTTTACGCAGCGGTAATCTGGATGATTTTCAGGCCGTTGGCGGCGGCGGACAAGCCGTTTTCGAATCAGCGTTGCAAATCCGGGAAGCGCTCCGTTTGCGCAAACAACAGGCCATCGTCGACTGTCTGGCGATTCCTCAGGTCAACGACAGCGGCGACCGCGTGGACTGGTACTCCCCGGTTGAAGGGTGCGTAATCAGCTGGAAAGCGGCCGATGAAGATGATCGCTATCGCGCCCTGCGCTATCTGGAAAACACGCTCGCCAGCGTCGAGTCATTAAGCAAGAAATGCCTGCAGTCGCCCAAAACCGCGCAACAGCTCTTTGGCTCTCTGCTGTCGAAGGCATTTCAGTTCCCGGGCGAAAACTTCCTCTTCCTGGTGGACGGAAAGCCGGTCATCAGCTTCTGGGGGTTTGTAAACCTCAACGAGAACGCGCGCGACGATGTCCTCGACTGCCTGCGTGAGTCCCTGATCCCTGAGCCAGCCCCCGTTGTGATTGACGATCCTGAACCCGAGCCTGAGCCAGAGCCGGTGATGACCTTTGAGCACGCTGACGAGCCGCTGGTCGCCCCGTCCACCGTGGTGCGTATTACGCCGGAGGAGCTGTATGAGCCCGAACCGGCCCCCGTCGTTGCGCAACCAGTCCAGGAACCTGTTCCGGCGAACATCGTGAAAAAGCGCCGCGTTCCCCTGTGGACCCTGCCGGTTGCCGCCGTGATCGTCGCCGCCGTTGCCGCCCCGCTGCTGTGGCCAAAACAGGCGCCTTCCGCTGAGCCCGCCCCGGCGCCCGCACCTGAACCCGTGGAGATTGCGCCAAAGCCGATCAAGGCGGTTGAACCGCTGGCGATGAAGCTACCGCTGCATCAGGCAGAGGTCGTGGCCAGCAAAGAAAAAGAAGCGGCTCCGGCTGAAGCTGCGCCACAACCCGCTCCGGTGGTGATTGTCGCCATTCCGAAAGACGCCATGGTGATGGAAGCGAATCAGGTGAAAGCGGGCTCGACGCGCTTCCTGAACGGCACCTGGCGCGCCATCCTCGACGTGAAGGATCCGGTGACCGGCAAGCCGCCGTCGCTGCGCTATCAGATCCAGAACAATAAAGGTTTCGCCCGCGTTGTCCACGGCGACAACATTGTCTGCCGCGCGGAGGTCTTCTCCGGGCTGCACAGCAATGGCGAGCTGATGATTAAGAGTCGCGGTACTGCCCGCTGCACCGACGGTTCCCGCTACCCGATGCCGGAAGTGGCCTGTAAAGCAGGCACCAGCGATATCGCAGAATGTCGCGCCCGTTATGATGCCAACACCGTCGTCCCACTGACGTTCAAGAAAGCAGGTGCCTGATCCTATGCTGGTAAATCTTTGCGACTATAAACAAAGCGTCACGCTTATTGCCAACAGCGGCGTGCAGTTCCTCGATTTCGGTCTGACGCCGCAGGACTCCGCCAGCAACGGGCGCTTCGTACGTAAAACCGCGAACGGCCCGCTGTTGCGCCTCGATTTCGACCTGGTCAACGGTCGCTATACCCTGCCGGGCATGAACGGCGGCCAGCCTGAAGTGGTCAAGCCGGAAACCACTATCCCGCTGCATCAGTCGCTGACGGTACTGGATGGCGTCTGGCTTCCGGTTCCTTTCCTGCGCTTCAACCCGCCGCGGACGTTTGTGGAAGGGCCGGATAACTGGGCGCGCGTTCAGGTGCGCAAGCTTGAGACCCCCGACACGGCAGGCAATACCCACCGCGTGACCCTCGCGCTTGACAGCCAGATTGCCGACCATGCCACGTCCGCACTCTCCCCGGTGGAAAACGATATTCTGAACGGCACCCGCTTCGCGCTGGCCTGGCGCGATAGCGAGGTAGACAGTTTCCTCGATCAGACCTGGATTGACGGCTGGCTGCGCGAGGCGTTTATCCAGTATGCCGACGGCGTTGAGAACCGCTCTGAACGCGACCTGCAGCAGGCGATGCGCAGCTTTGAGTATCAGGCCCACTGGCTCAACCTGCTGACCATGCTCGGCGAACAGCTCACCGTGCCGGAAGTAAAATTTGTCACCCATACGCTCAGCACGCCTGCCATTCCGGTCGACCTGATCCTCGACGTGGGCAATACCCACACCTGCGGCGTCATTATTGAAGACCACGGCGATGCCAACGATGGGCTGCGCCAGACCGCCGAGCTGCAGGTCCGCTCGCTCAGCGAGCCGCAGTTCCTGAACGAACCGCTGTTCACCAGCCGTCTCGAGTTTTCGGAAGCGCGTTTTGGCAAGCAGCACTTCTCGGTGGAAAGCGGTCGCGAAGACGCCTTTGTCTGGCCGTCGATTGTCCGCGTCGGCGATGAGGCCCGCAAGCTGGCGATGCAACGTCTGGGCACCGAGGGCAACAGCGGTATCTCCAGCCCGCGTCGCTACCTGTGGGATGAAACCCCGGTCGTACAGGACTGGCGCTTTAGCCAGATGAACAGCAAGACCCAGCGTGAACCGCTTGCCACCGCGTTCCCGCTGATGAACCTGATGAACGATGACGGCGAGCCGCTCTTCACGCTGCCGCAGGACGAGCGCCTGCCGGTCTTCTCGCCGCAGTACAGCCGCAGCACCCTGATGACCCATATGCTGTGCGAGCTGCTGGCACAGGCGCTGGGGCAGATCAACAGCGTCGCCACGCGCCTGCGCCTGGGCTTCCCTGCCTCGCCGCGCCAGTTGCGCACGCTGATCCTGACGCTGCCCTCCGCCATGCCAAAGCAGGAGCGCGAGATCTTCCGACGCCGCATGTTTGAAGCCATCGCCATTGTCTGGAAAGCGATGGGCTGGCACCCGCAGGATGAGGATTTTGTCACCCGCAAACAGCAGGAAAAAAGCGTGGTGCCGGTACCGGAAATCCAGATGGAGTGGGATGAAGCCAGCTGCGGTCAGCTGGTCTGGCTGTATAACGAAGCCATCTCCCGCTTTGGCGGCCAGACCGAAGCCTTCTTCGCCTCCCTTGCCCGTCCGGACCGTGAGCCTGAGCCGGGCAGCCAGCCGGGACGCGCGCTGCGCGTCGCGTCCATCGACATCGGCGGCGGCACAACGGATATGGCAATCACCCATTACCAGCTGGACGACGGCTCCGGCAATAACGTCAAAATCACCCCGCAGCTGTTGTTCCGTGAAGGCTTTAAGGTGGCGGGCGACGACACGCTTCTGGACGTGATTCAGCGCTACGTGTTGCCCGCCCTGCAAACGCAGCTGCAAAAATCCGGTATCGCAGACGCCTCGCTGCTGATGGCTTCACTGTTCGGCGACTCCGGGCGCATTGATACCCAGGCCGTACTGCGCCAGCAGACGGCGCTGCAGCTGTTTATGCCGCTTGGCCATGCGATTCTTGCCGGGTGGGAGTCCAGCGACGTTGACGATCCGCTGGCTGGTCTGCACGCCACCTTTGGCGATCTCCTGCCGCAGAAGCCGACCCGCAACGTGATGAACTATCTGCAGCAGGCGATCGACCATGCCCTGCCTGCGGGTTCTGACGCTTTTGACCTCTTCGCCGTGCCGCTGCACGTCAATTTCCGCGAAATGCAGGATGCGATGCTGGCCGGGCAGTTTACGCTGGCCTCCCCGCTCCATGCGGTGTGTGAGGCGATCTCCCATTATAGCTGCGACATTCTGCTGATCACCGGACGCCCGGGCTGCCTGCCTGGCGTTCAGGCGCTGATTCGCCACCTGCAGCCGGTGCCGGTCAACCGCATCGTCTGGCTGGATAAATACCAGGTGCATGAGTGGTATCCGTTCAGCCAGCAGGGGCGCATTGGCAACCCGAAATCGACCGCTGCCGTGGGGGCCATGCTCTGCAGCCTTGCGCTTGACCTGCGTCTGCCGCGCTTCAACTTTAAAGCCGCGGACATTGGCGCGTATTCCACCGTGCGCTATCTGGGCGTGCTGGATAACACCGTCAATACCCTGCGCGAGGAAAACGTCTGGTATCAGGATATCGATCTTGATAAACCCGGTGCGAAGCTTGACGCGCGTCTGCACTTCCCGCTGCGCGGTAACGTCACCCTCGGCTTCCGCCAGCTGGCGAACGCGCGCTGGCCTGCCACGCCGCTCTACACGCTCAGCATTAACTCGGCCGAACTGGCAAAAGCGATTGCCGGCGACGGCGTGCTGAACGTGCGACTCAAACTCTGCGGCGGCAGCAAGCAGGAAGGCCCGGAGGCCTTCGAGCTGAGCGATGCCTGGCTGCAGGACGGCACGCCGGTGGCGCCTGACGCCTTAACCTTCAAACTGAATACCCTGGCCGACCGCCGACACAGCGGCAGCCACTACTGGATCGACAGCGGGAGCGTATACCTGAAATGACAGCGACGACCACCACCACTCAGGCCTTAATCGGGTGGATCAACGAGACGCGCCTGAACGCCCCCGTGCTGGATAACGATGCCGACGCCCTGCTTGCCCGCATCAACGCGGCGCAGGCGCGCGAGCAGGCCATTGAACGCGCTATGACCCGCCAGAGCAGCATCGGGCTTTACGGCCATTCGCAGAGCGCGAAAGCGCACCTGCTGTTGTCGCTGTGCGGCAGCGGCAATGGACGCCTGAACGTGACGCCAGGCCAGCGCACCTTTGACTATTTTTCGCATATCAATCCGGGACATGCCCTGACCAACATGGCCGTCCGCTTCACCCGGGAAACCCCGGAAGCGCTTGACGAGGCGTTTCCGCTGCGCCTGAGCCTGGTCACCGAGGCCGAGCTGGTGCAGCTGTTTATTGCCCGCACGACGCTGCACCCGCAGATGCGCGCGGTGGATAAGGCGGTCATCGAGACCCGCCTGGAGAAATGGCGCGGCCTGCGCCAGCCGCAGAGCGTGCCCGGCATCACGGCGCAGGACGTGGGGGCGATTGCCCGCTTCTGGCAGAGCACGGTACCCGCCGCGAAACAGCAAATTGATGATGCCCTGTGGCACGAGTTCGCCCAACTGGTGCCTTCGCTCGATCTCAGCACCCGCGCCAGCGTGTGGTCGCTGCTGTGGGGCGAGCAGCAGGAACTGACCCAGCAGTGGTTAAATCTGGCCCATGTGCTGCACCAGACCAGCCATGCCAGCGAGATTGCTGCCCACCTTAGCCTGCTGGTGGACAGCTTCGGGCTGCCTGGCGAAGGGTTCCTGACGCACGACGGCTCGGTAGCGCTGCAGAATACGCAAGAGACGCTTCTCCATCCGCTGAACAACGGTGAGATGCTGAACGCCATCAGCCTCCCCGTCGATGTGCTGGCCTTCCTGACCCGTGAACTGGTGCTTCCGGTTGAGAACGGCGCGCTGGATAATGTCGATATCATTGATATCCCGGTGTTTGAAGACCGCCATGCCGATCCGCTACGCCAGGCAAAATCCCAGTGGCTGCTTGAGCACTACCGTCAACAGCTCCAGCCGGATGTGCTGGTCATCTGCAACGCGACGGCGCAGCACGAACAGACGGCCAAAAAAGCAAAAGTGTTAATGAACTGGGTCAGGGAGACGCAGCCTGCGGAAGAGTCTGCCCTGCCGGGTCTGGTATGGGCGATCACCCCGCACGACGCGCGCTTTACCACCCGGCAGAATCTCGATGAAGCCGTACAGCATCTGCTCGGGAAGCCCGGCCTGCGCTGGGGCACGCTGCAGGCTCTGGACAGCCACAGCATGCAGCGCGTCATTGAGTGGCTGTCTCAGGCCACGCTGCCCGCGCAGCGACAGAAGCGTCTCGGCACGCTCAAAAACGCGCTGCGTCTGGAGCTCTCGGCGATGATGCAAAGCTACCTGGCACCGCTGGTTGAGGAGCCAGGTATCCGACGTGCTCAGGCAGAAAACATGGTGCGCACGCTGCAAAGCAGCGCCGCCCGCCACGGCGAGCTGCTTGAAGGCCTGCTGCCGCCGCTGAAGGCCTTTGAAACACTGTTGGCCGTTCAGCAGCCGCGCGAGGAGCAGGTTAACGGGCTATTTACGGATACCATTGACCTGTTTGCCGAGAACGCCCAGGAAAGCGCCGGTCTGTACCAGACCAAAGACAAAGCGCGCCTGGCACACAAAGTCTGGATAAATCATCTGCGCCAGTGGAGCCGCAACGAGGCGACAGCCGCCCGTCTTGGGCTGGATCCTGCGGTGTTGCAGCAAATTGCGGATGTGCTGGTGGTCACCAGCTACCGGCTGGATCTGCCTCAGCAGCTGCAGCGAATTGTCGAAGCGGATAAGAGTAGCGCTGCGCAACTGCATGCCGTGATGGGCAATTTCGTTGGCTGGCTGGGTTACGATAAGACCCCCGTGGCGACGCGCCCGGCAAGCCGCATCCGCAAGGGGCAGGCCATCTTCGTCACCCCGGTGGTGAGCAGCGCCGAGCCCCGCCTGACGCGTCTGGGTGAACAGCCGGTCCATGCGGCTACCGCGTACGTTTACGACTGGCTGGTCGCGCTCTATAGCCGCGCGATCGAGAACATTGATTACCATCACCCGCATGATGTTCAGCCTGACGCTCGTCAGGCACTACGTGCTTTAATAATGTAGCCGCCTTCTTGCCGGGTGGCGCTGCGCTTACCCGGCCTACATTTCGCAACGATGATACATTGCACAATAATCACATCGTCATACACCCGGCTAAGGCCTGCGCCAGCGCAGAGGGGTTTTCCCACGACATAGAGTGCCCTGCCGCAGGGATAATTTTTACCTCAACGCCTTTCTGTTGCAGATTTTCCACATCGTCATCCGGCAGAGAGAGCTCGCCAAAAATCAACGTTACCGGGCAAGGAAGTGATAGAAACTGCGCTTCCCATTCCGGTTCAACGCCCGCCACCAGGCTGGATGCACCGCGCCAGACGGCATAAGCCGCATTGCTCTGCAGGCACCCTGCCCACGCCGATTTTTCTGCGCTGAGCATGGCGTCATAACCCTGTTCCAGAAACTGTTGCTCGCTTTGCGCCGCGATTGACCGGCTGAACATCCCCCCACCCGCGTGAAAATTGGGTTCTGACACCATCAGCCCCTTCACGCGCGTAGCCAGCAGCCCCGCCGTTTCGATAGCAATACTGCCGCCCATGCTGTGGCCGTATAACCAGAAGGAATCCAGTTTAAGATGGTCAATCAGCTCCGCCACAACGTGCGCCTGGTCAGTGGTTTTATAGCTGTAGTGCTCAGGCTTATCGCTGTAGCCGCTGCCGGGCAAGTCGATGAGAATCGCTCTGCGCGCGCCAAAAAGCGGGTCAAAAACGACGCGGGGATATTCATAGGAAGCGGCGCAGCCCAGCCCGTGAATGAACACCACGGGATCGCCGGAGCCGGGCAAGTCGTGCCAGCGCACGGTGCAACCGGCCTGTTGCGAGTAAAAACTGTTCATAAGCACTCCTTTTACGATGCACTGTGTATTTATACAGTTATCACATCAGGAATGCTATGTTCATCTTTTAAAACTGGAAGCGTGCTTCAGAAAAGCGAGACCAGCAGCGCAACGGGAAAGCTCATTGGCCAGGTTGACCCCACCAGGAAAGCGCTCAGCAGGCGGATACGTTTGCGGTCTTTTGAGAGGAACCAGGTGATTAACGCGCAGATGGAAGCCATGATTGCGTAAAAAACCAACATCTTTTGATACAACGTCATTCTGTATACCAGAGCCGAAAAAATAACCGCACGCAATATGCGTCATATGTTGACACAGATCAAGTTTTTTCGTTACAGAATAACCACTTAAAAATTACGGCTAATAACAATTGAGTATCTTACGTAACACATCTGGCGGGCAAAGAGAACGCCTGACCGCGCAAGCGGCCAGGCTAAGCGGATCAGTGTTTGATCATGACATGCCGGACAACCGTATAATCCTCAAGCCCGTAGATCGACATATCTTTCCCGTAGCCCGATAATTTCATGCCGCCGTGCGGCATTTCGCTCACCAGCATAAAATGGGTATTCACCCAGGTGCAGCCGTACTGCAGGCGCGCGCTCAGGCGATGGGCGCGCCCCACGTCTTTGGTCCAGACCGATGACGCCAGTCCGTACTGCGAATCGTTTGCCCAGGCCAGCACCTGCGCCTCGTCATCAAACTCGGTGACGCTCACCACCGGGCCAAACACCTCGCGCTGAACGATGGCGTCGTACTGTTTTGCCCCCGCCAGCAGGGTTGGCTGGAAGTAGTAGCCCGCCCCCTCTTTTTTGCTCCCGCCGGTGACAACCCGGATATGGCCGAGCGCTTTCGCCTCATCGACGGCCTGACAGACGCGTGACAGATGGGCGGCCGAGCTGAGCGGTCCCAGTTCGGTCGAGGTGTCTTCAGGCGCCCCCATTTTAAGGCTGGCGACTGCGGCACCCAGTTTTTCAACCAGTTGGGCATAGATTCCCTTCTGGGCATAAATGCGGCAGGCTGCCGTACAGTCCTGCCCGGCATTGTAGAAGCCAAACGTCCGCACCCCTTCGACCACCGCATCCAGATCGGCATCATCAAACACGATCACCGGCGCTTTGCCGCCCAGCTCCATATGGGTGCGTTTAATCGAGGACGCCGTATGGCCGATGATATGTTCCCCGGTCGCAATCGAACCGGTCAGCGAAACCATGCGGACCTTCTCGTGCCCGGTGAGCGGGTCGCCGACCGTTTTCCCGCGACCAAACAGCACGTTCAGAACGCCCGCCGGGAAGATATCTTTTGCCAGCTCTGCCAGCTTCAGCGCGGTCAGGGGCGTGATCTCAGAGGGCTTTATCACCACGCAGTTCCCTGCCGCCAGCGCGGGGGCCAGCTTCCAGGCTGCCATCATCAGCGGGTAGTTCCACGGCGCGATAGAGGCCACCACGCCCACCGGATCGCGGCGGATCATCGACGTGTGGCCGTCAAGGTACTCGCCCGCTGCCAGACCGTTTAGGCAGCGAGCGGCCCCGGCAAAGAAACGGAAAACGTCGACCACCGCCGGAATTTCGTCCCCCAGCGCGCAGTGCAGCGGCTTGCCGCAGTTGAGGGACTCGAGCCGGGCAAACGCCTCACCGTGCGCTTCAATCGCATCCGCCAGCTTCAGCAGGCACTCGGCGCGGGTTTTCGGCGTCGTTTGTCCCCACGCCGCAAAAGCACGGTCAGCCGCCAGCACCGCCGCGTCGACCTGGGCCGCTGACGCCTCAGCAATTTCCAGCAATACCTCTCCAGTGGCCGGGTTATAAACCGGCTGTTTTTCCCCCTCTCCGGCAACCAGCTCACCGTTTATCAGCAGATGTTTTTGCATAGCATTTTCCTGTTGAAATCACTGTTATTTCCCGCTGCCAGCAATGTTTTCGCCGTCGCGGGTTAGCCACCAGGCTCCCAGAATGGGGATAGTTGTCACCAGCATCACCAGCAGAGCCACGACGTTGGTGACGGGCACGTCGCGCGGACGCCCGAGCTGGTTGAGCAACCACAGCGGTAACGTGCGCTCGTGTCCCGCCGTAAACGTTGTGACGATGATCTCGTCAAACGACAGGGCAAACGCCAGCATTCCCCCGGCCAGCAGCGCGGAACCCAGATTGGGCAGCACCACATAGCGGAAGGTTTGCCACCCGTCAGCCCCGAGATCCATTGACGCTTCCACCAGGCTCCAGGAGGTGCGTCTGAACCGGGCAATCACGTTGTTAAACACCACCACCACACAGAAGGTGGCGTGTCCGACCACGATGGTGAAAAACCCCGGCTCAAGATTGATCGTTTTGAAAGCCGTCAGCAGCGCCAGGCCGGTGATGATCCCCGGTAACGCAATCGGTAACAGCAGCAGCAGAGAGATCGCATTCTTGCCAAAAAACGCGCTTCGCCACAGCGCCGCTGCAGCAAGCGTGCCAAGCACAAGGGCAATAGCGGTAGAGAGCGCGGCAATCTGAAGTGACAACGTCACGGAATCGATGATATCGCCGCGCCCCGCCGCCACGCTAAACCATTTCAGCGTCAGCCCCTGCGGCGGAAAGCTGAAGGCGGCGTCCTCGGTGTTGAAGGCATAGGTCGCGATGATCAGCAGCGGGAAGTGCAGGAAGATGACGCCTCCCCAGGCTGCCACTTTCAGGAACAGCGGTGCGCGTTCAGAGTGCATCGAATGCTCCCAGACGTTTCACGAACGCCAGATAAAGAGAAATCAGCACGATAGGTACCAGCGTGAACGCGGCGGCCATCGGCATATTGCCGATAGCGCCCTGCTGGGAGTAGACCATGTTACCAATGAAGTAGCCCGGCGGCCCCACCAGCTGTGGAACGATGAAATCCCCCAGCGTCAGGGAAAAGGTGAAGATTGAACCCGCCGCAATGCCCGGGATGGCCAGCGGCAGAACGACATAGCGGAACGTCTGCCGGGGACGCGCGCCGAGGTCGGCTGAGGCCTGCAGCAGCGAGGCCGGAAGGCGTTCCAGCGCCGCCTGGACGGGCAGGATCATAAACGGCAGCCAGATGTACACGAAGACCAGAAACCGTCCCAGCCCGGAGGTGGACAAGGTGTTGCCGCCAATTGCCGGGAGCGTCAGGATTGAGGTCAGAATCGGCTCCAGTCCGAGATGGCTGAGAAACCACTGTGCCACGCCGTCCTTCGCCAGCAGCAGCGTCCAGGCGTAGGCTTTAACGATATAGCTCGCCCACATTGGCAGCATCACGGCGATATAGAAAAACGCTTTCCACTTGCCGCTGGTGTATCGCGCCATGTACCAGGCCATCGGGAACGCAAGGATGGCGCTGGCAATGGTCACCGCAATCGCCATCGTTAACGTGCGCAGGATGATGTCGTAGTTTGCCGGGTTGAAGAGCGCCTGAATGTTCGCCAGCGTGAGATCCGGCGTGACCGCCATGGTGAAATCGTCAAAGGTGTAAAACCCCTGCCACAGCAGCGTCAGCAGCGATCCTAAATAGACGATGCCAAACCACATCAGCGGCGCAAGCAGAAGCAGGAACAGACCGAGCGACGGCTTTCGCCAGAACAGGGCCGTCATGCGGCTCAGGCGGCCGCGCGGGGCGGGAGGATGCGCAACGCTCATATCCATTTCACCTCTCCTCGTGAAGGCGGATCATCGCCTCGCGCGACCATGACGCCATGACCGCCTGCCCCGGCGCAATGCCGTTCAGCGGCGAGGCGTCACTGAAGTTAGCCTGGCTCACCAGCAGTTTGGCGCCATCGGCGAGCTTCAGCTCCAGACGCGTGGCAGCCCCCTGATACTGTACGGCCTGCACGACGCCCTGAACCTGAACGTCACCCTGTTCATTAAGGCGAATATGCTCCGGGCGCAGGGAAAAGGTGCCCTCCATGCCGCAAAGCGTCTGCGCAAGGCCCGCATCAAAAACGTTGGAGGTGCCGACAAAACCGGCGACAAACGGCGTGCGCGGACGCATGTAGAGATCGCGTGGGGTATCCACCTGCTCGATGCGCCCGTTATTGAACACCGCCACCCGGTCCGACATGGAAAGGGCCTCGCCCTGATCGTGGGTGACAAAAATAAAGGTGATACCGAGTTCCTGCTGAAGTTTCTTCAGCTCGAACTGCATTTGTTCCCGCAGCTTGAGATCGAGCGCCCCTAAAGGCTCGTCCAGCAGCAGGACGCGCGGTTCGTTTACCAGCGCGCGGGCGATTGCGACACGCTGACGCTGGCCGCCGGAAAGTTGCGACGGTTTGCGGGCGATGGCAAAGCTCAGGCCCACTTTTTCCAGAGCATCGCGGGCCTGGGCATGGCGTTTTTTCTTGTCGACGCCTTTGACCATCAGCCCGTAGGCAACATTGTCGAGGATCGACATATGCGGGAACAGCGCGTAGTCCTGAAACACGGTGTTCACGTCCCGCTCCCAGGGGGGCAGTTCGCTCGCCTCTTTGCCGAAGATGGAAATCGTCCCGCCTGACAGCTGTTCAAAACCGGCGATCAGACGCAGGCAGGTGGTTTTGCCGGAGCCCGAAGGCCCCAGCATGGAGAAAAACTCTCCGTCGCGGATCGCAATGGTGACCCCATCCACCGCCCGGACGTCGCCGTACAGACGGGAAACATTGTTAAACTCGACTGCGTACGTCATGTTCTGCTCCCGGGCAATTAACGACCGCCCATGATGGCGATGTAATCCTGCGTCCAGCGGCTGTAAGGGACAAATTTGCCGCCTTCTGCGATGGGGGTTTTCCAGAACATGATTTTGTCGAACTCGTTATAACCGTTTGTTTCGCAGCCTTTATCGCCCAGCAGCGTGCTGGCTTTACACCCTTCCGGCACCACGGGCAGGGAGCCAAACCATGCGGCCAGATCGCCCTGCACTTTCGGCGTCAGCGACCAGTTCATCCATTTGTAGGCGCACATCGGGTGTTTAGCCTGCGCGTGCAGCATGGTGGTGTCCGCCCAGCCTGTCACCCCCTCTTTCGGGAAGACGGTGGCAATGGGCTGGTTCTCGGCCTTCAGGGCATTCGCCTGATACGGCCAAGCGCTGGAGGCCACCACGCCCTCGTTTTTGAAATCGCTCATCTGGACGGTGGTGTCATGCCAGTAGCGGTGGATCAGCGCATGCTGGTCGCGAAGTACCTTAAGCACGGCGGCATACTGTGCTTCGGTGAGCTGGTACGGGTCTTTAATACCCAGCTGCGGCTGCGTCGCTTTAACGAACAGCGCGGCATCGGCGATGTAAATCGGGCCGTCATACGCCTGCACGCGTCCCTGATTGGTTTTACCGTCCGGCAGATCCTGTTTGGTAAAGACGACGCTCCAGCTGTCCGGCGGCGTCGGGAAGGTTTTGGTGTTGTACATCAGCAGGTTTGGTCCCCACTGGTACGGCGTGCCGTAGACTTTACCGCCGACGTTAAACCATTCCCCTTTCACAATCCGCTCGTCGAGGGTTTTCCAGTTGGGGATAAGATCGGGGTTAATCGGCTGGACGCGTTTGCCCATGATCAGCCGCAGGGAGGCATCGCCTGAGGCGGTCACCAGGTCATATCCCCCTTTCGCCATCAGGCTGACCATTTCATCCGACGTGGCCGCCGTTTTGACGTTGACCGCACACCCGGTCTCTTTTTCAAACTGGGTGACCCAGTCGTAGTTTTTATCCGTCTGCCCCCGCTCGATGTATCCCGGCCAGGCGATAATATCCAGTCGACCTTCCCCGTCGCCAATGGCCTTTGCTGGTTCTGCGGCTTGCGCGGCCATGATAGTCATGCCGAGCGCGCACAGGCTGCTGCGGGCAAATTTTTTGCTCATAAAGTTACTCCTGTCGCAATGAAATTTAGCGGCAGCCGTGCCGTAAAAATATCTCCCTTATTAAACGTAGACCGCGCAAATGCGCCGCACCGTTCGGCTTCAGGAAATTTCATCAAGGTGTGACCGAGGGCGCATTCCCCGTTAACTGGATTATAGACAAGGGGTTAGGCGCGAGAGACGGTATGCGGATTTCCTATGACGGGTCACCGCGAAATAGTCGCAGCGCCGTCATCAGGATAAGAATTGATTATTTAAATAACGGAGAAAGGATTATTCCAGCATCGTGCTAATTAATTTTCCTAACTGAATGACCGCCTGCTCTTCCCGCTCTCCCCAGGCCCAGGAGGTATTAAAACGAAAGAACGGCGTCCACGCGTCAGAGGTGGAAAACATTTTTCCGGGAGCAATGCTGATGTGGTGCGTTAAGGCCTTTTCGCTCAGCAGCCCCGCGTCCAGCTGTGCCGGCAGTTCCAGCCATAAAAAGTAGCCGCTGTCGTTATGGTGAATTTTGACGCCTGCAGGCATATGGCGAAGAAGTGACTGCCAGGCCTGCTGCTTTCGCTCGGCCAGCGTACGCCGCAGGCGGCGCAGGTGGGCGTCGTAGCGTTTGGTCGCCAGGTAATCCACCAGCGCCAGCTGCATGGGAGAACTGGTTGAAAGCGTGCTCATCAGCTGCAGCTGCTGAATGCGCGGCGCGTGTTTTCCTGCCGCCACCCAGCCGATGCGAAAACCGGCCACCAGACATTTTGAAAAGGACGAGCAGTGTAGCGTCATGTCCTGACGATCCCACGCTTTCGCCGGGAGCGGCTTTTCACGTCCAAAATAGAGCTCGCTGTAGACGTCATCTTCAATCAGCGGGACGTTGTGCTGGGTTAACAGGGCGACAAGCTGGGCTTTTTTCTCCGCGCTCAGCGTGAAGCCGAGCGGGTTTTGGCTGTTAGTCATGATCCAGCAGGCTTTAACCGGGTACTCATTGAGCGCCTGCTCTAAGGCATTGAGATCGATCCCCTCGCGAACGTCCGTCGCAATCGACAACGCTTTGAGCTTCAGGCGTTCCAGCGCCTGCAGCGCACCGTAAAAACAGGGGTTTTCTACAATCACCCAGTCACCCGGCTCGGTTACCGCCTGAAGGCTAAGATTCAGCGCTTCGAGCGCGCCTGCGGTGATCACGATCTCTTCCGGGGAGATGTTCATCCCCTGCTGCGCGTAGCGGCGGGCAATGGCGTGGCGGAGATCGACGTTTCCCGGCGGCAGGTTCTCAATCACGCTCATCGCCGTCGCGGTTTTGCTGACGTTTGCCAGCGAACGGTTGAGCTGCTGAAGCGGGAAAAGTCTGGGGTCGGGAAACGCGGAAGCAAAGGGAACAACGGACGGGTCGCGGCTGGCCTGTAAGACGTCGAAGATGTAGGTATTGATATCCACCGCTTCGTCACGCATCACCTGAGCGGGTGGCGCAGGCTGTTGTGCGGTCGGGCGCGAGGCAACGTAATAGCCCGACTGCGGTCTGGCGACAATGCGCCCCTGACTTTCCAGCATCTGATACGCGTGGCCAACGGTCATAAAACTCATGCCGCTGCTTGCCACCTGCTCTCGCAGGGAAGGCAGCTTATCGCCCGGCAGCCATACGCCAAGCTCAATCTGCGAGATAATTTGTTGCGCCAGACGCTGGTATTTTTTCATCAGATTCTCCTTAAGACCGACAGTGTATATCAGCAGGAGAAAAAGAGAAGATTTAGCGAACTGTTATAGTCTGGAAGATGAATTACTTACGGTATTCGGTCACGTGGCTCTGAGCGGAGCGTGCGGCGGCCAGGTGGTCGAGCGTGATCATCGGCGATTTGCAAAAAATGCATTTCGCGCCAAACGGGTTTTTCTCAGACACGTCAAAGGCTGAGGTACGGTACTGCGAGCCATGACAGCATGGGCAGCGAAAATGGATATATGAAGTCATAGGTTTCTCCTGAAACGTAAAAACGTAAATTACTAATGGGCCGATTGGGCATAATGGTTTTAAACAAAACGAATCGGAATGTAGATAAAGACCCAAGAGAGGCTGCGGAGAGGCACAACGTGATGAGAACTGCTTTATAAAACTACGTCAGATATTTATTTGAACTCAAAACCAGAAGGCCATTAACGCACGACGCTGACGACAAAGCAAGCGGTTTAATGCGGAAAAATCATAAAAAGAATATTTTTATTCCACAACGGCGAGGTATATCAGATGGCTAAAGCGTGAAATTTACGCCAACTGTTATGGTTAAAATTCGCTTTTCTGCGTCTGCTCGTCCGATCTTCGCCCCTATACCATAACAGCACACCGTTTGACATTGAGGTTGTGCATGTTTGGTTTGGATGCTTTTCACCTTGCGCGGATACAGTTTGCCTTTACCGTATCCTTCCACATTATTTTCCCGGCCATCACCATTGGTCTCGCAAGCTATCTTGCCGTGCTCGAAGGGCTGTGGCTGAAAACAAAAAATCCGGTCTGGCGCTCGCTGTACCATTTCTGGTCGAAGATTTTTGCCGTCAACTTTGGCATGGGCGTGGTCTCCGGGCTGGTGATGGCCTACCAGTTTGGCACCAACTGGAGCGGCTTTTCGCAGTTTGCGGGCAGTATTACCGGCCCGCTTCTGACCTATGAAGTGCTTACCGCCTTCTTCCTCGAAGCCGGGTTCCTCGGCGTGATGCTGTTCGGCTGGAATAAAGTCGGGCCGAGGCTGCACTTCTTTTCCACCTGCATGGTGGCACTTGGGACCATTATCTCCACCTTCTGGATCCTCTCCTCCAACAGCTGGATGCAAACCCCGCAGGGCTATGAGATCGTCAACGGTCAGGTGGTACCGGTGGACTGGTTCGCCGTGGTGTTTAACCCCTCCTTCCCTTACCGCCTGCTGCACATGTCGATAGCCGCGTTCCTGAGCAGCGCCCTGTTTGTTGGCGCATCCGCGGCATGGCATCTGCTGCGCGGGAATAATACCCCCGCCATCCGGGCAATGTTTTCAATGGCGCTGTGGATGACGCTGATTGTCGCGCCCCTCCAGGCCATGGTGGGCGATATGCACGGGCTGAACACCTTAAAGCACCAGCCCGCGAAAATTGCCGCCATTGAAGGTCACTGGGAAAATCCACCGGGCGAGCCTACCCCGCTACTGCTGTTTGGCTGGCCGGATATGGAACAGGAGCGCACCCGCTTTGGGCTGGAGATCCCGGCGCTGGGAAGCCTTATTCTGACACACAGTCTGGATAAACAGGTTCCGGCGCTCAAAGAGTTTCCAAAGGAAGACCGCCCAAATTCCACCATCGTCTTCTGGTCGTTCCGCATTATGGCGGGCCTGGGCATGCTGATGCTGCTGCTTGGGGTAACGGCACTCTGGCTGCGCTATAAAAAGCGCATTTATTCTTCCCGTCCTTTCCTGTGGTTTGCCCTGCTGATGGGGCCCTCCGGGCTGATTGCTATTCTGGCCGGGTGGATCACCACCGAAGTGGGCCGCCAGCCGTGGGTGGTCTATGGGCTCCAGCGCACGAAGGATGCGGTTTCTGCCCATGGCGATTTGCATATGAGCGTGAGCCTGCTGGCCTTCTTCGTCGTTTACACTTCGGTATTTGGCGTGGGTTACAGCTATATGGTGCGCCTCATCCGAAAAGGCCCGCAGCCGCATGAATCTTTCGCCACCGAGTCCGACGGACGTCCGGCGCGCCCGCTTTCTGCCGTCACAACTGAACATAAGGAGCAGCCGTAATGGGTATCGATCTTTCCATTATCTGGTTTGTGATCATCGTCTTTGCCACGCTGATGTATATCGTGATGGACGGTTTTGATCTGGGGATTGGCATTCTGTTCCCGGCCACGCAGAACGCCGACGATCGCGATGTGATGGTTAACAGCGTCGCGCCGGTCTGGGACGGGAATGAAACCTGGCTGGTGCTTGGCGGGGCCGCCCTGTTCGGCGCCTTTCCGCTGGCCTACGCCGTGATTATCGATGCCCTCACCATTCCGCTCACATTAATGCTGATCGGTCTTATTTTTCGTGGCGTAGCGTTTGAGTTTCGCTTTAAAGCCACGCCAGCACACCGTCCTTTCTGGGATAAGGCATTTATAGGCGGTTCCATTCTGGCGACGTTTACCCAGGGCGTGACGGTGGGCGCCGTCATTAACGGCTTTAGCGTCACCGGCCGGGCCTATACCGGCGGCCCCTTTGACTGGTTTACCGCGTTTAATCTGTTTTGCGGCGCGGGCCTGGTGGTGGCCTACGCGCTGTTAGGCTCGACCTGGCTGGTAATGAAAAGCGAAAATGCATTGCAACAGCGGATGCGTCAGGTATCGAAAACCCTGTTAATCGTGCTGCTGGCGTTTATTGCGGCGATCAGCCTCTGGACACCGCTGGCGCAGCCGGCCATCGCGGCGCGCTGGTTTACGCTGCCGAACCTGTTCTATCTGCTGCCCGTCCCGGCCCTGGTGGTGATTTTTAGTTTGTATCAGTGGCGCTGCCTGAATAATCCCGACAGCCATAGCCGACCGTTTATCCTGACGCTGGGGCTGATTTTCCTCGGCTTTAGCGGGCTTGGGATCAGCATCTGGCCGCACATCATTCCACCGTCAATCACCCTGTGGCAGGCCGCCGCACCGACGCAAAGCCAGGGCTTTATGCTGGTCGGCGCGCTGTTGATCATTCCCGTTATCCTGGTCTACACCTTCTGGAGTTACTACGTATTTCGCGGCAAAGTTCAGCATGGGGAGGGTTATCACTGATGCAACAACCGGTCTGGAAAAGATTGCTTTGGCTGGCCATTATCTGGGGCGGCAGCGTACTGGCGCTGGCTGCGGTCAGTATGCTCTTCCGTATGCTGATGACGGCGGCAGGGTTTAAATCACATTAACGTCATCCCGGGCAACCGCTGCGTTGCCCGGCTCCTCCCCGCACTTTCAGATAAACCCCATTAACGCATGGCAGAGTATCGTTACACTGGAAAAAGATTCACAGTGTTTATAGTTTGAGAAGAAAAATGAAAAAGCTCATTGCGTTAAGTGTTATCAGTCTTGTCCTTACCGGCTGCGTTAATCCGGGTAAAGCCTCCGTTCAGCCGGAGCAACTTAAGAACCACCGCTTTGTGCTGGAAAGTGTGGACGGTAAGGCCGTGAAGACCGCGACAACGCAACCTGAGATCGGTTTTAGCGCACTGCCAGATATCAGTCTGGTGAATAACATCAGCGTTTCTGGTCAGATGTGTAACCGCTTCAACGGACAGGGGAAATTGTCCGAAGGCGAGCTGAAGGTGAAAACGCTGGCCATGACGCGCAAGCTCTGTAGTGAGCCGCAGCTTAACGAGCTGGATCAGGCCATCGGCGACATGCTGCGCAAAGGCGCGCAGGTCGACCTGACTGAAGACCAGTTAACGCTGGCGACAGCCGATAAAACGCTGATGTTTAAGCGTGCAGAATAATCAGTAGTTACCGCAGGTTCCAACGGCAAGCGACTGTTCACTGCAGCGTTTGCCGTTTGGCAAGGCGCACATCCCAATAGCTGAACCATCAAGCTGGCGAGCTACCGACAGCGAACCGCCAATCATCGCGCAGTTGGCCTGACCGGAGCTGGACATCGCGGCTTTCATACCCGGCACCACGTGCGCGGCCGTTGCCTGCTGGACAGGTTCACTGCTGCATGCCGACAACAATAATGCGGCACACCCTACCAAAAATGCTGAGCGCATGCTCTCTCCCCCATGAATAATGCGAAACCTATGCATAATAGGCATCCCATCCCGTGTCGTCGAGAGCGGAAGTGCGTATTTATGCGCTCCTGAAACAATTTCTCGCAATTTTTCTGCCAAAAGTTTGATCTACTCATTGATGGCAGGAATAACGAGGACACAAAAGCGAAAATCGAAAAATCCCCCGTTTGCTAGAATACACAGATAATATTCAGGGTTTGTTGCCGTAATACAGACCCCTATTTTTTTGCGCAATGTAAGGGTGTTGTCCTATGCAAACTATTGACGGTAATGGTGCAGTTGCCTCAGTCGCGTTTCGCACCAGTGAAGTTATCGCCATCTACCCGATTACGCCAAGTTCTACCATGGCTGAGCAGGCGGACGCCTGGGCGGGTAACGGGTTAAAAAACGTCTGGGGCGATGTCCCGCGAGTGGTTGAAATGCAGTCGGAAGCCGGTGCAATTGCCACGGTCCACGGCGCACTTCAGACCGGCGCGCTTTCCACGTCGTTTACCTCTTCCCAGGGATTGTTATTAATGATCCCGACGCTGTACAAACTTGCCGGACAACTGACTCCCTTCGTTCTGCACGTCGCTGCGCGTACCGTTGCCACCCACGCGCTCTCTATCTTTGGCGATCATTCTGACGTGATGGCCGTTCGCCAGACCGGCTGCGCGATGCTGTGCGCCAGCAGCGTTCAGGAAGCCCAGGACTTTGCCCTGATTTCGCATATCGCCACGCTCAAAAGCCGGGTGCCGTTTATTCATTTCTTTGATGGTTTCCGTACGTCCCACGAAATTAACAAAATCGTCCCGCTGGCTGACGAGACAATTCTGAATCTGCTTCCGCAGGCGGACATTGACGCGCATCGCGCCCGCGCTTTGAATCCGGAACACCCGGTGATTCGCGGCACGTCGGCGAACCCGGATACCTATTTCCAGTCCCGCGAGGCCACCAACCCGTGGTACAACGCGGTTTACGACCATGTTGAACAGGCGATGAATGACTTTGCTGCCGCAACGGGTCGGGAATACAAACCCTTTGAGTATTACGGCCATCCGCAGGCGGAACGGGTCATTGTGCTGATGGGATCGGCCATTGGCACCTGCGAGGAAGTTGTTGATGAGCTGCTGACGCGCGGCGAAAAAGTTGGCGTGCTGAAAGTGCGTCTCTATCGGCCGTTCTCGGCGAAACATCTCCTCTCTGCGCTGCCGGAAAGCGCGCGTACCGTTGCGGTGCTCGATCGCACCAAAGAGCCGGGCGCGCAGGCGGAACCGCTGTATCTGGATGTGATGACCGCCCTGGCCGAGGCCTTTAATCATGGCGAACGTGAAACGCTGCCGCGCGTGATCGGGGGGCGTTACGGTTTGTCCTCCAAAGAGTTCGGACCGGACTGCGTGCTGGCGGTCTTCAACGAGCTCAGCGAAGCGAAGCCCAAGCCGCGCTTTACCGTCGGCATTTATGATGATGTGACGAATCTGTCCCTGACGTTGCCGGAAAACACCCTGCCCTCGACCGCCAAACTCGAGGCGCTGTTCTATGGTCTGGGCAGTGACGGCAGCGTCTCCGCGACCAAAAACAACATCAAAATCATCGGGAACTCCACGCCGTGGTACGCCCAGGGGTACTTCGTCTATGACTCCAAGAAAGCCGGCGGCCTGACCGTTTCCCACCTACGGGTGAGCGAACAGCCCATCCGCTCTGCGTATCTAATTTCTCAGGCTGATTTTGTTGGCTGTCACCAGCTGCAGTTCATTGATAAGTACCAGATGGCCGAGCGCCTGAAGCCTGGCGGTATTTTCCTCCTGAATACGCCATACAGCGCGGATGAAGTCTGGTCGCGCCTGCCGCAGGAAGTGCAGGCGGTGCTGAACCAGAAAAAAGCCCGTTTCTATGTGGTTAACGCGGCGAAAATTGCCCGCGAATGTGGCCTTGCCGCGCGTATTAATACCGTTATGCAGATGGCCTTCTTCCATCTGACGAATATCCTGCCGGGCGACAGCGCGCTGGCGGAACTGCAGGGCGCGATTGCCAAAAGCTACAGCAGCAAGGGCCAGGAGCTGGTCGAACGTAACTGGCAGGCGCTGGCCCTGGCGCGCGAGTCGCTGTTTGAGGTCCCGCTGCAGCCGGTCAACGCCGCAAGCCCGAACCGCTCTCCGGTGGTGTCTGATGCGGCACCTGATTTCGTGAAGACCGTGACGGCGGCGATGCTGGCCGGGCTGGGTGATGCCCTGCCCGTCTCTGCCCTACCGCCGGATGGCACCTGGCCGATGGGCACCACCCGCTGGGAAAAACGCAACATCGCCGAAGCGATCCCCATCTGGAAAGAAGATCTGTGTACTCAGTGCAACCACTGCGTGGCGGCCTGCCCGCACTCTGCCATTCGCGCCAAAGTGGTGTCGCCGGAAGAGATGGAGGCCGCCCCGGCCAGCCTGCATTCCCTGGATGTAAAATCCCGCGATATGCGCGGACAGAAATACGTTCTGCAGGTCGCGCCGGAAGACTGCACCGGCTGTAACCTGTGCGTCGAGGTTTGTCCGGCGAAAGACAGGCAGAACCCGGAGATTAAAGCCATCAATATGATGTCGCGTCTGGAGCACGTCGAAGAAGAGAAAGTGAATTATGACTTCTTCCTGAATCTGCCCGAAATCGATCGCAGCAAACTGGAACGCATTGATATTCGCACTTCGCAGCTGATCACGCCGCTGTTTGAATACTCCGGCGCCTGCTCGGGCTGCGGTGAAACACCGTATATCAAGCTGCTTACCCAGCTGTACGGTGACAGGATGCTGATTGCCAACGCTACCGGCTGTTCGTCTATCTATGGCGGCAACCTGCCCTCTACGCCGTATACCACTGACGCCAACGGCCGCGGTCCCGCGTGGGCCAACTCGCTGTTCGAGGATAACGCCGAATTTGGTCTGGGCTTCCGCCTGACCGTTGACCAGCACCGCGCGCGCGTGATGCGCCTGCTGGAGCAGTTTGCCGGGCAGATCCCCGCCGGGCTCAATGACGCGCTTCACGCCGACGCGACGCCAGAGGTACGTCGTGAGCAGGTTGCAGAGCTGCGTCAGGCGCTTCAGGGCGTGGCGGGCGCTGAACAGCTGCTGACCGACGCGGACGCCCTGGTCGAAAAATCGATCTGGCTGATTGGCGGCGACGGCTGGGCTTATGACATCGGCTTTGGCGGGCTGGACCACGTGCTAAGCCTGACCGAAAACGTCAATATCCTGGTGCTGGATACGCAGTGTTATTCCAACACCGGTGGTCAGGCGTCGAAAGCCACGCCGCTGGGTGCCGTCACGAAATTCGGTGAGCACGGGAAACGCAAGGCACGCAAAGATCTCGGGGTGAGCATGATGATGTACGGTCACGTTTACGTCGCGCAAATCTCGCTGGGGGCACAGCTTAACCAGACGGTAAAGGCGATCCAGGAGGCGGAAGCGTATCCCGGCCCGTCGCTGATCATTGCCTACAGCCCGTGTGAAGAGCATGGCTACGACCTGGCACTCAGCCACGATCAGATGCGACAGCTAACCGCGACCGGCTTCTGGCCGCTGTACCGGTTCGATCCGCGCCGTGCGGACGAGGGTAAATTACCGCTGGCACTGGATTCACGTCCGCCGTCAGATGCTCTGGCCGAGACGTTAATGCAGGAACAGCGCTTCCGCCGCCTTAACGCGCAGCAGCCGGAAGTGGCCGAACAGCTATGGAAAGACGCTGCGGCGGATCTGCAAAAACGGTATGACTTCCTGGCGCAGCTGGCGGGTAAAGCCGAAAAATCGACCAGCGACTAGTCTCTCTGCCCGGCGCGTCCGGGCATTTTTTTGCCATAAAAAAACCCGGTGTATTCACACCGGGCGAATCCAGATAATCATTAAATATCTATTTAGTTCCCTAAATATTATTCATGCGAATTATGGATAAATAATCTTAAAGGCATATAACGCCATCAAGAATAGCTTAATTTATACCTGATTAATAATTTTAATTTATTATGTTTAGCCTTAAAGCATTCACCAAACCAATGACCATTACCGTTGATGTATTCAGTTTAGATTTTACTTAGTTCGTAACAATTATAATTTATTACTCTTACACGGGAGTGATTTAGCATGAGACAACTTTCGCATTCGGAAAGTTCAACAGGTAATTAAATAAAAACAACCGCAAAGGAATATCAAAATGCAAAGAAAAGTACTGGCCCTGATGATTCCGGCTCTGTTAATGGCTGGCGCAACTCATGCAGCAGAGATTTATAATAAAGACGGTAACAAATTAGATCTGTACGGAAAAGTAGATGGTCTGCACTATTTCTCCGATGATAAAGGCGCTGACGGGGATCAAACCTACATGCGTCTGGGCTTTAAAGGCGAAACCCAGATCAACGACATGATGACTGGCTACGCACAGTGGGAATACAACATCCAGGCCAATAACACCGAAGGGTCTGATAACCAGTCCTGGACGCGTCTGGCCTTCGCCGGTATCAAAGTGGGTGACTACGGCTCCTTCGATTACGGTCGTAACTATGGCGTACTGTACGACGTGGAAGGCTGGACCGATATGCTGCCTGAGTTCGGCGGCGACTCCTACACCAAAGCCGACAACTTCATGACCGGCCGCGCCAATGGCGTGGCAACCTACCGTAACACCGACTTCTATGGTCTGGTGCAGGGTCTGAACTTTGCGCTGCAGTATCAGGGCAAAAATGAAGATGCCAGCAACAATCAGGAAGGCACCAACAATGGTCGCGACACGCGTCACGAGAACGGCGACGGCTTCGGTATCTCTACCACCTATGACTTCGGCATGGGTATTACCGCAGGTGCAGCCTACACCTCTTCTGACCGTACCAACGAGCAGGTGATGAATACCACTGCGGGCGGTGACAAAGCAGATGCATGGACTGCGGGCCTGAAATATGACGCCAATAACATCTATCTGGCAGCCATGTACTCTGAAACCCGCAATATGACGCCGTACGGTGATAACACCGACGCCGTGGCGAACAAAACCCAGAACTTCGAAGTGACCGCACAGTACCAGTTCGACTTCGGCCTGCGTCCGTCCCTTTCCTACCTGCAGTCTAAAGGCAAGGACCTTGGCAACGGCCAGGGCGACCAGGATTTGGTTAAGTACGCTGACGTCGGCGCAACCTATTACTTCAACAAAAACATGTCCACCTACGTTGATTACAAAATCAACCTGCTGGATGAAAATGACAGCTTCTACAAAAACAACGGCATCGGCACGGATGATGTCGTGGCACTGGGCCTGGTTTACCAGTTCTGATTGCCAGAGCCCGCATCAGTATGCGGGCTCACCCATCTCTTGACGTTCGTCACAAAAAGCAGGTTCTGAAATCACGTGGTTGAGGGTAAGTTGAGGTAAAGCTGTTTAAACTCAGGTGATAGCCTTTCCATCACTAAGGATAACAGCGTTGTTTGGTCGTGTATCCGTTGTCGTACTAACTCTTTTAGCGCTCATCTGGATGGCGTTAATTTTTGATTTTGCTGATATTGTCGGGCATCTCAGTGCTGTGTTGAACCACCTGGATGGCGGTTAACAGTATTCCCTGAGAAATGAAAAGCCACCAGCAGTGCCGGTGGCGGGAAAACGCACAGGTTGCGTTATTTTTTTACGGGTTGAGGCTTTTTATCACCTGATTCAGGGGCCTCACGCGGATCGTCTTTTTCAACACAAAGCATAGTTTCTCCTGTTTCAGATAACCACCCTCCACTATAGCCAGGCTAATTACAGAGTGGCCAGGCGGCAATTACGCCTGACCTGTTCCTTTCTTGCGAAAAGAGAGGTAGCCAAACACCCCGCTATCTCCATCCGAGGGATGGTTAACCCCGTCCATCACCGTCACTTCAGGGAAATCGAACGGTGAGACGTTATCAAAGCAGGCTACATTCACGCCGTATTCGTTTGGATTAGAACGCCGCTGATGGAACGTGTAAATTCCGCACACCGAGCAGAAAAAGTGCCGTGCCGTTCCCGTATTGAAGCGGTACTCCGTGAGCTTATCCTCACCTTTGGTCACGGTAATCCCTGACAGCGGCGCAGAGACGACGACCGCACCCCGCATGCGACAAAAGGAACAACTGCAGCGCGCCGCGCGGTATTCAGGCCATCCGTTAGCGCAACGGTAAAGGCCACCGCGCCACAATGGCACTGCGCATGACGAATATCAGCCATGGCTAGATCCCCTTCCTCACCAGGTCAGCAGCCTTGACGAAAACCTCATCTTCTACACCATCGCCTTTCTGCCTGCCGAGCCTGACCAGCTCATCAACAATGCTGTCGCGATCGATTGGTTTCTGGGCAGAAACCAGCCCAATAACGGCCGCCCCAATCGCCAGCCCCACTAATCCTGTTTGTTCGTCTTTGTTCTTCATACTCATGCTCCTGATACAACAAACAAGCGTAGCATGATTTTAAAAGCGCGGGGTTAGCCCGTATTTTGGCGCTTTGATATTTGCCGCCCAAATTTTGATATCGTTTTGCAGGAGAATAGTGAAATCAGATTTCAGATGCGTCACCATGCCATTGACGCTGTCCGCATCCACCACTGAAAAATGTTCAATTCTGTTTTTTCCTATTTGAATACAATTATATTTGGCGGGCAGTACTTTACCATTCACATTAAGCGGCAGATTATTCTCACCACAGCGGCCTTCCGTAATATATGACACCAGCAAATTAGCGGATTTTCTCCCAGGCTGGGATACGCTCACCATGACGGGAAAACCTTCCGAGGTCTGCGTCATATCATAAAGCACCGCATTTTTCATATACCAGGTATTATATTCCCGCTCCTGAAAAGCGGACCAGGCAGGTGCAGAATAAAGCACCAGCGCTGCCAGCGTAATAGAGACTATTTTCATGGGATGTTGTCGTCCGTATTGTTGCACGTATTATTCAGATTGTGCAAAAAACAGCAACAACTTAAGAATAGTCCTACTACTATTGGCAGTGATGGAGGATTTATTCACGACGCGCTATCCGAATGACTGTCTTATCAACGTAGTGCTGGCATCTGAAAAACTCAGGTTAACTTGATGTCAAAACGGCCATAAAGAAGAAACAGGCGAGAAATGGTAAACCGCCGCCATCACGGCGATGCTAACGACAATGCTTAAGAAGAAGTAGGTTTTAAACGGCTGCTTTTGTGTTTTATGGCGAAAGAGCTGTTGGCCTACAATCGCGCCAGGCCAGCCGCCCGTTACGCCAAATACCAGCAGCGTGGCTTCCGGCACCCTGCGCATGCCTTTCCGCGCCGCCATTTTATCGGCACCATACATGACCAACGTCAGCATATTGATGAGCAGAAACCACATAGCCAAAGGGCTCGAGGTAAAAAGACTGCCGATCGCAGCAAAGATCAGAAGTAAATAACAAACGCGATTGAGGGTCATAGTACTGGCCAGAGAAGTGTTGAGCGGTTTTCGACGCCGCATTATACGCTACTTATGAATGTATCGGGCGGGAATTGCTGACAACGGGACAAACGTCACTCCACCCTCACTTTAACCTTTGGCTTCGATAACAGAATTTTTATCAACTCCTTAAAAGGAACGGGTTTGTAGAAGAAGTAGCCCTGTAAAAACGTGATGTTATTGCGCATGAGGTAATCAAGCTGTTCCTGGGTTTCAACCCCTTCCGCCACAATACGGATTGACAGTTTTTTTGCCAGTTCCAGTACTGAATCCAGAATCAGGGTGGAATCCTCATTCTCATTAACCCTGGCAACAAAGCTTTGGTCGATTTTGATGTAATCAATATGCAGGTCCTGCAGGTAGGACAGGCCAGAATATCCCGTTCCAAAATCATCCAGCGCGATCGCAAATCCCTTGTTATGCAGCCCATTCAGGGTCTTAACGAGATGTTCATCTACGTGGAGAGGTTCACGCTCGGTCACCTCCACAACGAGGTTAAGATCCTGTTGCACAAAGCTGCGCTTGTAATTCAGACACTCTTCAAAAAAGGTAGAGGCAACGATATGAGACGCGCTGAAATTAATCCCGACATGAAATCCTTCCGGCAGCAGCGTAGAAATTGCATTCATCTGCGTTGCAACCTGACGCATTAAGCTTTGGGTTAAGGGAATGATTAGCCCTGTTTTTTCAGCAAGAGGAATAAATGACGAGGGAGAAATAAACCCGGATTGCGGATGCTTCCATCTTGCCAGCACCTCTACACCGCGCAAGGTCCCCTCTTTACCGCTCACGACGGGCTGGTAATAGGGTATAATTTCATTTCTGTAGATGGCAGTCCGCAGCGATTCTTCCGGCGAAATATCCTTAGACAGATATCGCTGCAGAAGATAAGCAGAAAGAGAGGAAACGAGCAGCAGAAATAACACCACTCCACCGGCCTGGTCGAATAATCGCGTCAGGCTAAAAAGAGGCGGAGCGTTAAATTGAATCGCGAAGGCATAATCAACGTCTTTTACCGTCAGAACATCGTTGTTTGAATGGGCTGCCGTCAAGACATCGCCTGATTGGCCTAAACGACGATTGCCGACCAGCAGCGAATACGCCACGCCACGTAGTGGCATATTCAGCGCATCCCGGATATGGCTGTCGCTGATGCTCACCATGATTCGGCTTCCGGCATGATTTGTCTGGTATAAGAGAACCGGCAGGCCGTTGACCGTACTTTTCGATGGAACAAGTAACAATGGCGCTTCAGGCAGCGCTGAGCCGTTAACCAACATTTTCTGGATCGGCCACGGCCGCCAGATAAGATGCTCCCACCCGTTCTACAGCGTAATCAACGATCGCTTTCGCTGCCTCTGTAGCATAGCCTTTGCCATTGTGTTCAGGCACGAGGCGCCAGCCAATCTCTAATGGTGCCCCCTCCACGTTTGCCAGGTGCTGGAGGCATGCTGCACCAACGATCGCACCAGAAGATTTCTCTCTGATAGCCCACCACGAGAAGTGATACTTATCCCAGCGAGCCTGTGACCTGCTCCCCGTTGATTAGTACACCCCGATGTTAGTAATGTCTTCATAAGCCACATGAGGACATCCCCATGAAGAAGCGTTTTTCCGACGAACAGATCATCA